>DLOT01000047.1:21806-47307 GCA_002479715.1 Ruminococcus sp. UBA7477 | reverse complement strand
GGCAGGCTAACGCCTGTCAAGCGAAATTTGTGCTATATGGCGGAAAATATGCAAGTAAGCGCCGACAAAGCGCATGGCGCGCTGATTGTGCGGTGTTGCCTTAATTATGTAAAGCTTCAAGGAAAGAGATCAGTCAAGATAATCCTTAACCTTGTTGCTTCTGTTGGGATGACGCAGCTTGCGGAGAGCCTTGGCCTCTATTTGCCTGATGCGCTCTCTTGTCACATTAAAGCGCTGTCCGACCTCCTCCAGAGTTCTGGAACGTCCGTCTTCAAGACCGAATCGCAGACGCAGAACAGCCTCCTCCCGCGGAGTAAGCGTTGAAAGCACCTGATTGATCTGCTCTTTCAAAAGCACCTGCGAAGCAGCATCTGCCGGAGCCGGAGCGTTTTCATCCTCGATGAAGTCACCGAGATGAGAGTCCTCCTCCTCGCCTATAGGCGTTTCAAGCGAAACAGGATCCTGCGCTATTCTCATTATCTCGCGAACCCTGTCCTCAGTCATTTCAAGTCTGTCGGCGATCTGTTCGGGCGTCGGATCCTTTCCGTTTTCGTGAAGGAGCTGCGATGACGCCTTTTTGACCTTTGTGATAGTCTCGACCATATGAACAGGTATCCTTATGGTTCTTGCCTGATCTGCAATAGCCCTTGTGATAGCCTGTCTGATCCACCATGTCGCGTATGTGGAAAACTTGAAGCCCTTGGTATAGTCAAACTTCTCGACGGCCTTTATCAAGCCGAGATTGCCTTCCTGAATAAGATCGAGAAAGCTCATTCCCCTGCCCACATATCTTTTTGCGATCGAAACAACAAGACGCAGATTAGCCTCCGAAAGGCGCTTTCTTGCAGCAGCAGCTTTCTTGGCATCGCCGGTGTTCATCATCTCGGCGAGGTGGATCTCCTCCTCGGCAGTCAACAGCGGAACTCTGCCTATCTCCTTGAGATATATCTTCACAGGGTCATCGACACCTATGTTATCGGCGCTTGCGGCAAAGTTATAGTCATCACTACCGTCGTCCTCCGACGGTATAGTCATCAGATCGTCCTCATCGGGAACAACATCATCTATGATCTTGATGTTAAAGCTTGCACAAGTGTCGTAAAAGATGTCCATCTGCTCAAGGTCATAGTCAAGCCTCTCCAGAGCGTCGGTTATCTCCTTGGTGGTCAGAGAGCCTGTCGCCTTGCCGTGTTCAAGCAGATTATCAATAACCTTTGTGTTTTCAGCATTCATTTTGAATTCCTCCATTATCGTTTAGCCATTATCCGATGTGCCGCGAAGTATTCGCACGGCTATTTAACTTTACTTCTCTTGCGCCTTGCAATCTCTGCAAGATCAATTGTCTCAGCACCTGCGTTATCCGCCGGCGCATTTTCCTTTAGTACCTTGACATAATCAAGCGCCGTTTCTCTGTTTATCTCTATAAGCTTGGTCATATTAATGACCTTAGTTATCTCGCTCATTTCGTCCGGCTCAAACTCCCCGCCGAATGCCGATACCGATAAGCTTTCGCCCCTCTCGATCTTTCCGCAGAGGCTTGTATAGACTCTTTTCAAAAGCTCAGTCTGAAAGCTTTCCGCAGGAGGCGATATGTATTTTACGGCATCCGGATTGGCAAACAGGAAGGCGATTATCCCCTCCTCAGCCTTTGTGACCTTTCCTGACGCCGACGGCACGCCGTCCTTTATATCAACACTTGAGCTGACGCTATTGACTGTGGTCTGCCACGCCTTTTTCTTTTCTGATCGTCCGCGCTTTTCCATGATGCTTTTAACAGTCTGCTCGACTGCATTCCTCGGGACACCGTATTTTTGCGCCAGTTCGGAGATATAAAACCCCCGCTCGACATCTGTCGGAATACCCGCCAGAACATCGCAGGCTCGTTTAAGATACTCGACCTTACCGATCTCACTGTCCATATCCAGACCGCTTTCGCACCTGCTGAGGCTGAATGCCACAGCCCCGCCCGAATTGTTCAGCAGATATGAAAACCTCTCCTTACCGTATTTCTGGATAAACTCGTCCGGGTCTTTCGCTCCCTCGATTTTAAGGACCTTAACAGTCACTCCCGCCTCATCGAAAAGCCTCATGGCCTTCTCGGAGGCTTTGATACCGGCAGTGTCGGCGTCATAGCATATTATGACCTCATCGCAATACTGCGACATGATCCTCGCCTGCTCATCTGTAATTGCCGTTCCGCAGGTAGCAACAGAATTTTCAAATCCTGCCTGATTGAGCGAAACAACATCCATATTCCCCTCACAAAGCAAAAGGCGTTTAGTTTTGGTCGCCTGTTCCTTTGCAAAATTCAGAGAGAACAGATATTTACTTTTATTATAGCAGATCGTTTCTTTTGTATTGAGATATTTTCTCTTGTCCTCCGGGTCCAGAGTTCGCCCGCCGAAGCCGATGACCTTACCCTGAAGGTTGAAAAACGGAAACATGACTCTGTTGACAAAGAAATCATAGGTCCTTCCGGATTTTCCTCTTGCGATCAGGCTGGCATCTATCAGCTCCTGCTCGGAATATCCTTCTCCGAGCATATAATCACGCAGTGTCGTCCATGTTGCACAGGCATATCCCAGACCGTATTTGGTTATAGTTTTGATCTCCAACCCTCGCTTTTTTAGATACGCCCTCGCCTGCAAGCCTTTTTCGCCGCGCAGGTTATCAAAGAAAAATCTTGCGGCCTTCCTGTTCATTTCCAGCATACGCTGTTTTTTTCTAGTATAGTCGTCGCCCATTTTAACATCTTCGGGCATTTGTATGCCGCTTTTATCGGCCAGAAAACGAACAGCCTCTATATAGCTCAGATTCTCTATTCTCTGAACAAACGAGATCACATCTCCGCCGACATGGCATCCGAAGCAATAAAAGCTCTCGGTATCGGTGTACACAACGCATGAGGGTGTTTTTTCCGAATGGAACGGACACAGGCAGATATATCGCCTTCCGTTTCTCTTCAGCGTAACATAAGACGACATCACGTTTTCTATTCTGTTTGCAGCCCTGAGTCTGTCAAGAAACTCGTCGGAAAGCCTCATTGTATCTTCTCCTTCATTCTTTCGGCGCTGTTAAACAGCCGACCAGCCCTTAGGAACAAAAATCCCGTTAAATGTGCCTATCGCGAACCCGTCGGTCATTCCGGCAATATAATCGCAGACGGCGCGGCTTTTACCGAAACGCTTTGCAAGGTCTTTGTAAAGCTGCGGCAGCCTATCTATATCCGACATATAATACTGATAAAGCTTGATTATCAATTCCCTTGCCTTGACCTCCTCCGACTTGCAAAGCGGATTTGTATAGACATTCTCAAACATAAACTTATGCAGTGTATCATGCGCCTTCCGGACCTCACTGTCCATACAGAGCTTATCGGCTCCGTTATTGACGACAGAGGTTATCAGAGTAGTAATTCTTTTGCTTTTTGTGTTTCCTAGAACGGCGGTAGCATCGTGCGGAAGCTCCTCCTCGGAGATCACCCCGGCTCTTATTGAATCATCTATATCGTGATTAATATATGCTATAACGTCGGCAATACGCACGACCTGCCCCTCTTTTGTTTCGGCAATTCCGTTTGTGTGCTTCAAGATCCCGTCCCTGACCTCATATGTAAGGTTAAGCCCGCTGCCGTCATGTTCTATGTAATCCACTACCCGGACACTTTGCTCATAATGCCTGAATCCCTCGGGGCAAAGCTCGTTCAGTACTCTTTCGCCTGCGTGTCCGAACGGAGTATGCCCCAGATCATGCCCAAGCGCAATCGCTTCGGTCAAGTCCTCGTTCAGGCGCAAGGCACGCGATATCGTTCTGGCTATCTGAGCGACCTCAAGCGTATGCGTAAGCCTTGTTCTGTAGTGATCGCCCGCAGGAATGAGAAAGACCTGCGTTTTGTGCTTGAGCCTTCTGAAGGAATTGCAATGCAGAATTTTGTCCCTGTCCCGCTGAAACTCCGTCCGCAGGTCGTCAAGAGACGCACTTCTTTTTCGTCCTTTTGTTTCCGCAGAAAGGCAGGCATAGCTGCAAAGAACATCTCTTTCGATCTGTTCGATACGTTCTCTCGGCAAAAGCTCCTTTTCCGTCATGGCTGTCAGCTCCCTTCAAAGGTCAAATCACACAAGCTGCATATCTATAATATTATATTTATTATTTTTCCGATTTCCCTTTATTTTTGACAAAATTTCAACAAACTTTGTAGACAAGCACAAAACCTCAGGCAAAATCGGCTTCAAAAATGTCCGAAATGCCTATTTTTGCGTTTCCGCAGGTGATGTCAGTCAAAGTAGTTTTAAGATCATCGGCAGAGCTAGCGCGGACGAGCAGTTTGAGCGAAACCTCGCTTCCGAAATCCGACTCCAGAGTTTTTACCTCAAAACGGGCAAGTGCAAATGTGATCTTTCCATACAAGCTATATGAGCAATTCACGCAGACCTCAACCGCATCCTCCATATATTTTTTCTTCGCAGCATCTGCCGCACCAGTACAAGCGGCAGAATAAGCCCTGACAAGTCNNTCCGTTTGCGCCGAGCAGGACACCGCCGAAATAGCGTGTGACCACAACACAGACATCGGTCAGTCCGGCTTTTTTCAGCACCTCCAGCACAGGCATCCCCGCCGTTCCCTGCGGCTCACCGTCATCGCTGTAGCGCGAGGAATTGCCCTCTCTCAGAATATATGCATAAACATTATGACGCGCTTTTCTGTGCTGTCCCCTGACAAGGTTAATAAACCCTTCGGCTTCCTCAACGGTTTTTACAGGTGATATCTGCGCAATAAACTCCGACTTTTTCTCAATATATGTAAAGCTTGCCTGCTCGGCAACAGTCGTGTACTTCACAAAAGCGGCCTCCTAAGCGAAATCAAAAGCCCGTCACTTCTGTGGCGGGCATATTGAAATCAGTCCATATTGTAACGCTTCTTAAATCTGTCAACTCTTCCGCCTGTATCAACAAGCTTCTGCTTACCCGTAAAGAACGGATGGCACTTAGAGCAGATTTCAACATGGATATCCTTCTTTGTGGAACGAGTCTTTATCACATTGCCGCAGTGGCAGGTGATCGTCGTTTCCTCATACTTCGGATGGATTCCCTCTTTCACTTTTTCGTCCTCCCCTCAACTGAAATTATGAAGTCATAGAAGCCCATCATTTCAGTTCAGACAGTAGTTCTATGTTAAATTCATATGCTTGATTATTATAACACACCGATCTCAGAAAGTCAAGCATTTTCAGTCAAAAAAATGCTTTGAAAAGTCAAGGGGTAAGTGCGAAAAAGTGCAAAAATTTTTATTTTCTTAACAACTAAGCCGCAAATAAGCTATTTATACACGCCTCGTACAGGTCTGCGGAGCTATAAAAATCAAAAATCCCGCGCGGATAATTGTTTATCCATTTTTCGAGGCGGCGTATGTCGGCGGGTGTAACGGAGGTAAAGTCGTAGCCTTTCGGGTAGTGGCGGCGTACCATTTTATTTTGATTTTCATTTGAGCCGCGCTCGTATGAGCTGTACGGGTGGCAAAAATATACCGTTGTGCGTTTTCCCTCTCCGAGTGCGCTACGCTCGATACCCTCGTAGTCTGTAAACTCGGAGCCATTGTCTACCGTGATAGTGAGGAAAACACGGGCGAATAGCTCCGCTCCCATTTCCGCCTCGATACCGTCGAGAGCCTTAACAACGCTCGCGGCGGTTTTGCTATTCTGCCTACGGTTATTTCGGTACCCGTACTCGCCTTTGTTGCGTCGCCCGCCACAACGGAATAGCTCGAAATGGTCGCGCCGTTTTTTGCCGTTGCCGCTGTTGCTGTGACCTTTAGCGTTGATATGCCTTGTATAAAAATTTGATTATTTCCCGTAACCCCTGCCGAGGTTGTATTGCTGTCCTGGTATGTAAATCCCGAAAAGGTGGGGGCGGAGTTTGCCGCCGTGGTCTGCACGGTTGCATTTTTGGAGCTTACCGTACCTATCTGCGTTGAGCCGCTCCTCGTGGTTAGCTCAAAGGTGCCCGTAAAGCTCTTAACGCTTGACATAGCCGCGAGTATCGTAGTGCGTTGCGACGCGGTAAGCGTTATTGTATTCGAGCCGCTGACAAGCGCAAGGTTGGATATGTAGTCCGCTTGCTCTGCGGTGCTCATAGCCATTTTATACGCTGCGGTGCCTACCGCGGTAGCTCCCGCTACAACTGCGGTACCCATAGCAACCGCGCCTTTTCCGATTGACGCGAGGGCGGAGCCTATTTTTAAGCTGCTTTTTTCCGCTTTTCCCGTGGTTTCGTCTATATTTTTATAGCCGCTTTTCTTTTATTTCAGATATTGCCAGCTTTGCGGAGCTCTCGTTAAGCCAAAGTCCGAAAGCGGGCGAGGGCGCGGAAATCGTATAGGGGTGCTTACCTCGAGTCCGTAAATGTCTTTGCCGTCTGCGTACTTTATAAGCTCGTCCACCGTGAGGCAAGCCCGCTCCGCTATAAGAGCGCGGGCGGCGTTTTCCTCCGTACCGTTTCCATAAAGCCCGCTGCCGAAAGCGTTTGTCTTTATCCTCATTCTGCATATACCGTCTGTTTTAAGAGGCTTTCTTGCTCCTTGCCGTGGTATTCAAGCTGATATTCGCTTATAATATCCTCGTCGAGCTCGTCCAATGAAACAGCGTACTTTTTAAGCAGCTTTTCGAGAATAGCTTGCGCGGTTTCCTTTTCGCCGCCTACGCCACGCATTGCAAGAGCGTATAGCTTTTTTAACCTTTCTTTTTGGTCTGTCATTGCATAGCCTCCTCGATACTGTCGAGGGCTTCCTCTAATGAGGATATAGCGGACTCGAGCGCGTCTACCGCCGCCTCCGCAATCTCGTATCTCTCCGAGCCCTGGAGGTTTTCGGGTATGTTCTCCTTGTAGTCGTCCTCCTCGTCGCGTACCTCGTCGAGATTGTCTTTTGCGTCTGCGATAATGTCGTAAAGCTCTTGCAACGTTTTTCTGCGTATTTTGTTCATAATAAAATCACTCCGTTTTATTAAATAGTGTCTGTTATGTTGTGGCGGTCTGTTTGCGCCCTCTCCGTTTGAGGCTATCTTGGAACGCCTTTTGTGCAACCTCGGCGGAGTAGCCCTCGCGCCCGTGCTCGTTAAGCTCTCCCGTGTCGCCCCTTGCAAGCTCGCGGTAGACCGTGGCAATGTGTACTTTGAGGGAGTTTGCAATATCAGAGAGCCCCGCTCCCTGTGAGTAGAGTTGCTCGAGGCTCCGTCTGTCCTCGAGCGTTAAATAGCGGCAAGTCATACGGTAGCTCCTTTCTTTGTTATAATGAGGAAAACAAAAGCGGAGGGCGAGCCCTCCGCTTTCATTCCCTTATGCTAAAATCCCATAACGCGCTCGAGTCGCACCTCTGCGTTGCTCTATCCTCGTTAAGGGCAAAAGCCATAAAAAAATAAGTGCGGGAGGTCTAAAAAACCTTTCGCACTTATTGTAGAACTTTATAGTCAAAAAAATGCTTGCCAAAATCTTTGCGGTATGCTATACTTAACTTAGCGGATTTATACAAAAATATTCGGGAGGCTTTAATATGAACGAAAAGCTTTTATTTCTGGGAATGCTTATTCTCAGCGTTCTCTACTGGATCGAAGTTGTCAGCATTCACGACCCGTCATACGAGTGGTATCAGCTTCTTGGGCTTGCCATAACTGTTGTGACCATTCTGCCGTGGCTTATTGCGACGCTGATCGCCGCGCGGAAAAAGAGCCGCGCCAAGGCTGAAAAGGAAGCCTACAAGGAGAAAAACAAGGCAGACAAGGACTAACGCACAAAAAGAAAGCCCGGAGCAAGGCAGGTGCTAATAAAGAAGCTTTCGCCATAGCACTTATGATTTTCAGTCAGAAGTGCTATGGCGTTTTTATTGACATATAACGTCTCTTGATATATAATTTTAGTAAGACAAATCGGAATTTATATGAGGAGGTACTATGGAAATATCATATAGAGTTGCAAGCATTGATGATTTAGATGATATTTTTCAATTAGTTGAAAATGCTATAAAACAAATGGAGCGGGAAAATATTCATCAATGGGATAGTATTTATCCTACAAAAGAGGATTTCAGTAATGATATTGAGAAAAATGAATTATACATAGGTATCCACAATAAAAAAATCGTGGTTGTATATGCCTTAAACAAAGAATGTGATGAACAATACCAAAACGGAGAATGGAAATATATCGGTGATAATTTTAATGTGATTCATAGATTATGTGTTTCACCTGATTTTCAGAAAAAAGGCATTGCATATACAACGTTGTTGCACATTGAAAGTGAATTAGGTTTTCTTGGGATGAAAGCTATACGACTCGATGTATTCTGTGAAAATCCATATGCGTTGAAATTGTATTCCAATAATGGTTATCACAAAGTTGGTATTGCCAATTGGCGAAAAGGTGAATTTCTTTTGTTGGAGAAACTGCTATAAATTTTGATTTATGTGAGCAATCGAATATTAACAATAAGCCCCGAAGCAATTATCAATAATTACTTTGGGGCTTAAAATTCTTTATGAATATAGAACTAATATCCGAGCCTTTTGTTTTTTATCAAAGCTTTTCGATCCAGCCGAACTTGTCCTCGATCTTGCCCCACTGAATACCTGTCATGGTATCATAAAGCATCTGAGAGATCGGACCTATCTCGTTGTTATTGATTATCATAACCTTGTCATTCCACTTGAGATGTCCAACCGGCGAAATAACAGCTGCCGTACCTGTTCCGAACACCTCGGTCAGCTTACCGCTGTCATAAGCATCGGCGACCTCCTGAATGGTAATTCTTCTCTCGGAAACCGGAATGCCCTTTGCGCGGCAAACGTCAAGCGCAGACCTTCTTGTTATACCCGGAAGGATAGAGCCCTGAAGCATAGGCGTAACTACCTCGCCGTCGATAACGAACATAATGTTCATAGCGCCGACTTCTTCTATGTACTTCTGCTCAACGCCGTCCAGCCAAAGAACCTGCGAGTAATTCTGCTTGTGAGCCTCGTCCTGTCCGATAAGAGAAGCCGCGTAGTTTCCGCCTGTCTTGGCAAAGCCCATGCCGCCTCTTACTGCTCTTACATACTTGCTCTCAACATAGATCGAAACGGGATTAAGACCAGTTTCATAATATGCGCCGGAGGGCGAAAGAATTATGAAAAACATATAGTGATCTGCCGGCTTAACACCAAGGAACGGGTCAACCGAAATAATGAACGGACGGATATAGAGAGATGCTCCGTCTGTATGGGGAACCCAATCCTTCTCGACCTCTACAAGTGCGTGGAGAGCCTGCAGGCAGTCCTGCTCGTCGATGTGCGGAATTACCAGTCTTTCATTTGACTGATTAAGGCGCTTGAAGTTCTCTATCGGTCTGAAAAATTGAACTGTTCCGTCAGCCGTTCTGTATGCCTTGAGGCCCTCAAAAACCGTCTGACCGTAGTGCAGGCACATAGCGGCAGGTGAAATAGCAAACTCGCCGTAGGGAACGATTCTGGCGTCGTGCCAGCCTTCTCCCGTCGTGTAGTCCATTACAAACATATGGTCTGTAAAGATGTGACCGAAGCCAAGCTTTGACTCGTCAGCAGGCTTGGCCTTTGGAGTCTTTGTCAGCTCGTATCTGATGTTTAACATAGGAAAGCCCTCTTTCAAAAAATATTAATACGAATATATTATAGCACCACCTCTTTCATTTTGCAAGAGGTTTTGCTTCAAAACTTCAAATTTGACTAAAATGCTCTCAAATTCAGCTCCGACCTGAAGGATTNNAACGTCTTTTGAGGAATAATTATGCTGACTGCCCTGCGGTGATTTGTTATTTCCGCAACTTTATATTTGCCCCCTTCCTCACCGTCGAGAGTCCAAGAGATCTCGCTGTCACAGGTCACTCTGATAGACGACGACTTGAAGGTGAGAAAATGCTTTGGATCCAGATCACCGGCGACCAGCTTTGTCAACAGGCTCTGAAACTCCATTATTCCGTTTGGCATCTTTATAAAGATCGCCTCAAACAGGCCGTCGTCAAAATAAACGTCCTTAGTAGTTATCAGCTGTGTCATTCCACCGACGGAAAACGAGTTTGTAATAAGCCCAAGCACAAAGTCGCCGACATAGGTTTCACCGTCATGCTCGATCGTAAGGTCATAAGCCTCAAGCTTATTTATCCGTTTTGCTCCTTCAAGAATATATGCCAGATGTCCGAACAGATTCTTGAAATTCTGCGGAGTTTCGTAAGAAACATCCGTAAATGCGCCGAACGCCGCAACATAGCAGTAGTATTCGCCGTTAAACGAACCTATGTCGATGCTGAAGGGCTTGCCCTCAAGAACGTTTTTGGCGGCTCGGGTAGCTTTTGCCGGTATATCAACGCTTCGGGCAAAATCATTTGTTGAGCCTGAAGGAATATATCCGATCGGCACACTTACGCCGCTTTTCATTATACCCTTTATGCACTCGCTCAAGGTCCCGTCGCCGCCCGAAACAACCACCATATCGTATTTTTCAGCCATTGAGCCGATCTTCTCGAAAGCATCGAGCCTGCACTGCGTCGGATAGGCAGTAACAAGGTAGCCGCCGGCAGTAAATGTATTGATTATTTCGCCCAGAGAAGCTGCGATCTGACTTTTTCCGGCTTTGGCATTAAAAACAAAAAGCATTTTTTTCATAACGAATTTTCCTGTTCATAAAAATGACTGTATTAAATATATTTTATAACACACGCCGTGTTTTGTCAAGCACATAGGTAAACCTCGGGTCAAGTATTTTGTGCTTTACAAAACGGAAAAGCTGTGTTATAATAGACGCGAAACGTCTATTATAAGTTTATGTCCTCGTCGATACGNNATTATATCATAACGCTTGCGCTTATATGATATAATATCTATTGTATCTGTATATTTTTATGGAGAGGAGTATAAATCGGTATGCTGAGAGGCTTTTTTTCCGCAGTCAGATCGGTCCTTCTTATTGTATGCTCGTCAGTAGCGGCCGCTTGGCTTTATGCCTCGCTGAGGTTTTTTGCCGGAAAATCCGTCACCGCAGAAGCTGTTATCAACGACTTATTCTCCTCGTTTGCTGTTATACTGGCAGCTATGACGGCTGTATGCATCGTTTTCCTGCTGCTGCGGCGAAGAAAAGAGGCGGCCGTCAATGCGAAGGCTCTTGAAAACGGATACACCGAGGATTTTTTCAAATACTATGAAAATAAAGCTGCCCGTGCCAGATCGAAGCGTTCAAAAAGCCGCGCCAACATTCGGCTTACAGGGTGCTACTGTCAGGCAGGGCGTTACAGTGACGCAGTTGATGCACTGTGCAAGGTTGATCCCTCGTCGCTCAGTGAGCTAGGCAGAGCAGACTACTACAACACAGCGCTCTACACAGCGCTTATGTCGGGTGACAGGGAGTGTGCCGAGAAAATCTATCTTTCCGTCAAGCCCCTTTTTGACAAATACGATTCGCCGCCGATCTATCACACGCTTGCGGTTTTGGAATATATGCGCGGAAATCTGGAACATTCTGAAGAAATGCTTCTTGATGTTAAGTGCGCGACCTCTGACGCCGCGATAAACAGCGAGTGCAACATATATCTTATTTTGATATTCCTGAAAACAGACAGGCTTGCCGAGGCAAAGGCTCTCGCCGAACAGACTGCACCGCTGGTTTGCAGTTATCAATGCAAACAGCAGCTTCTGAAGCTTATGAGCTGCATAGAGCTTGCCTGCAAAGCTAAGTTTGAAGAAACAAAGGAGGACTCACATGGTTGAGGATCTTGCCAACTGGCTGACAAATGCCCTTTCAGCTCTGCCGAAGGAACTGATAATTTTCATTATTTCGATGATTCCTATTCTGGAGCTTCGCGGAGGAATAATCGCTGCCGCTCTGCTTCACATTCCTATAGTCGAAGCGATACCTATCTGCCTTGTGGGAAATATCGTTCCCATTCCGTTCATACTGCTGTTTATTACCAAGATATTTGAACTCATGAAAAAGACAAAGCTTTTCCGCCCGATGGTAGAAAAGCTCGAAAGCAAGGCAATTGGCAAGAGCGACAAAATAAAGAAGTACGAATTCTGGGGTCTGATGCTGTTTGTCGGAATACCCTTGCCCGGAACCGGAGCATGGACCGGCTCGCTGATCGCCGCGTTGCTGAGAGTTAAGCTTAAAAAGGCTGTCCCGGCTATCTTCCTCGGCCTTATACTGGCGACTGTTATTATGTGTACGGTATCATACTTTATCCCGTGGCTGATAAGCGTTTTGTAATCAAAGTCATATTATCCGAATATATAAAAATTTTAAACCGGCGTATATCTGCGTCGGTTTGTTTTTTTTGTGATGTTTATTGAGAAATTGTGAAAAGCGGTTGTAATTCATTTTAAAATATGATACAATGAATTAAACAATAAATTGTATAGGAGCTGACGCCTTATGATATTCAGAACAGATCTGAGCGGGCTGTGGGATTTTTCGTTTGACCGCAGCTACTGCGATGATATTTCACTTCCAAATACAACCTCAAACGCCAGAAAGGGCAAGCCGAATCCAAAAGCCGAAACGGGCTGTCTGACCGACACATATGCTTATTCGGGGCAGGCTTGGTTTGCACGGAATGCCGTTTTTGAAAAGCGAGGCGTCAGAGCAGTTATTTTTCTCGAAAGAACGAGAATCACTCAGCTTTATATCGACGGCAATCTGATCGGCGAATGCGACAGCCTTTGCGCACCGCATATATATGACATTTCAAAGTTTTGCGACGGCAGGAAGCACAGGATCGAGATCTGCGTTTCAAATGTCGGATACAAGACCCGAGGAGGTCATATGACCTCGCCGGACACACAGACAAACTGGCTCGGCATCACGGGAAAAATTGAGCTGAGATATTTCGGAAAGACCTATTCCGATAATATCCGCATAGACAGCGACCTTGATCTGAAGCGTTTTATCGTTACGGGTGATATTATCGGCGAACCCGCAGAAAAGATCACCGTAAGTGTTGAGAAAGACGGAGAAGTTTCGTCTGCGCAGGCGCGGATCAGCGGAAGCAAATTCTTTGCAGCGGTTTCGCCATGCGGAGAGGCACAGCTTTGGAGCGATCGCTCCCCCTCTCTTTATCGTATAACCGTTGACACAGACGGAGATAAGTCGTCTTTCACAGCAGGAATGANNATGAGAAAGCTCTCGTGTGACGGCGGCAAGTTTATAATAAACGGTGAAAAAACCTTTATGCGCGGAAAGCACGACGGCATGATATTTCCGCTGACCGGCTATGCCCCGACAGATGTTGAAAGCTGGCTCAGGGTTATGAAAACAGCTAAGGACTACGGCATAAACCACTACCGCTTCCATACCTGCTGCCCTCCCGAGGCAGCCTTTGAGGCAGCGGATATTCTCGGCATTTATATGTCCCCTGAGCTGCCATTCTGGGGAACGATCGCAGCTCCCGGTGAGGAGGGCTTTAATGCCGAGGAACAGGAATATCTTATTTCCGAAGGGTTGAGAATATTAGCGGCATTCGGAAACCACCCGTCATTTTGTATGATGTCTATGGGCAACGAGCTATGGGGAAATCCGAAGCGCATCAACGAGATCATGGGCAGGCTAAGAGAGTTCGACGGCAGGCCGCTTTATACGCAAGGCTCAAATAACTTTCAATTCTTTCCGAACACTGTTGAAAACGACGACTATTTTGTAGGAGTCCGTCTTTCAAAAGAACGGCTTATCAGAGGCTCATATGCTATGTGCGACGCACCCTTGGGTCACGTTCAGACCGATGAGCCGTCGACCCTCAAGGACTACGACGCGGCTGTTCTGGGCACAGGCGAGGGCGAGAGCGCCGGCGGCACGATAAGCATACAGTACGGGACCGGAGTGAAGGAGGTAAAGGCCGAGGGAAGTCAAGGCGGCTTCAAGCCTGACATACCCATCATAACGCACGAGATCGGTCAATATGAAACTTATCCGAACTTTTGCGAAATCGAAAAATACACAGGCTCTTTGAAACCGCGCAACCTTGAGGTTTTCAGAGAACGTTTGGAAAAGGCCGGTCTGGGCGAACTGGCAGACGACTATTTTAAAGCCAGCGGCGCACTTACCGTAAGCTGTTACAAGGAGGAACTTGAAGCTGTTTTGCGTTCAAAGACACTTGCCGGCTGCCAGATCCTCGACATACAGGATTTCTCCGGTCAGGGCACTGCTCTGGTCGGCATTCTCGATGCGTTTATGGACAGCAAGGGTCTTATCTCAGCAAAGCAATGGCGTGAGTTTTTCTCACAGACTGTTATTCTGGCGCGCTTTGAAAAGTATGTTTATACACAGGGCGAAAGCTTCTGTGCCGATATTCAGCTGACAGACTTCGGCGGAATATCCTATGCGGGGAAAAGACTTTGCTGGTCGCTCGGCGAAAGCGGCGGAAGCTTTGTAATACCTCCTTATGAAAACTACGCGGACATAGGAAGAATAGAAACAACCATAAGCGGCGATTGCCTGAAGCTTTGGATCGAAGAAAGCGACATCGGAAACCACTACGTTTTTGACATAATCCGCACTGTTGAGAAGCTGGACACAGCAGGCTGCCTTATTAAGCGTGAGCTGGACGATGAAGTCAAGGAAGCACTTTCCCGAGGCGAAACAGTCATATTGAGCCGAGTGCCGGATCCGGAAAGCAGCATCGAAGGTTTTTACTGCACCGATTTCTGGTGCTATCCGATGTTCAGTAATATCTCAAACTCTATGGGCAAGCAGGTCCCTGTCGGAACTATGGGACTGCTTATCGACAATTCACACCCTGCGCTGAAGGGCTTTTCCTGCAAGCGCTTCTCAACGCCCATGTGGTATAAACCCGTCAGTCTGTCCAGGAGCGAAATTATTGACGGACAGACCGACAAGCGCGTTATCGTCCGCACTATCGACAATTTTGCGCGCAACCACTCGCTGGCGCTGATTTATGAGTACGACTGTCTTGGCGGAAAAGTGCTTGTGTGCAACGCCGACTTTGCATCACTTGCAGATTCTCCCGAAGGCCGTGCGCTCGCACAGTCTTTGATCGACTACGCAAGAGAAAAGAAAACGGCTTCAGACAAATAAGTCTGTCCTGTTGACCCGGCGAATAATAAAGCACCGAATTTATCAAAACTCGGTGCTTTGTTTTTATTTGTCGGCATCTCCCATATCCTCTATCGCCTCAGCTGTTTTTATCATTATCGCGCACTCAATACGCTTTTTGAAAAGCCGGCAGCCATAGTCATATACCCCGGAGATCGAGCCTGTCGCATGATATGCATTTGCCGCGCAGCCTCCGCTGCAATAGAGCTTTGCCCAGCATTCGGCACACTCTTTTCTCGCATATGCGTTACACATTTTGAACTCATCCCGAAGCGCTGTGTTGGTGATGCCTTTCCATATATCGCCCATGCTGTACTTAGGATCGTTGACAAACTGATGACACGGGAAAAGCTCTCCCCAAGGGGTAACGGCAAGATACTCTGTTCCGCTTCCGCAGCCTGAGATCCTCTTATATATGCACGGTCCTCCCTCGAGGTCTATCATATAGTGATAGAATGTGATCGGCTTGCCCTCTTTTTCACGACGGAGCATTTCAACAGCCAGCTTCTCATACTGCTCGCAGAGTACGGGGAAATCCTCATCAGTGAGGGCATAGGGGTCGCTCGGAGAACAAACTACAGGCTCCATTGAAAGCTCTGTAAAGCCTAAGTCCGCCATATGCATTATGTCGTTATAAAAATCGGTGTTATTGTGTGTATATGTACCGCGGACATAATAGCCCTTATCTCCCCGCTTTTTGACAAACTCCCGAAACTTCGGAACTATAGTGTCGTAGCTTCCCTTGCCGTTTATCGTTTTCCGCAGTCGGTCATGAACCTCTTTGCGCCCGTCCAGCGAAAGAACAACGTTATGGCACTCCTTATTTGCAAATTCTGTCACCTCATCATCAAGCAGAACTCCGTTCGTAGTGAGAGTAAAGCGAAAGTTTTTGCCCTTGTCTTTTTCAATGCTTCTTGCATATGCAACAAGCTGTTTGACGACATCGAAATTCATAAGCGGCTCTCCGCCGAAAAAATCCACCTCAAGGTTTACCCTGCTTCCGGAGTTTTCAACAAGAAAATCAAGCGCACGCTTTCCTGTTTCAAAGCTCATCACAGCCTGCTCACCGTGATACTTTCCCTGCCCCGCAAAGCAATACTCGCAGTTCAGGTTACAGGTGTGGGCTACATGAAGGCAAAGCGCTTTTATCTCGGTATGGCGGTTTTTAAAATCAAAGGCTTTATCGGCATACTCGTCCTCAGAGAAGAGCTTGCCCTGATTTTTCAGCTCATGGATATCTTTAATGGTGTCGAGAACATCCTGCTCGGTAACTTCAGGATATTTCGCCGTTATCGCCTCAATGATCTCGCTATCACTGCTGTTTTCATACATTTCTATTATGTCATACGCCACCTCGTCAACAATGTGTACGCTTCCGCTGAATGTATCGAGAACGATATTATATCCGCCTAGCTTATACTGATGAATCATAACAAATCCCTTTCCGCACAAAAAAACGCCGCCTGCCCCAAAGCAAGCGGCATTTTCGGCCTTTGAATTAACAATTTAGTCCTTCTTGCCGCACTTTTCGCACTTCTGATTTGCAACGCCGCAGGAAGTTTTGCAAGCTGACTGGCAAGAGGTCTGGCATTCGCCGCATCCGCCATGCTTAACGCTTTCCTTCATATCTCTGGTCTTGATAGTAACTATTCTTTTCATTGCGATGATCTCCTTACATAGATATTACTGATATTATAACTCATATCCTTGTATTTGTCAAGATATTTTTCGGTCTGCGCCCGAGCGCTTATATGCTATTAGAACGACCGGCAGCAGCATAAACAGCAGAGGAATATCCACGACAAGCTCGATCACATTTTTTGAAACCCTTGCAACGATAGCCGCGCCGTATGCCTGCTCAGGAATAAAGCCGTAATGCAGATTAAGCTTGGTATTAATTATCAGGTTGATAAAAACCACATCAAGCAATCTTGCAAATATCGCTCTTACAAACAAGGTTATATCTCTTTCCGACCGTGTTTTGTTATTTGCAAGCTTGATTGAAACACCGTCATTTTTGCGGTAAAGGCATATACCGTAGATCAGTCCCTGAAGCCCAGCCGCCAGAATATATATCGGCAGAAACGCCTGACCCGGCTTCGCTATATACCCCACGATATCGCAGGCACAGCCCGCGATCAGTGAAACACTCGGCCCGAAGAGCATACCTATAGACGCGATCGCCAAAAATGCAAAGTTGATCTTGAACCACGAAAAGTCGATCGAAAAGCCCTCAATAACCATAGAGACCGCGACCAAAAATCCCGTAACGACAACGCATCTGACCGATCTCAGTTCTTCCGCAGATTTTTTAAACATAGAAAAAAAGCCCATCATAATTCCTCCTTTTATGCTAATATGCTATTGCA
Source organism: Ruminococcus sp. UBA7477 (assembly GCA_002479715.1). Taxonomy (GTDB): domain Bacteria; phylum Bacillota; class Clostridia; order Oscillospirales; family Ruminococcaceae; genus UBA7477. The sequence goes on along the minus strand of DLOT01000047.1, from coordinate 29,846 downwards.
TATGCACAGCCTTGTGCATAATCGGAGCGACAGGCTTCGGTTACACATTCAGCGGGATGCAAAGGCCAAACCGCAAAGCCTATAAAGCTTTTTCGTTCAAGCAACAACTCCCCGTCTGCCTGACACTTCACGCTTGGCCCTCTACTCTGTGTGAAAACTATTATTTTATTTTAAAACGCCGTATCGTACAGCATCTTGTACTTTCTTTCGGGAAATGCCTTCTGCATAGAAAGCGCCTCCTGAATGTCTACGTCGTAGATCTTGCCGTCCTTCATTCCGACAACTCTGTCGGTTTTATCCGCCGCAAGCAGCTCAACGGCATAATATCCCATTTCCGTGGCGACAACTCTGTCGCGCATTGTGGGGCTTCCGCCTCTCTGAACGTGTCCGAGAACAGTGACTCTCGACTCGATACCCGTTTTCTCCTGAAGCTCTCTTGCAATAACATCGGTCTGTCCGACGCCCTCTGCAACAACGATAAGGAAGTGAGATTTGCCCTGCTTCTTTGTCGCCAGCATATTTGAAGCGATCTCGTCAAGGTCATAGTTTTCCTCAAGAACTATCGCAGCCTCCGCGCCGACGCCGATCGCTGTGTTAAGGGCGATATAGCCTGCCCTTCTGCCCATTACCTCAATAACGGTGCATCTGTCGTGCGAAGCGGTAGTATCGCGGAGCTTATCTATCATCTCCATAGCGGTATTCATAGCAGTGTCATAGCCTATAGTGTATTCGGTGCAGGCGATATCGTTGTCGATCGTTCCCGGAAGTCCTACACACTTGATGCCATGTCTTGAAAGGTCTGCCGCTCCTCTGAAGGTTCCGTCTCCGCCTATAGCAACAATGCCGTCCATATTAAGCTCTCTGCACTTTTCGGCAGCCTTCTGAAGGCCCTCCTCTGTGCGGAATTCAGGACATCTTGCGGTACGAAGGATCGTTCCTCCGCGCTGAATGATTCCCGAAACATCTCTGGCACTCATCTCAATGATGTCTCCCGAAATAAGGCCGCTATAACCTCTGCGGATACCATAAACCCTGATTCCTTTGTTGAGAGCGGCTCTTGTGACCGCACGAACAGCGGCATTCATTCCCGGTGCGTCGCCGCCGCTGGTTAAAACGCCTATAGCATTAATCATAGTATTTTGTTGTCCGAAAGCTCCTATGCTTACGGGCAACGCCACCTCCTCAAAAAAATTTAACATAAATCATTGATCCAACAGGTTTTCTGCCCTATCATGCATAATATATGATAACATACAAAGCACCTTTTTGTCAAGGACTTTTACAGTCTTTGGACTTTGACTTCTAACCGATCTCGTCAGGATTAAGCGGACGATCTCCTATATCGCTTGAGCTTGTTTCGATCGGCGGATCTTCTTCACCGCCCGTTTCCACCGGCTGCTCGCCCTCGTTGGCGGTCGTTTCGGAAACGGTCGTAGTAGTTGTTGCAGGATCGACTCCGGCGGAGATATACACCGTCAAAACTTCTTTTTCCTTGACGTTGATCTGTTCTCCCGGCAGCTTGCTTGTCAGGCAGACAATATCCTTGGCAACATAATTGGAATACATAGTCTTTAGCTCATACTTGATGCCGTAATCATTCAGCTTTCTGATATACGCATCTTTTCCCACGCCGGAAAATGCGGGGATTTCAACCATTGACGGACCCATCGAAATGCTGATAGCGAGATCCGGGAAATTCTCCGGATCATAGGCGGTTCCGGCCTCTATGCTCTGATTAGTGATGTACCCCTTTGCATAGGCGAGGTTGTCGTAATCCTCAATAATGGTGATATTGAAAGCGGTCGAAACAGAGCCTTTGACAGACTCATAATAGTAACCGACCAACTGCGGCATTATAGCTCCCTCTCCGTAGGGCGACACGGTTGTGACCGGTGCGGGCGTGGTAATGACCTGTTCAGATACCGAGCTGTCATTGCGATCTGTTACAGTAACAGTCGTGTTTGTTCCCAATGTCGGTGTCGACCAATTATTTCCTGAACTCGACTGTCCGCGGTCACCGCCGCTGCTGCTAAGCAGTATCACAAGAAGAATGATCGCAAGCACCAGAAGCGCCGCCGCAAGTGCAATGGTTGCAATAGTCTTGGCTCTTGTGTTTTCCTCCTCCTGCCCGATGCTTTGTTCAACGGGAATTCGGTGAGCGGGCGTTTCGGGCTTCTGTACCGGAATTGTCTGTGTTGCGCCTTTCTCATGCTCGATATACTGCGGCTGCTCGAAAAGCCTTGTAACAAGCTCGGTAATGGTCTGTATTCTGTCCTCACTGCGGACGGCCATTCCCTTCATTATTATGTGCGAAACAGCGGCAGGTATTTCACTGTTTATTCTGATAGGATCAACCAAGTCGTCATTGCCTATTCTTCTGTATGCCTCAGTAGGCACACAGCCTGTCAGTATCCTGTAAAGCACTGCGGAAATCGAGTAAACATCAGTCCACGAGCCCTGCCACTCCAGAGAATTATACTGCTCCGGGGCAGCGTATCCCGAATAAAGCTCGGGAGTCAACTCGGAATTGCAGGTCCTTATGGCGCTTATGCAAAAGCCGCATATTTTCAGCTCGCCTTTGTTAGTTACAATAATATTCTCAGGGGAAATTCCTCTGTGAATTATTCCTGCGTTATGTGCGAGGCTCAGTGTGGTGAACACGGGCGGAAACAGTTTTTTGACCTGCTCCCAGCTCAGTCTGCCCGAATTGGTCTGCAAAAACTTCTTCAGCGAAACTCCCTCTACATAAGGATAAACGGCATATGTAGTATTATTCTGCGCAAACATATCCTTAGCAGGCTGGATATTCTGCAATGTTCTCAGTCGGGAAAGCGCCTTATTGACCTCGGCGAACTCCGACATATATGTTTTATACTTTGCAAGGCAGTCGGGAATCACGCTGACCACATCGGAATTCTGACTTCTGCTGCAAAAGGTGTCCGGGAAATACTCCCTCACGACCACCTTTTCATGGGCGACCGTATCATAGCTTATATAAGAAGCTCCCTCTCCGTTATAGGTCAGCAGTCTGCCTATCAGGTAGCGGTCATCCAAAACAGTTGACGGCGCAAGATATGGCTGTATTCGCGGCACATTATTACCGTAGCTGCATCTATGGCAGGTGCCGTCGGCATCCAGCTCATTCATACAGCCAAGGCAAAGATTCAATTCATTGCCGTCCATAGCTTCTCCTCCTCCGAATAAAAATCCACTGTGCGGACAACATTATTAGTATGCACAATATATTAATTATATGATACACTCATCTCCGCATTATGTCAACAACTAAAATCATTTTGATAACTTTCAGCAACAATTTGTATCCTTTTTGTAACAGGCGACTACAAAATGCAGTAAAAATACGCCCGCTTTTTTGGACTTTTTCACCATAAACCTCCAAAAATCAACAGGCACACCGAAAATCATACGGTGCGCCTGGGCTATGCAGATCCAGTTAATATATTTATATATCCTCCGGGTAAACAAGAGTCGAACTGTAGTACTGATACTCAAGGTTTGCGTTGAAGGTGACCGTCAGTCTGACCGCCTGCTCGTTACCCACCTCGTCCTCGTAATAATACTTATAAGTATAAGTCACGAAAGAATTGTCGTAGGTCACGCTATAGGGATCCAGATCTATCTCATCGGAAACCTTTTTATACTTTTCGTTTGTCTTGACGTTGTCGAGGTTTATCAGCTTATCAGCCTCCGGCCCCTTATGATTCTTTTTGCAGACCGTGAAGTCGGTATATGTGACCGTAACTATCTCCTCATCCTCATTCAGGCACACTGTCACCGCCCACTCGGGAAAATTTATTCCATCGACTTTAACGCTGTCATCATCCTCAATGATATAGTTAAACTTGACCGCGTTGTTGACCGCCTTATACGCCGACTCCTCATAGACCTTTATATCGCTGTCGTTGATTGCAGTCAGCATACTTTTTCCGATATACTCGGAAAGCTCCTTGGCTGTCTTTTTCCCGTCATCGGCAAAGAGTGCCAGTATCAGTGTTATGACCAAAATCAATATTATGACTATTCCCAGAACCGAACCGATTATTTTAAGCTTCGGGATCAACGACACCTTCTCCCCCGAATTCTCACGGGGGGCGCGCTTGTTTTTCTCTCTATGGGGCTTGCGCTTTATTTTAGCGCCGCAGCAGGTGCAGACCTCTGCGTCGTCAGGCAAAATCTCCTTGCATTTTTTACAGACCATAATAACCCTCCTGCTCTGATAACTATACATCATTGATTATATCATATACATAATTTTTTGTCAAACGGCGCTGTAGCATTTAGTCGAATAGCACTAATTTTCCGCCGGCGATTTTACGATTATCACAAATTTCTTGGCACAATTTGTCACAATACACCTTTAGTGCATAAGATATTAAGGCAGTATGTTTAAACACTGAAAACATCGGCAATAATACATACCAGAAAACCTCAAAGGAGTTGAAACGAATGTCTGTACACCGCGGCGAAATATACTACGCCGATCTCAGCCCGGTCGTCGGCTCAGAGCAGGGCGGCATCAGACCTGTGCTTATCGTGCAAAACGATGTCGGCAACAGGCACAGTCCGACAGTCATCGCCGCCGCGATCACAAGTCAGCGGGACAAGTCGAAACTGCCCACTCACATCGAAGTCGATTCGGGAAGCTGCGGGCTTGCCAAAGATTCGGTCGTGCTTCTCGAGCAGATAAGAACGATAGACAAGCGGCGGCTCAAGGAGCGCATGGGCGAGCTTGACAGCGCATCAATGAACAAGATCAACAGCGCGCTTCAGATAAGCTTCGGGCTTGGCGGTCAGAACCGTTTATAGAGCTTACATATCCTGTAAGCGGCGAACCGCCTGTTTTCGCCTCCGAACAGTTCGGAGGCTCTTTTTTTGGCGAAAATTATTCACAGCTGTTTTAATCTGCGTTTTTTCGGACACATTAATACAAAGAAAACAAAAAGGGGACGAAAAACCGATGAACAGGTTTTATAAATACATTTGGCTGACAGCTTTTATGAGCATCGGAGGGCTGTGCTACGGCGGATTGGAGATCATCTCGCGCGGGTTTACCCATATTTCTATGGGACTGCTCGGCGGGCTGTGTTTTGTCTTTATTGGCTGCCTGGGACGTTTGCGGCGAAGCGGTAGGCTGACGCTCATGCAGCAGCTGACTCTTTCGACTATGTTCATAACCACCTCGGAGCTTCTATGCGGGCTTGTCACCAATCTGTATATGGGTCTTAACGTCTGGGACTACTCAGATGTGCCGCTGAACTACATGGGTCAGATCTGTCTGCCGTTTGTGTTTTTGTGGTTCGGAATATCTTATCTCGGCGCTTTGGCGGACGAATGGGTCTTACGGCATATATTTCACATTCGGCTTCAAGGCGGCGAGCTGAGAATAAAACGATGCAGCAACGTCGGCAGCTATTGACAAAAAAGCTTTGCAATGATAAAATATACACCATAAAGTTTGCCGATGCAGGCTGTTAAAGGAGAGTTATTAATGAAATTTGCATTTTTTGATGCCAAGCCCTATGACAAACCGTCGTTTGAAAAATACGGAAATGAGAACGGGGTAAAATTCAGATTTTTTGAAACTAAGCTTAACGAGGATACTGTTGACCTTGCAAACGGCTGCGACGGAGTTTGTGCGTTCGTCAATGACACGATAAACGCCCCGGTCATAGACAAGCTCTATGACATGGGTATCCGTGTCATCGCAATGCGCTGTGCCGGATACAACAACGTTGACATTAAGCACTGCTTCGGAAAGATCCATGTTTTGCGTGTTCCCGCATACTCGCCGTATGCCGTCGCGGAGCATACCATGGCAATGCTTCTGACATCTATCCGCCGCATCCACAAAGCATACATCAGAACGAAAGACTTCAACTTCAGTCTTAACGGTCTGACAGGCTTTGACCTGCACGGAAAAACTGTAGGAGTTATCGGTACCGGAAGGATCGGACGCGTTTTTATTGATATATGCCGCGGATTCGGCATGAAGGTCATCGCCTACGACAAATATCCGGCGAAGGACAGCGGCATAGATTATGTTTCGACCGACGAGCTTTTTGCCCAAAGTGACATCATCTCGCTTCACTGCCCTCTCAACGAGGAGAGCTATCACATCATCAGCGAAAAGAGCATCAAGCTGATGAAAAAAGGCGTTGTTATCGTCAACACCTCACGCGGCGCGCTGATAGACGCAGACGCCCTTCTCGAAGGGATCAAGGAGCGCAAGGTCGGCGCTGCCTGTCTTGATGTATACGAAGAAGAAGCGGACATTTTCTTTGAGGACTACTCGGGGCATATCATTGCAGACGACACCTTGGCAAGGCTCATCACAATGCCAAACGTGATCGTTACCTCGCATCAGGCTTTTCTTACAGAGGAGGCGCTCAGCAATATAGCCGAAACAACAGTGAGCAATATAGCTGAGTTTTTCGCTGACGGCAAGTGTCAAAATGAGCTTTGCTACCACTGCGGCAACATAGAAGAATGCCGCAAAAACAGAATGGGAAAATGCTTCTGAAGACGCAGAAAGCCATTCCTTAGATCATAACAGTATTAAAAACAGCATCGCGGCAAGATAGCGGCACTCATAAAGAAGCTTTCGCCATAGCACTTATGATTTTCAGTCAAAAGCGCTATGGCGTTTCTATTGAATATGTAAAGGTTTTGATGTAGAATTATTGCTAAGATAAATCGGGATTTGCCACGTACCGCTGGCAGCATAAAGCTGCACCTGTTGCCGCCTTTTTCGGTAAAGACTAGTGAGCAAGATAGCATGACGGCGGGTCGAAATTCCGACAATCCAAATCAAGAAAAATTCTTTTTTGTCCTGTATAATTATTATAGAGCAATCAAAAAGAGAGGTAACTGGTAATGGGAGAATGGGAAAGATTAGTGCAGGAAATTCTGGAATATGTTGACGAATGCATTAAAAAACGAGAAGATGAAGCAGTAACGCTTTCCTGTCTTGCTCGAAAGCTGAACTATTCTGAGTTTTATATTTCCCGTAAATTCAGAGAGATTTCCGGAATGCATTTTCGCGACTACTTACGACAGCGCACACTTGCTTTTGCGTTAAAGGAAGTTCGGGATACCTCGAGGGGGCTTCTTGAAATTGCGCTGGATTACGGTTTCTTAAGTCACGAAGCCTTTTCCCGTTCTTTTAAGGAAGCCTATGGTATCACACCGGGAGAGTATCGTAGTAATCCGGTTCCTGTTGTCCTTCGCACCATTATCAAACCTTTTGATTGCTACTTAATAAGTATTGGAGGAATAGGTATGGCAAATACCGAAAGCGATGTAAAGGTATACTTTGTGACAATCCCTGCGCACAAGTATCTTCACATCAGAAATTACGAAAGCACCAGTTACTGGGACTTCTGGGAAAGGCAAAGCAAGATCCCCGGGCAGGACTGCGATACGATCTGCGGTCTGCTTGACAGCATTAAGGGAAAGCTGGACGATCTGGGCGGCAGCGATGCAAACAGCGGAGCAGGTCAGATCATGGCGTTTATCAATGAGCCTACAGGCAGAGTCAACGGTTGGAACATTCCGCAGGCTGAAAGCTATGGAGTAAGACTACCGGCTGATTACAGCGGTGAGATCCCCGAGCAGATGGAGATTATGGACGTCCCCGAGGGCGAGTATATCGTATTTGAACACGGTCCATTCAACTATCAGGATCAGAATTGCAATGTAGAGGAAAAAATTGAGGAAGCGATGAGGAATTTTGACTATGCCGCATCCGGTTATTCCCTTGACACTACGCAGGGCAGGGTGTTCTATTTCTATCATGATCCTGAACGCTTCTGGAAGTTTGTAAGACCTGTCAAAAAGCTGTAAGCTATAAAAAGATTGTTTATTTGAATGTTTCCCCTGCCGGTTGGCTACCCTCCTTGCGGTGGGGGAACAAAATAAACATCTGACAAACTGCCTGCTGTAATACTTCCCGAACATCGTGGAAAAGGTCTTGGCAAATAAAAATACATATGAACTATCTTGCGGCGCAGATTAACCGCA
>DLOT01000047.1:12671-21771 GCA_002479715.1 Ruminococcus sp. UBA7477 | reverse complement strand
CGTGAGTTACAGACGGGGTTATCCTTATCCGCTTTATTCGTCTTTAACGTGGTTTTTGAAAACTTCTTTATCGCACCCCACCTAAAGTCACGGTGCTGTTTTATATTTGATATTATCACGCATTTTCGGTGAAAATCGGAATATAACTATTCCTCATACTCGTCAACCGAATGCATAAAGGCATCCTTCATAAGCTGCTCAAGCTCATCGTCGGTCAATGCCTCGCCGTCAGCACGAACTTCTCTAAGCTCACAGCCCGAATAGTAATATCCGTCAAAATCTATCAGAAACTCAAACTCATATACGACCCCCTGCATTTCGGACGATGCGGTGACCGTTTTTTTCTCGCCGCGTTCTTCAAATTCATATTCCACGGCAGGAGCCTTAGTTCCCTCGTCCATACAGTATTTTGCTATCAGATCGCTGATGGTCTGATATGAATCACAGATATAATCCTCATCATCCGGCAGATTAGTTATGTAGGTTGCATAATAGCTGCTGACAAGCTCACAGTAGTCTTCGTCCTCGTAGCCCATCGCCTCGACAAAGCCGTTCCCCGTTGCGGCAAGATACACACACGCGACTGCAAGACCGCCTAAAAAGCCTGAACGAAAGCCGGGACGGTGAATAATTTTCAGCCTTTTACCTATATACATCACCGGCAGCAGAACAAGCGGAGTGACCTTGCTGCCGCGCCAGAGCCCCATGCGTATGAGCTTTTTGTTATCAAAGATGCATACGCCTATCCGCACGGCAATAACCAATCCCCACAAAAAAGCGCCGAGCAGCCGACTGTCGGCATACATCTCAAAGAATATCGCAAATGCGGGCAGCAAGGCGACATACCACATAAGCGAGCTGCTCACCGGCTGCAGCTTCGTTATATCTATTGTATCATTTCGCGGCTCTGCGCTGAAATCATTCATTGCTGTTTTCCTCCCTTGATATGCCTGTAACTCCTCCCCAGCCGTCTATTCCGCTGCGGCGGAGTGCGCCGAAGATACGGTCGGTCAGACCCTTGTCGCTGCGCTCGGCCTCCAGAAGTCTTATCTTCATTTCCTCCCGCTTTGTATGTCCGTCAACAGGGCATTTTGAACGAACGACCTCCAGACTGTTTTTGTTGGCGGCACGGCGGATATCGCTCTCCGGCGCCAACACGAGCGGCCGTATCAATGTCAGATCTTTTCGTGAGAGATAGCTCTTAGGCGAAAAGCAGCCTATACGCCCCTCGATAAACAAGTTCATCATAAAGGTTTCGACAGCATCGTTCATATGATGCCCAAGCGCAACTTTATTGCAGCCGCACTCCTTGGCAGTGTCATGAAGCGCTCCTCTTCTCATCCGCGCGCAAAGTGAGCAAGGATGCTCCTCCTTGCGGACATCAAATACGATCTGACCTATTTGGGTGCGCTTCAGAATATATTCTATCCCTGCCTCCGCGCAAAGTCTTTCGACAGCCGTATAGTCGTTTTCGATCCCGCCGAAGCACGGGTCGAGCGTTACTGCAACAAGCTCATAATCAATGCCGATAAACCGCCGCAGGAGATGAAGCCCGAGCAGAAGCACCGTACTGTCCTTGCCGCCCGAAACGCCGACCGCGATCCTGTCGCCGTCCTGAATAAGATCAAACTCCTGTATGGCCTTTCGCATATAGCCAAGTATTTTCTGCATCAGTTTTCCTCGTCATTTAAAAATTTCTCGACAATATATCTGGGTCTGTGCTTTGATTCAAGATATATCTTTCCCAGGTATTCACCCAGAATGCCCATAGCCAGAAGCTGAAGGCCGCCGAGCGCCCAAATCGAAACCGCAAGGCTTGCCCAGCCCGTCACCGTATGGCCGGTGAAATACCTTACAAGAAAATATATAAGCATAACTATGCTTATCAAAAACGCACAAACCCCGGCGCCGGTTATAAACCGAAGCGGTTTGACAGACAGCGAGGTTATACCCTCAAGCGCAAGAGCGAGCATTTTGCTGAGCGGATATTTGCTCTCACCGGCAAGCCTCTCCCCGCGCTCATACTCAACTATGTCGCTTTTGAAGCCGACCATCGGCACAAGCCCGCGCAAAAATATATTGACCTCATGAAATTCCGAAAAAGCTTCCAGAGCTCTTGCACTCATCAGACGAAAGTCGGCATGATTGAAAATGATCTTAGCTCCCATTTTGTTGAGGATCTTATAGTACCCTTCGGCCGTAAAGCGCTTGAAAAAACTGTCCTTATCCCGAGAGGACCGTACTCCGTATACGACGTCGCAGCCCTGCTCGTATTTATCCACCATAAGATCAATAGCATTGATATCATCCTGCAAATCAGCGTCAAGAGAGATTACTGCATCACACTTATCGCGCAGCAGCATCAGCCCGCCGAGCAATGCATTCTGATGACCTCTGTTCCGGCTCATTTTGATGCCCGCAAAGCGATTGTCCGCCGCGTGCAGCTTTTCTATGATCTCCCACGTTCTGTCCTTGGAGCCGTCGTCTATAAAAACGATCCTGCTGTCCTGAGAGATCTTTCCCGCAGCATTCAGCTTGTCGAACTTAACCAAAAGCTTCTTAGCCGAATCTGGCAGAACCTCCTCCTCGTTATAGCAGGGAACGGCAAGATAAAGCTTTGTCACAAGCGGCACTTCCTTTCAACAATACTTATATATATATTACCACATCTCCAAAGCAAAGTCAACCACGCCAGACACGCAACGCAAACCACGCAAAAAATGGGTCAAGGCTGTTGAAAAGATATGATATATGTGTTATAATACATATACCCGCGTATACTATGTTGCAATTTGAAAGGAACTGATTTTTTTATGAACTACGCAGAAGAATCATTAAAAAAGCACTATGAATGGAAAGGCAAAATCGAGATGATCTGCCGCGCACCGCTTGAAACGCGCGACGATCTCTCGCTATGCTACACTCCGGGCGTCGCGCAGCCATGCCTTGAAATTCAAAAAGACATAAACAAAAGCTATGATCTGACCCGACGTTCAAATCTGGTAGCGGTCGTTACGGACGGAACTGCCGTTCTGGGTCTCGGAGATATAGGTCCTGAGGCGGGAATGCCCGTTATGGAAGGCAAGTGCGCTTTGTTCAAGGCATTCGGAGATGTTGATGCCGTTCCGCTTTGCGTTCGCTCTAAGAACGTTGATGAGATCGTCAACACCGTTTCTCTGATCGCAGGCTCTTTCGGAGGAGTAAACCTTGAGGACATTTCGGCGCCGAGATGCTTTGAGATCGAACGCAAGCTCAAGGAGCGCTGCGACATTCCGATCTTTCACGACGATCAGCACGGCACTGCTGTTGTTGTTTTGGCCGCAATGCTCAACGCTCTTAAGCTGACAGGCAAGAAAATAGACGAGATCAGAGTAGTCACAAGCGGAGCGGGAGCTGCGGGAACGGCAATCATCAGACTGCTTATCGCAATGGGGCTTAACGACGTTGTCATGTGCGACAGGAAGGGCGCGATCTACGAGGGCAGAGAGGGACTCAATGCAGAGAAAACCGAGATGGCCAAGATTACAAACCGCAATATCAGAAAAGGCTCACTTGCTGACGTCCTTGCCGGTGCTGATGTTTTCATAGGCGTGTCGGCTCCGGGTTGTGTTACTCCGGAAATGGTCAAGTCCATGGCTCCTGATCCGATACTTTTCCCCATGGCTAACCCGACTCCCGAGATCATGCCCGATCTTGCCAAACAGGCAGGCGCGGCTGTCGTCGGAACGGGCAGAAGCGATTTTCCCAACCAGATCAACAATGTTCTAGCATTCCCCGGGATCTTCCGAGGGGCACTTGATGTCAGGGCAAGCGATATCAATGATGAGATGAAGGTCGCAGCGGCAAAGGCGATCGCCGCATTTGTAACAGACGATAAGCTTTCTGCCGAATATATTATCCCGTCGGCTCTTGACAGAAACGTCGCCAGAGCGGTTGCGGATGCAGTTGCACAGGCAGCACGCGACACGGGTGTGGCCAGATTATAAGGAAGTTGTGTTATGATCGAATGGGAAAAGCTTATTAATTCTATAATCGAATGGGCAACCGGCACAGGACTGAAGATCCTTGTAGCTATAGTTTTACTGTATGTTTCTTTTAAGCTTATAAATTACGTTGCGAAAAAGATAGAGCGGAACAGCCGCAAGATACACAAGCTGGACAAGACTCTGACAACCACTCTGTTATATCTCGGAAAAATCGTTGCAAAATGCCTTGCTGTCATTTGTCTTATCGGATATCTCGGCATAGATACAAGCGGGCTGACGGCGCTTGTTACATCTCTCGGCGTTTGCGTGGGTCTTGCTGTAAACGGAACGCTTTCAAACCTTGCCGGCGGCGCTCTGCTGCTTATTACACGCCCGTTCAAGATCGACGATTATATCGAGGTAGCTGGCTACGGCGGAACTGTTGAGGATATCAGAATAGTGACGACCAAGCTTGTTACAGCTGATAATAAGGTAGTTTACATACCCAACAGCACCGTATCGACCTCATGCATCGTCAACTACTCGGAAAAAGGACTGAGGAGGGTCGATCTGGTCTTCTCTATCGACTATTCGGCGGATTTTTCGCGGGCAAAGAGTATTATCGACAATATACTTCAGGAGCACGAAAAGGTTCTGAAAAGTCCGCCGCCGACTGTTAGGGTTATCTCACAGAGCGACAGCAGTATAGATATCTGCTGCCGGCCATGGGTCAACGGAGATGATTATTGGGACGTTTACTTCGACCTCACTGAAGAAGTCAAAAAGAGATTTGACAAAGAGGGCATCGAGATTCCCTTCCCTCAGCTTGATGTTCACATCTCAAACAAATAAACAATCGGAGGTCTTGCACAATTATGCAGGCCTCCGATTGTTTATATCCGGGAAAATAACGATATTGCATAAAATGAAATGAAGCAAGAGAAACAGAGAGATTAGGAGAAAAACGCAGAGATTTTAAGAGTATGAAGGATATATATTAAAAATTCGGCATTTTGCCTATTGACAAAGCTCTGAAAGTCATATATAATATGTAACGTTGCTTCAATCGACAGCTGATTGAACGAAAATATAAATTTACGGAGGAAACAAAAATGTCCACTTATATGCCTAAGGCAAGCGACATCAAGCGCACTTGGTACATTATCGACGCAAACGGCGTACCGCTCGGCAGAGCTGCGGCAAAGGCTGCGACAATTCTTCGCGGCAAGCACAAGCCCACCTATGCCCCCCATGCTGACTGCGGCGACTATGTTATCATCATCAACACAGACAAGGCCGTTCTGACCGGCAAGAAGCTCGAAAACAAGGTTTACAGATGGCACACAGGCTGGATAGGCGGTCTTAAAGAGATCAAATATTCCAAGATGATGGCAGAGCAGTCCGACAGAGCTATGAGACTTGCAGTTGAAGGAATGCTCCCCAACAACACTCTCGGCCGCAAGGCAGCAACCCGCCTCAGAATCTTCAAGGGCGAACAGCACAATCAGGCTTCCAGAAACCCTGTTAAGTGCGAACTGTAAGAAAGGAGCTAAGTAAATGTACGAATCCAAGACACCTTACTGCTACGGCACAGGAAGAAGAAAACACTCTGTTGCAAGAGTAAGAGTATATCCCGGCTCCGGCAACATCACAATTAACGGCAGAGCACTCGACGACTACTTCGGTCTTGAAACACTCAAGCTTATTGTTCGTCAGCCTCTCGCTTTGACCGCAAACCTTGAAAATGTTGACGTTATCTGCACGGTTGCAGGCGGAGGAGTTACAGGTCAGGCCGGCGCTATCAGACACGGTATTTCCAGAGCGCTGCTCCAGTTCAACCCCGAGCTTCGTCCCGCTCTCAAGAAGGCGGGCTACCTCACTCGTGACCCGAGAATGAAGGAAAGAAAGAAGTACGGTCTCAAAGCCGCACGTCGCGCACCTCAGTTCTCAAAGAGATAATTTTTATCAAAACAAAAGCCAGAGTATTAAGTCTGATACTCATACAGAAGCTAATCCCCGAAGCAATGATTGATAACTGCTTCGGGGATTATTGTTAATATTCAATTACTCGCATAAATCAATATTCACACTAATATATTTACCAACGCTAAGTACAAGTAAGGAAATACCGACATTACTATATTGTAAATAAACAGTTTCTTTCCTATCTGAATATGATATTTAGTTCTGTCTTTTTTATAAAATAATATACTGCATAAGATGCTGATGACTATGTGAACAAATCCAATTACAAGCATCAGCCAATGAACTGACAGATTATTTTGAAACTTACCATCATAACCGGTTAGATCGAACAAAATAATGATAAACCAACCTAATACATCATTTAGCAAATATATTAAAATATCTGCTATGATTATTTTTTTGTTATTCATTTTTTCACCAGCTTACCGCTTTAATCCTGATTTATCTTAGTAACATTATAACATAATGCCGCCGCATTGTCAATAAAAACGCCATAGTACCTGTGACAATACTATGGCTTAATACTTCTTTATGAGTACCCGTCTTATGCTTTGGCTTTTTGTTTCATTTGTCCCTGCTGTCTTTAGACGGAAATAGCTTTGAAATAAAACGTATACACACTCCGACAAGCAAAGCGGCGGCAACAGTCCCCTCCCGAACTCCCCTGACCTCTCCGAAGGCAACCAAAGATACGACAACAGCGATCGCAACCTGACTTATATCAAAGCCTATCTTCACCTTTCCGAACTCTTTATGAAACACCTTTGATATTGCAAGGATAACTCCTTCGCCTGCCAGTGTTACTGTTTTGGCGCGTACCTCTAAAAAGACGCCAAGCGAAATAACTGCTATTCCGGCGAGCGTGCAAAGCCACCGGGTCACATATCCCTCCGGAGAAATTGCAGAGGTCATCCACAAAGTCAGATCAGTGAACCATCCGAACACAAACGCAACTGCCAGCTGTAAGAGCTGAATGGGCCGAAAATCCCTTCGCAAAAGAGCTATTTGTATAAGTATAAACAGAATGTGCGAAGCAGTGGTCACCTGACCCATTGAAAACGGCACAATTCTACTTATAACATACTGAGGACTGGCAACAGGCGAAGTTCCGAGATCAGCACGCACCGATAGGCTTATCCCGAAGGCAAGTATAAAGAGCGCGACAGCCAAAAGGCTGTAACGTTTTATTATATCAACAGCTTTTTCTCTCATATTCTATTCCTCTTTTTTGATTTCCACTGTTTTTAGTATAGCACACATTGATTCCATTGTAAATATCATTTCATATCATCCCGTCAATTGTGAACAAACTGTAAAATCGTTGGAAAAAGCTGTCGTGTGCAATATTTTTTTAAAAAAGTTCTTGAAATGTTAGTTGATATGTGCTAAAATATTAGTAGTTTTAAACAGAGCGGAGGGATAATATGACTAATACGAACAGCCTATCTGATCGTTACAGTGATTTTGTTATAAAGTCTTTGGAAAACGATGATAAGAGCGTCCATATATTGTGGGATTGCTGCGGAAACACCTATAAGCAGCTTGGTCATAAAATTATCGCAGATGATTGTTCCGACCCACTGGTTGCCATCAGAAAAGAGAATATTATTGACCCTTCGTCCGTTTCAGCATATGATGTTTTTTGCGCTCAGGTTGAAAGCGGTATAATAAAAGGCGCTGAACGAAACGATCTCGAAATCGATTTGTCGATGAAGCTTGAGGGTGACAGCGACTACGAGCTTTATCACATATACATTTTATTTCTTATCGGCAAGAGCGGCAAGGTTGAGTTTGCACACATAAATATCCGCAAATATACCGAGGCCGAAGCCTTCAGCAAAGGCGTTTTGAGCGTCTTCTCATCCGACAAAGCGCCACAGATCTTCGCAAAGCGCATCTCACGAATGATGAATAAATTTGCCGATAAGGAAATAGCCTTCATTCAGTTCGATGTTGAACGTTTCAAGCTGATAAACGACAACTATGGTGTCGAGGTCGGCGATGAGATTTTAAAATTTTTCAGCAATTCTCTCAGCGTTATTCTGAATGATGACCAGCCGTTTTGCAGACTTACCGCCGACGTATTTATGATAGTCATTTCATTTGATGAGGAAGACGAGATACTTGACTTCATTCATATGATCGACAGTATGCTCACCGGCTACAAGGGGATCGAATACCGCCTCATTTTCGGCGTTGCCATAGTTGAGGACCGATCGATGCATACACGTCGTCTTGGTGACAATGCTACGCTGGCAAGGCAATCTGTCAAGGGCAATGCACTAAAAAATATCGGATTTTATAACGGCAGACTAAAAACCGAGCTTTATCAGCAGCAAACTATCGAGGACGATATGACAGAGGCGGTGATACACGATGAATTTGTTATGTATCTTCAGCCCAAACACTGTATATCATCGGGACGAATAATCGGTGCGGAAGCCCTCGCACGCTGGATTCACCACGACAGAGGGATCATCTCCCCGGCTGAATTCATACCTATATTCGAGAAGAACGGCTTTATCCTAAAGCTCGATCTGCTGATCTGGGAAAAAGCCTGCAAGCAAATACGGGAATGGATCGACGCCGGCATTGAGCCTGTGCCTATATCCATAAACATTTCAAGGGAATACCTTGAGAGCTACGATGTTGTTTCAAAGCTTCTAGAGCTGATAAATAAATACGATTTTTCGATAAATCTGCTTCAGCTTGAAATTACCGAAACTGTGGATACCGAAGGCACTTCTGCCGTTGTCCGCAAAATGAAAGAATCCGGTTTTACGATGCTGATGGACGACTTCGGCTCAGGCTACTCCTCGCTGAATATGCTGAAAACCACACAGTTCGATGTTTTAAAAATAGACAGATCTTTTCTTTCGGAATTTATGGAGAGCGAGCGCGGAAGAAAAATTATCGAACACACTATCTCAATGTCTAAGGATATCGGACTGGACATTATTGCAGAGGGCGTTGAGAACAATGAACAGGCGCAGTTTCTGAACCGATGCGGCTGCGATAAGGCGCAAGGCTTCTACTATTCCAAGCCGATACCGGTCGATCAGTTCAACAAAAAGCTTATAGAGGTAAACACTTAGATCACAAGGCCTGTAGAAAACTATAAATTTATAAAGGGACGCCCTCTCTTGCAG
>DLOT01000047.1:0-12552 GCA_002479715.1 Ruminococcus sp. UBA7477 | reverse complement strand
ATTGCAACTTTTTCGACAAACTGAAGCCTGCAAGATAGAATTCCGCAGGCTTTTTGTGCGCTGCTCTTTACAAAGCGGCTTGTGTGTGATACAATAATTGTGCAAAGGATCGTCGGTCGGGAGCGTTTGAAATGAAATATATTATCGGCTTTGTAAAAAAAGAAACAGTTTTGTCCGTCGCGATCGCCCTCGCGGCGATTTCTTCGTTTATGGTTCCGCCGGATATAAAATATGCCGATTATATCGACTTTCGCACACTGGGGCTTCTGTTCTGCCTTATGNNTGGCGGTTATGGCAGGGCTGAGAGAGCTGGGGCTTTTCAATATGCTGGCTCAAAAGCTTCTGAGCCGTGTTTCAAGCCTGCGCGCAACAATAATGCTGCTCTGGGCGCTGTGCTTCTTTTTCAGCATGATAATTACTAACGATGTTGCGCTGATAACATTTGTGCCGTTCACGATCATTCTGATGGATATGCTGGGCGAAGAGATCAAGCGGAAATGGCTTATCCCTGTTGTCGTTATGCAAACCATAGCCGCCAATCTCGGAAGTATGCTGACGCCGATAGGGAATCCGCAAAACCTTTATCTATATGGTAAAGCCGGGCTAAGCCTGGGAAAGTTCGTTTTGCTGATGCTCCCCTACTCACTGCTTTCTTTTTCATTGCTGGTCGTATGGAGCTTTCTTCTTTGCAGAGGCGTCACAGAGAAAGCAGAGGTTTCATTTTCTCATGTAAAACAGACGACAAATATAAAGAAGCTTCTCTGCTACTGTGCGCTTTTTATACTTTCACTGCTGGCTGTGTCACGCGTTCTTGAAATTTACATACCTCTGGCAGCAGTCGTTATTTATCTTATCATATTCGATAGGCCGATTCTGTTAAAAGTCGATTATGCGCTGCTGGCGACCTTTGCAGGCTTCTTCGTATTTATAGGAAATATGGGCAGAACAGAAGCCTTTTCGCAGTTTTTGCAAAACGTTATATCAGATCACGAAACAATAACTGCTGCTTTGGCAAGTCAGGTTATAAGCAATGTTCCGGCTGCTTTGTTGCTTTCGGGATTTACAGATAACTTTGAGGCGCTGATAATCGGAACGAATATCGGCGGACTCGGAACTCTTATCGCATCAATGGCAAGCCTTATCTCATTTAAAGCGATCGGTCGGGAGGACAGATCTCTGAGATATCGGTATCTTGTATATTTCACCGCCGCAAACCTGCTGTTTCTTGCGCTTTTGGCGGTACTTACAGCAATATTATAACATAAATCCGTAGGATTTGTGNNTCAGCGTATCGACGAGGACATGAACATATAATAGATGCTTGATCTATTATAACACAAAGGAGTTTTAACAATGATCACACTGAATGATGTAACGACAAAGGAACAGATCGAACAAACGGCTCGTCTGGCAAGCGAGATCTGGAATGAGCATTTCACGCCGATAATCGGTGCCGCGCAGGTGGAATATATGCTGAAAAAGTTTCAAAGCGCCGAAGCAATGACACGGCAGATCACAGACGAGGGCTACACATATCTTCTTGCGCTCGGCGATGACGGCAGTGCGGTAGGCTACACAGCCTTTCACCCGGACGGCGACAGAATGTTTTTAAGTAAGCTGTATGTAAAAAAAGAATGCCGCGGAAAGGGTATCTCGCGGCAGATGCTTAATGAAATCATAAAACGTTCAAACGGACTTCGCGGAATATATCTGACCGTCAACAAGCACAACGACACAACTATAGCTATCTACAAACACATGGGCTTCAGGCTTATTGACTCGGTCGTTACAGACATTGAAGGCGGCTTTGTGATGGACGACTATATCTTTCAGCTGGATCTGTGATAGTCTTACGACTTTGGAAACACAGAAGTAACAGTCATATACCCGCCCTCTGACGAAGCAAATATATCGCCTCCCATTTTGTTCATGAGCCGTCGGCAGATAAACAGCCCAAGACCGCAGCCCGGCGCATTGCCCGAATTTGATCCGCGCCAGAAGCTTTCAAATATATGCGGCTGCTCCGACTCGGAAAGTGTACATCCGCTGTTTTTGACGGCAATGAGAATACAGCCCTCCTCCTCGGAAAAGGAAACCGAGATCAGCTTTCCGTCGCCGTATTTGACGGCATTTTCAATGATGTTTTGCAAAACCTCGGCCGCTCGCTCCGGATCCCCGCGGAGCAGACAGTCGGGGATTTTTTGTATTGAAAAATTCACACCGGAAAGCCTGAACCTTTCGCTGTTATAAGAGCATATTCTGTTTATCAGATGCGAGAGATAAAACTCTCCCATGCACACCTCCATGTCAAAAAAGTCCTCTCGTGAGGAGCTGACCATCTGAGAAACAAAGCTCTCTATTTCGTCCGCGTTGCGATCTATGCTCTCAGCAGCCTCGATCTGCTTATCTCTGTCTGAATATAGGCCGCGGGCAAGCGCCTTAGAGTAGAGCTTTATCGCCAAAAGCGGATTTTTTATGTCATGCAGCAGAGATAAGTGCAGTCTTTTTCTTTCTCTCAAAAGCTCCAGCTCTCTGTTCTTTTGCTGCTCTATGCTCTCACGCAAAAGGTCTATTCCCCAGAAAAATTCGCCGAAGTAACGGCTTTTGCCCTGTTTCATCGGCATTGTCAGTCTTCCTCTGGCAAGCTCTCTCGGTAATTCCTTCATCCTGTCAAACGGCACTATTATCTCCCTGTAAACATATAAAAGCAACAGCAGAATGCCCGCTGAAGCCGCAGCTATTATCCCATTTACGACATATCTTATATTTCCGCTGCCACTGCCGGCTTCATAGTCAAAGCGATAAAGCTTGCCGCCAATCTCTCTGACAGCATAATCCCCTGTAACGGCAAAAAAATCATCTTCGCCGCTGTAGAGAGAAACGTTTGTGACATATGTATATACGGACAGATCGACGTCTGCAAGACCGCTGCTTTCGATACCACGGGAAATACGGCTTATCTCAACAAGATACGGTCTGCCTGAGCTTTTCTTGTTCAATGATACATTCAAATACTTTTCGTCGCCAAGCCCTTACATAGCATTGAAAGAATGCGGAACAGAAGTTACGGAAGTTAAGTATGCGGAAGTACAGCAGAGCAGAAGTTTTACCTTTTCGGTCGAAATAAACGCCGACAACCATACGGTGCAGATATATCGATCGTTCAGTGGTGCTTCTGATCCTGAGAGAACTCCCGAAAACTCATCAATAGATAAATATGATCTTGATGCAGTACGTGATCTTGTCAAAGAAGTATGTAGCGAAACGGCAGACCCCGACGCTAGGGATAAGATCTTCCTTGGGCGTCTTGAATTGATACAGAATGAGGAGGAAAAGAATATGGAAATAGTAAAACGAGAATATGACGAACTGGGTCATGTTACCTACACAGAATACGACAACGGCTATTGGGATCGTCATGAATATAACGATCAAGGCCACGTGACCTACTATGAGAACTCAGTCGGCTCCTGGCAGCGCTATGAATATGACGAGCGCGGCAATGAAACTTACTGCAAAGACTCGGACGGCTGGTGGGAACTAAACAAATATGATGAATACGACCGTCTGAGCTACTGCGAAAACTCATATGGTTATTGGGGAAAATATAGCTATGATGAGAATGGCAAACCTACGGTGACGACCGGTCGAAAAAACGACGATGCTCTACGCCAAATGACCACTGCGGAAAAGATTCAGCATCTCCAAGACGTCGAGCTGGCGATAACCTCCCACAATGACCTCAGCGCAGCAGATTACAGATTGTATCTAGACATCGTTGCCGAAAGGAAAGAGACAGCCAGTGAAATCTGGGGAAACTATTCTCCCATGGAATATATGAATATCGTAGTTGAAAGAAAAAAGTCAGTCAGTGAAACCGCAGTTCCTGAGTGTGTCGCAAGCAAGGTTGCAGCTGAGGAGCAAAAAACACAGCCCGTCAATCAATTGAAGAAACGAAGCAGAGGAAGATAATTTCAAAAACATCATGATAGAAGGAGACGACAATATGAGAAAAACTAAAATCATATCAATAGCCAACGAAAAAGGCGGTGTGGGAAAAACTACTACCACCCATAACCTGGGCAGCGCTCTTACTCAGCTCGGCAAGAGAGTCCTGGTAATCGACCTGGACAAGCAATGCAACCTCACCACCCTGTGCGGAGGTCTGACCGGCAAGAGCATATGTGACCTTATATACGAAGAGTGCATGGGCAGAAGCTCAACGGTTTCCGAGGTTATCAGAAGCTCGGACAACGGACTTGACTACATTGGATCGTCGAAAATGCTTGACAGTATTAATGCACAGATAGCCTGTCACGCAGACAGTCCGTATGTTCTTAAACGCATTTTATCTTCGGAGGAGTTTACAAAATACGACTACATACTTCTTGACAACAAGCCGGCAATTGACATTCTCACACAAAACGCTTTGAACGCCTCGGACGGTATTATCATTCCTATCGAGGCCGGGCTCTTCGCATTCGACGGAATTGACGGTCTACTCGCTAAGGTGCGTTCGCTGAACGCCACGACTAACCCCCGCCTCAAGGTGATCGGAATACTATATAACAAGGCGGAACACATCACTGAATTTGGCAGGGCTATTGATCAAGCCACCAAGGAGAACTTCGGCGCTGCAATGTTTTCGACGCAGATCCCCTACCGCAAGGCCCAGACGGAACGTGCTATCTCGCTGGGTACCGGCTGTGTAAATATTCGCAACAATACGCTTGCCGAAGCTTATCTTGCACTGGCCGGAGAAGTCATTAAGAGATCATAATAAAGGAGGAACACATAATGGATCTTACCGCCCGCAGAAATGCAAGATTAGACGAGGAAGAACAGCAATTATCTGAATCGCTCGCATCGGAGGTGCTGGCTGAAGAATACGAAAGCCTCTGGGGATCGTCCGAAACAAAAATACGACAGATCAACACCGATGAGATAAGAACATACAAATCCCCGCGCGGCAAGGCTCAGCCATATTTTGTGAATGCAAAAAAGGTAAAAGCATTGCAGCTGAGTCTCCAGGATAACGGTATGCTGCAGCCTATCGTAGTACGGCCTCTGCACCACGACGAATTTTATGAATACGAAGTTGTTATCGGAAACTCTAGGTTTGCCGCCGCATCAAATCTGGAATGGAACAGCGTTCCTTGTGTTGTGCAGGAGATGACTGACGATGAAGCTTACGACAAAGTGTGCCAGTCGAACATTCACCGTCATTACGACACGCTTGCTCCCTCAGAGCTTGCAAATCTATATCAGGGATATCTGGATAACAGAGGCGACAATGACGACACCGTCAGGTTCATCGCAGAACGCTTTGGCACATCACCACGCAGCATATACAGGTATGTCAGCCTGCTGAAGCTCCCGACCTCGCTTATCCAGGCGGTTGATGAAAAGCTTTTGCCTTTCGGAAAATTTGAGCGTATGCTTCAAGCTTTTACATATCGCCAGCTCGAAGTGATCGGCGAGTACATCCAGTATTATCGCTGCAAGATAAACAGGAACACCATTGCCAAGCTCGAAATTCTAGCTGACCAGGGCTACAGCTTTAGCATGGATGATATAACGGATCTTCATGAACGTCTGGAACGGCTGGATATAGAAAAAGCCCCTGTCACAACCGACAAACCGGAGGAATACTCCGTAAAGCTCTTCGCAACGTTGCGGGAGCTTCATAGTGAAAAGTTCTCAGAGCTTTCCGATGCGGAGATGGAAGAATATATAATCAGACTGGTAGCCGCTTACATATAGGGAGATAATCATATGCTGCACACCGAACTGCTTCAGGATAGCAATGGCACTTTCTTTGAGCTTCTTAATGCAAAGCCGGAAGATGACGGAACATTCACGGTGATCGTCAAGCAATTTGGCGGGGGCTACATAGTGGCCGATGACGCCCGTCTTGAGGGCGGCAGGATCCATTTTCTTTTCGGCAGTAAATATGATTCCGAGGCGGCAGCTCGCCGAAGCTTTGCAGCTGCGCCAAAAGTATCTGTGAGATCTCAGCCGAAGAAACGGAGGAAAAAGCTGTGAAAAATCTATTGCGTTATATAATACGATATGTTTCGATCGGTATTGGCATGGGCTTGGCGGCGTATATTGTCAAGACGATCTTGTAAGCTGAACCATTGACAAACCAAATTTTCCCTGATATAATGAAATCAAGAACAGCTACAGCAGTGTGCCATGTGGCACAGCTAAACCAACTAATAAAAGGAATTTAAGATTAATGCAAAACAAATTTTTTATGACGCTTAACGATAACATAATGTATGCCAAGCGTAATATTGTTGACAGTATTTATACTGAAGCACGTCTGGAGGGCATCAGTGTTACCTACCCGGATACACAGGAGCTTTATGACGGAAGAACAGTTGCCGGCCTGACTATTGAAGATACTATCAAAGTCAACAATCTGAAGCACGCATGGGGATTTATCCTTGACAATATTGATTACACGCTTGATCTGAGGTTCATTCGGCAAGTAAATTCAGAGGTCGGAAAAGGCATTGTAATGAACGAAGGTAATCTGAGAACACTTGACGTAAAGATCGGCGGGACCAGCTGGCGTCCGGAAATACCAAATGAAGATGCTGTTAAAGAGTTCATTGATCAGACAATGAGCAATACCGACACTTCTGCAACCGAAAAGGCAATAAATATGATGCTATACATCATGAGAGGTCAGCTGTTCATGGACGGTAATAAAAGAACGGCTCAGCTTGTAGCCAACAAGATAATGATTAATGGCTGTGCAGGCATTATTTCTATTCCGGTGGAAAAGCAAAATGAGTTTTTCACACTGCTTATAGACTACTACGAAAGCAATAACAATTGCGATATTACCAAATTCCTATATAACAACTGTATTGACGGATTAAATTCGGGCAGAAAGAACGGACTCCACAGATAAGTCCTAAAGAACAACTATATGGGTCCACAAAGGAGTTGACAGCTATGGAACTTTGTGCTGGATGAGTTCGCAGCGATGCCACCCATCCCTAATATGTCAAAGAAGATGAATGTTTCAGCCGGTAGGAACATCTTGTTTCACCTCTTCGTGCAATCCCTGAACCAGCTGGAGGGAGGATATAAGAAATCTGCCGGCGCTATACAGCAAGCCTGCGGCAATCTCATATATGTCTATTCAAGCGATAATGATACAAACAAGTACATTTCGGAGCTGCTCTCAACCTTCACCAAAACTTATAAAACATATTCTTCGAGCAAGTCCGGCGAAAACAGCTCGCAGCACGTTGACGCGAAACCGCTGATGAATCCATTTGAGCTTCGCCGACTTAAAAAGGGCGAGGTAATCATAATCAGGCAGCGGCTTAATCCCATATTTACGAGGTTTAAGTATTTCTATACATTTGCTCTTCGGAAGACATCCACATATGATATTCCCTCCGAACGTGCAGAAACAGCCCGGCTCAGCTCTCTGCTCCCGGACTTTCCGTCGCTGATATCGATACAACAGCAGCACATATCATTCCTGTGCGACGAGAAAGCCAGAGAAGAAAGAAACAGCAGCATAAAAAAGGACATCACTTTGCAGGATGTCTTTTTTTATTACGAGCACGAGCGTGTGGCCAAGGAAAACCGCAAGGCGACTGCAAAGGCCGCACCAAAGGTCAGATCCTCGGGAACAGCTGCCCGGTCTGATGCTTCGGCGCAGTTTTCTCCGTTGTCCGTATCTATAGCGGAAATAGACAGTCTGAGCGCAGGGGTTTTTTCGGAATTCTTATCCAAGAGTGATTTCGGCAGCGCTAAAAAGATCATAAACCGCATTGCTATGAGGGATCCGGAATTTAAGGCCAAGCATTCAACCCGGCTTTACGAGTACGTCGAGGCCAGAAAAAATTCAATGTAATAAGTTCAATCAGAAGGTGAGAATATGCAAGGCATCAGAGTTCCCGTCCGCATTCTGAAGCACAATCTCTCCAAGTCGGCGCTTGCAGTTCTCATCTCGCTGTATGATATCGCCGAAAGCGTAGGTCAGAGGACAATAATGGGGTACGAAGTCAAAGTCAAGCTGACCACGCTTTCTGCGCGCTGCAATGTAGACGTAAGAACAGCCTCACGCTGCATCGCCCAGCTCACAGCAAAAGGGCTGATCTCCAGCAGGACAAGAACAGTTCGTGAAGACCGGAAACGCGGTACATATGTTTACGCCCTTCCCGCTGTAGGAACATACTTTATGCTTTCCCGTCATGCCTTCCAGCGTGTCATAAACGCAGCTCCCAAGGCACTCAGAACCTATCTTTTCTGTGTGAATGCGGCTGGCAACAACAATTATTTCTATCACTCCTTCTCAGACATAGCTAAGGCTACAGGTGAAAAACGCAGCGACGTTATTCGCCACATAGAAATGCTGGAGAACATCAAGCTCATTCGCCGCCGCAGGAAGCACTTCAGACGTCAGCCTAAGCGTTTCACCGAGAATTCATATATGGTATTTACGTTTGCGAAAACAATAAAAAGGCAAAGAAAAAATCCGCAGCGCGCCGCCCGAAAGTCAGGCACACTGCGAACCAGAAATAGCAACTATATTGTAAAACATCTTCAGCGATTTGTCAAGAGATTTTTGAAGATTTTTAAAGTAAAATTCAGGCGACGATGTTTTTGGAATAAAGGTAGGGTCCAAAATGTCCGATCATATATAAAACCCACTGTAAACCTTATCTACCGAAGAAATAAATTTTTGCAAGATTAATATTCTATCCTGCAGATCTTATAGCTTTTATAAACTTAGCTATTCTATCTCACCAAGTTTGAATACTGTCAGGCTCCCCGTTTTTCTTTTGGGGCGATTGCTTATTCGGAACTCTGTCCGTCACCGTGAGTTACTTTACAGCCCGCCATTTTTCTTTTTCGGCGGAGAAAAATTATTGGAGGAAAAACAAATGGAAAACAATATTGCATTCGTTACAAAGGCGCGTGTGTTGCATCGGGAGTTGGTGTGTCAGGGCTTCACACGGCAGCAGGCGGCCTTGTTTTTGCTGCAGATACTCGTTCTTCGCGCTTGCGAGTCCGCCGGGCTCTTTCTAGGCTCGCCTTTGACCTACGCTTTGTCTGAAGCTTCGGACAGTGAAGGCGATATCGATTTGGCGGAGATCACTTGCCTGTTGAACGAAAACCTTTCCGCATTTCCTTCGCAGCTCAGCCGACCGCTTCCCTGCGCTCTGCCGGCTTCGGCGCTGAGCTGTACGCTCGACTTTATGTCATCTATATCCTGGAACGCGCAGCTCGCGTCGCAGGCCGCCACGCTCTACGAGGCGACACTCTCATGCGAGGATCGATCCGCTAACGGTATCTTTTACACCGGAACAGAGCTTATTCACAGGTGCATAGACGATCTGTTTCTGAAGAATCTGCGTTCTGAGTCGGAAAGAATCAAATCTGTTTTTTCGGCTTATGACTTTCTCGACCATATGCACTCGCTTTCTTTCCTCGACACATCATCAGGCTGCGGCAGCTTCCTGTTCGAGATATACCGATCGCTTCACGAGATTGAGTTGACGCTCTGCAAGCGTATTAATATAGCCTACCGTCCTGTGGCCTTAGAAAATTTCAGCGGCATTGAGATAGATCCGAGTGCAGTCTGGCTTTCAAAGATCTTTCTGGCGATACAGTGCCGAAGCTGTGAGATCGAGGCCTGCCGTGAGCTGATGCAGCAGCTCTCGCTTTTCGAGTTGGAACTGTCTTCCGGCATAATATGTGCTGACGCTCTGAGCACTTGCTGGAAGCCGGATATAGATTACATAGTCGGCAATCCCCCGTATGTCACGCATATGAGCGAAGAACAGTCAGCTGCATCAGAATTGCTTAGCGCGAAAAGAAACGACTACTGCAGCTGTTGGCTTATAAAAACCTTCGAGTATCTGAGAAACAACCGGCACTCACGAGCTGCCTATCTGCTGACAAGCTCTGTATGTCAGGGCAGTTCAATAAGCTTATGGTCGCGGCACCGGGACATATCCATAAACTTTGCCTGGCAGCCTTTTGACTGGACATCGGACTCTCCCGGCAGCGCTGATCTGAGCTGCGTTGTAATTGGCTTATCTCACGTCGATACCGAGGATCCCGTCAAGGTGCTGCACTGCGCCAGCGGCGTCACAATATCCTGCGAGCATATTAACTGCTGCCTTCAGCAGCTGCCCGATCCCCCTGCCCTGCTGGGAACGATCCCTAACGACCGGCCTGTTATGGTAAGATCTCACAGATCACGGTCTGTATGTCCCACTGGAACAGGCAATGTAAGATACATCACCGCCGCCAATCTTCTGGAGGACATTCAGGAACACACCTCCGACTATGCTGCAAGCGAGATCCACAAGGCTACATCTGATCAACCTACAATAATCATTCCCCGTCATTCAAGTGCGAGCCGAAAGATCATCCCTATGATATACGCCGACGATCTGGAGTTTGTAACCAACGAGAGTGTGCTTGTTATAGACGACGCGTCTATGTATCTTTTCGCTTTACTATCGTCGGCCGTGCATCAGGACTATGTCAAGGCGCTCTGCGGCCGGCTCGACACTTCCTATCGGTATTCATCGGCACTTTACTATAACTTCCCTATTATCTATTCTTCGGACGGTCAGCGTTTAGCCGAGATCAACAAGCTCGGCAAGGCTATTATTGCCTCGCGTACCCGTATGCTCGCCGAGGGTAACACGTCGCTTGGCAAGCTGTACTCGGCAGACTGTATGCCGCCCGAGCTGCTTCGCCTACATATGAAGCTAGACCTTATGTTTGACGAGATCTATTTCGGCAAGCTGGTCTTTCGCTCTCTCGACAGGCTGAAGCTGCTGTATGAGCTTATTGAGAACAGCAGAAACGATCAAGCTCAATAGCCGAGTGTGCCACGTGGCACAATGTGCACAGTTTACTGGTAAAAAGGAACAAAAAAACGGCTTAACTTTATAAAAGCCGCCGAAATTTACTAAAAATATAAATAGGAACTTGACAGGCGTGCTGTCAAATGATATAATAAGCGCAAGAGGAAAATAAAACCTCCGCACCTAGCATTGTTACCAGCAACACTAGGCGCATCACTAACCCCCCGAAAAAACCCTTCGGAAGAATTAGCTTAGAGGAATATTCCTATCGTTATTATAACGGTAGATTGATGTTTTGTCAAGCCTTTTTCAGTAACTTTTTTTCGGGAGTAGCTGAAAGGGGCTTTTCATTTTCTCTGAAAACCAAATATCCAAAATCGGTCTTTCCAGCACAAAGATCCGATCTGGCGACATTAAATGCACTGACTTCACGCCGTTATCTAAGAAGTCGGTAGGTTTGGGAAGAGCCACCGCACAGCAGTCTCCCCCGTCGGATTCGCAAACGACGGAACTAAAGTCAGCAGAAGGTATATGCTGACCCGTCCATTGTGACGAGCAATGGGTCGCGGAAAGATATTATCATAAGCGTTCCGAATTGGTTCGGGGCGCTATCAGAAGCTTGTGATTCACAAACCTCTGATAGCTCTCTGAGCTATCGCCTTTCGGCTGAACAATTTAATGTTTGGCTGGGGTGGAAAGATTCGAACTTTCGGAATGACGGAGTCAGAGTCCGTTGCCTTACCGCTTGGCGACACCCCAATAACTTGAAAATTTAAGATACCTATAATGACTTCTTAAATGCAACTCTTTATCTTTTATATATATTAATTTTGTAATTTACTTTCATCCAAACAATAAGCAGGCTCAAATATTTAATATAGAAATTATATATTATTTGTATTTTTTTGTAAAGATTATTTATAAGATTTTTTATAAGAACATTTTAATCTATAAAATTATGTTTTAGAAATCAATTAAACGAATTTTTTATAAAAAAAACAAACAGGAACTTGCCATTTTATAAAGGCTGTCCCTGTTTTGATTATTAGTTGTTTTCTGATTCTTCTACTTCTTCATATAATCCTTTACGAGTTAAATTTATTCTACCTTGAGCATCTATTTCATATACTTTAACAGTAACTTCATCTCCAACTTTTAGAACATCTTCAACTTTATTTATTCTTTCTTTAGAAATTTTAGAAATATGAAGTAAGCCTTCTTTTCCTCCGCCTAAATCTACAAAAGCTCCAAAAGTAGCTATTCTTGTTACTTTTCCTGTATATATTCCATCTTTTTCGATTTCACGAGTAATATCTTCAATGATTCCTTGTGCATCTAATGCTCCTTTTATATCATCAGAATAAATAAATACTGTTCCATCTTCTTCAATATCAATTTTAACTCCAGTTTCTTCAATAATTTTATTGATTACTTTTCCTCCTGAACCAATAACATCTTTAATTTTTTCTGGATTGATCTTCATATTTATAATTTTTGGTGCATATTTTGAAATTTCTTTTTTTGGTTCTGCTATTACAGGAGCCATTATATCATCTAAAATATAAAGTCTTGCTTTTCTTGTTCTTTCAAATGCTTCTGCTATTATATCATAGCTTAATCCATCAACTTTTATATCAACTTGAATTGCTGTAATACCATCTCTTGTTCCACCAACTTTAAAATCCATATCTCC
>DLOT01000068.1:1876-2987 GCA_002479715.1 Ruminococcus sp. UBA7477 | reverse complement strand
CAAACAAAGACAAATCAAACGCTTGCGTTTGGTTTCAGCCAATAGAAAAACTATAAATTTATAAAGGGAACGCCCTGCAAGAGAGAGCGTCCCCTAAAATTTATACAAAAGAGCGGCTCTGAAAGCCGCTGAACGGATTATGAAAAAAGTCAGCTTACCGCAAACTTGCTTATAGCGGCAAAAAACTCACCTGCATCGTCGGTATGCGCAACGACCTCGATGTTGTCGCTGAGGTCAAAGCTGAAAATCCCCATGATCGATTTGGCGTCTATCGCAGTTTCGCCCGAAACCAGCTCGACATTATAATCCTGCCTCGCGACAGCACCGACAAACTCCTTGATGTCATCGGTCGAATCAAGCTTTATCATGGCCCTAACCATTTTCACATCACCCTTAAATTCAAAAAGTTTTAACATAAAACAATATACAGATTTTTCGGATAATTGTCAATATTAATTTGCAATTTCAAAAAAAATATAGTATAATCTTTAATATAAAAGTTTCTTTGGGATAACATTTGTGCGCTTTGTACACATATTGTTTTCTGATTTTATGCAAAATATTCAAGAAACGGAGGACATGAGCGTTGCCGAAGAAGATCTGTTTTTTCACACTTGGGTGCAAGGTAAACAGCTGTGAGACCGAAAACATACGTCAAAGGCTCTGTGCGGACGGCTTTTGCGAGGCCGAAAGCCTTGAAAGCGCCGATATCTGCGTGGTCAATTCCTGCACAGTCACCGCTCAGGCAGACAGAAAGTGCCGCCGGCTGCTTCACCGCATCAAGCGAAGCAACCCCGTCTGCAAAACGGTGCTTACCGGCTGCCTTCCGCAGGCAAGCGTCTGTGAAGCTGAAAAGCTTTACGCTGCCGGATTGTGCGATGCGGTTACGGGCAATACGGGCATTTCCGATACGGTCAACGCTGTAAAGCAGCTTGCCTTTACAAAGCAAAGAATCTTTTTTGTCGCTCCGCACACTCCCGGAGAGTCATTTGAGGAGTTTGAAAACGGCGAATTTGAGGACAGGACACGCGCCTTTATCAAGATACAGGACGGCTGCAATCAGTTCTGCACCTACTGCATAATACCCTATTCCCGCGGAAGATGCCGTTCG
>DLOT01000068.1:0-1841 GCA_002479715.1 Ruminococcus sp. UBA7477 | reverse complement strand
CGGACACAAGGAGCTTGTGCTGGTCGGCATAAACCTTTGCCGCTACGGTGAGGACCTTGACGTACCCGGGGGCACTGTATGCCTTGCCGACGCGGTCGAAGCTGTCTGCTCGGTCGGCGGCGCCGAACGCGTGCGTCTGGGGTCTGTCTAGCCTGAACTGCTGACGGACGACGAGATACAAAGACTTGCGGCTCTGCCAAACTTCTGTCCGCACTTTCATCTTTCGCTCCAAAGCGGCTGTGACAAGACTCTGCGCGCTATGAACCGCAAGTATACCTCGGCTCAGTACNNCACAAGGAGCTTGTCGGCAAGCTGAGAAGGGCTTTTCCCGGCTGTTCGGTGACCACCGACATTATGGTGGGATTTCCCGGCGAAACGGACGAGGACTTTTTGCAGTCGCTGGAGTTTGTAAAGTCGATAGGCTTTGCCCGCACCCATATCTTCCCCTATTCGGTCAGAAAAGGCACAACAGCAGAAAAGATGCCGGATCAGATAAGCGAAAGCGTCAAGGCGGAGCGTGCGGCGAAAATGAAAGAGATCTGCGACGCTTCGGAGAAAGCTTTTCTAGAACAAATGGTCGGAAAACGAGTCCGCGTTCTGTTTGAAAAAGAAAATTGCACAAGATTTCACGGCGGTTACAGCGAAAATTACACACATATTAAAATCTCGCGAAAAAATGTCGAAAAAAGTTTGCGTCGTCAGAGTTTTTATGTTATAATTAAATCCGTTGAACAGGACGGCGATCTGTTCTGTATGGGCGAGATCTGCGATTAGCCCGTAATTTTTTTGTCAAACTTTTGTCATCAATATACAAGGAGTTGTCAGTATGTCAGTTTTCAGAATTTATGTTGAGAAGAAGCAAAGCTTTGCCGTTGAGGCGCAGTCGCTGTTGAGCGGCATCGTTTCGGCTCTCGGGATCGAGGGGCTGAAGTCGCTGAGAGTCATCAACAGATACGACGCGGAGGGTCTTTCGGAGAAGGACTTCAGGCTTGCTGCAAACATCGTTTTCTCGGAGCCTGCGGTTGACGTCACCTATGAACATCTGCCTGAGATCGAGGAGGACGAGAAGGTTTTTGCCGTTGAGTATCTTCCCGGTCAGTTTGACCAGAGAGCAGACTCCTGCGCGCAGTGCATCTCACTTCTTACAGGCGCAAAGCAGCCGACAGTCAAGTCTGCCAAGATCTATATCGTCAAGGGCGACATCTCGGACGACGATCTTGCCGCCATCAAGCACTATATGATAAACCCCGTCGAGAGCCGCGAGGCGACCTTCCGACGCTTTGAAACTCTTGATATCAAGTATGATATCCCCACGACCGTTGACACTATCGACGGCTTTATCTATTCAAACGACGATGACCTGACAAATCTCATGAACAAGATGGGTCTTGCCATGGACTTCGACGATATCAAGTTCTGCCGCGACTACTTCAAGAACGTCGAAAAGCGCAACCCGACCGTTACCGAGATCAGAATGATCGACACCTATTGGTCGGATCACTGCCGCCACACGACCTTCCTGACCGAGATCGACGGTGTTGACATCGAGGCAGACTACATCAAGGATACCTTCGAGCAGTATAAATCCATCCGCGAAGAGCTTTATGCCGGCAGTAAGGACAAGCCGTTAACACTTATGGATCTTGCTGTCATCGGCGCAAAGAAGCTGAAAAAAGACGGCCTTTTGAAGGATCTGGACGAAAGCGAGGAGATCAATGCGTGCTCGGTCAAGATCAAGGTCGATGTTGACGGACAGGACGAGGACTGGCTTTTGATGTTCAAAAACGAAACACACAACCATCCCACCGAGATCGAGCCGTTCGGCGGAGCGGCGACCTGCC
>DLOT01000037.1 GCA_002479715.1 Ruminococcus sp. UBA7477 | reverse complement strand
GCGGAGGAGCTGTGCAGCCAACTTTACCCTTATGCAAAGGTCCCGATCTTTGCGCGCCTTGAGGCCGGCAAGGTCATTGTCAGCGACATACGGCGTCTTATTTCTCTGGGCGTCGAGGGCTTCGACTGCCGTGGGGTCAGCCCCGCGGAGCTTGATGTTGTCCGCATAGAGCTTGACAGAGCTGACCTTGAAAGCAAAAAAGCCGAAAAGGAGGATACCTCGTTTGTTGCCGCCAACGACAGACAGGCATTTTTCCTCAATCCTGAGAACATTACATTTTCGCCGCAGATCGACATTGAATGCGATATGGCTGACGAGCTTGTCGATTTTGAGGACGAAGCCTTTGACTGCATCAGCGTTCTGATAACGACTCACGACGACGGCTTCCGATTCAGTCAGAATGTCCACTTTCTGGGAGTTCCTATCATGTTCTCGGCACAGAGCGAAGAAACACTGCGTATGGCGTTGGAATACTACAACGGACGTGCGCTTGTTGACAGCCAGTGCGGCATTGACGCGGACAGGCTCAGCCGGATCGCATCAGAGTTCGGAGCGATAATATATTGATGCGGAATACTTAAATAACGACAACGAAAAGGGCATACCCGAAAAGGATACGCCCTTGATGTTTTATTGGATTTCAACCGACATTATAAATCGAACCGATCGCTGTGATCAGATGTCAAAATAGTTAAAATCATCGTCGTCATAACCATTTTCGTCAGAGGTACGCTCATCTTCAAAGGAATTTCCCCCGAACATCTTGCCGTACAGATCGTCACCGAGAGTCTTTTTGAGATCGCTCTGGAACTTTTCAACATCTATTGTGCTGCCATACTCCTCAAGCTGAGCCTCGTCGGAAATATCAAAAAGCTTTCCGTCGGGGATCTTAACGTCGCTTGCCTTTGTTTCACTGCCCATAACGGTCACATCGACAAGCTTTTCGCTGTTGACCTTTACAGAAGCACTCAGGTCAAGCTTCTTCGCAGTCGACTTAGACTCCATATTGACCGACACACTTCCGTTTTCACCGCTGTCCACCGAGAAATCAACGCTTCCCGTGAAAGCTCCCGATTCTTCGTCAACGATCTTGAAGTCATCTATTGCAAACTTCATCGACATATCAGATGCGGCAACATCGATGCTGACACTTGTTGCGTTGTCCTCAAGCTTGGCAGAACCTGTCATCGAAACATCATCGTCAGTGCCTGGGAGAGCAAACTTGCCGCAGCAGGCTGTTTCTTCAACATATAAAAATATCTCAACCTTCTCACTCTTGTCATCGGGATTTGCAAACGCGAAGCCTGCGAAGCTGCCGTCCTGATAATATATATCAAATTCTGCGGTCCCGCTGAGGTCGTCGTCGCTCATACCTTCCGACATACCGTCAAGCTCTTCATAGAAATCCTGCTTCGCCTCGGGGTCGCCCATTTCATCAAGTATCTTGGATACGGTCTCATCGCTCTTGAGCTTCTGGGTAACTGCCGTTATAACATTCAAAGCGTCCTGTCCGCTTAACGAAACCTTCTTGACATCGAGCGTGTATGAAACTCCGCCTATCTCGCCTTCAGTCTTTCCGGCGTCTGTTCCCTCCGGCAGATTATCCTTAACGGTCTGCGCGTATTCCTCGATCATGGCGTCAAAGTCAACATCCTCAAAAGCTTCAAGCGCCGCTGTATTATCAACAGTACTCGGCATCGCCTCAATAGCCATACCCGCTGTAGCTTCCTGCATCAGAGTCTCTATGTAGCTCTCATCAGCATAAAGATATCCGTCGCTCAGCTTAGGGACGCCCATGTAAATCCTGCCCGTCTCGCCCTCTCTGATGACCTCGCCCGAGATCACCTCATCGCCGCCGTAAGAGAAAGCCAGAGTGGTAGAGAAATTTCCGTTCTTAGCCTTTGTGTCTGACGACAGACAAAGCTCTTCGATATTGCCGACACCCATAGAGGCTGCAAGCGATTTGCCAAGCTCAAGCTTGATCTCGCCCGAGTAAGCCTTGTCGGTTTCTCCCATAGCCATATCCTTGACGGTTGTCGCAGTGTTTCCGACAGATTTTATTGCGATCGCTGCGCTTTCTTTAATGTTATCCGCCTTGACAGGCTTTTCATCGGCATCGCCCTCAACGCTTCCACAAGCGGAAAGCAGTGAACCGGAAGCAAGAAGCACCGACAAAGTGAGAGCCGTCAGCTTCTTCGATAAATTCAACATAATTCTCCTCCTATTGCTAAATACCGCAGGCAGCCCAAAGCGAACCGATTTCGCTTTTCGTCTGCCAAAGGGCGCAATCGCCCCGCGATTGTCACCTATATTATATCAGCATACTTTCAAAATGTCAACCATTTTTACAAATGCGTGCAGAAAAATATTTCTCCAAAGCCTTAAAGACTTTGGAGAAACCGCACAATTATTCGATCTACAGTGCCTCGAACCTATACCCTTGAGCTTTAAGCTCGTCGATAACATCTCCGAGGATCTGCGCGTTTGTCGCCGATACCGAGTGCAGAAGATAGACAGCGCCGCAGTGTGCAGAGGAGATTATTTTCTCCTTTGCGGCAGCAGGGTCCGGCTGGCTGTCAACATTCCAGTCGCAGTAGGCGAAGCTCCACAAAACGCTCTCATAGCCGCAGTCCTGAGTATATTTCAGACTTGCCTCGGAATATTCTCCCATAGGCGGACGGAAAAGCGTCATCTCATAGCCGAAGCTTTCCTTAACGTAATCATGAAGAGAGGATATCTCCTCCTCGCACTCATTTTGTGAAAGCCCGGGCATTGAGTAGTGGTTCATGGAGTGGTTTCCCACCGTGTGCCCCTCATCTATCATTCTTTGGACCAGATCCCCGTTACGCCTTGCGTAATCTCCGACAACGAAAAATGTTGCCTTGACGCCTTTCTCCTCAAGCGTATCCAGAATGCCCGCCGTATATCCGTTTTCATAGCCCTGATCGAAGGTCAGATATATCACCTTCTCACCGGTTTCCTTTAAGGCATATGCCCCAAGCTGCCCGTATCCGGCATTGAAGTCCGTCGCGCCTGTCGGGCGGTTTCTGTCGTCAACAATAACGCCCTGTCCGTAGCCGTGCTTTTCGTTTGAAAGCGAAGCGTTNNCTTTCAAAGCCGCTGCGTACCTCCTCCGCCGCCGTGCCGACATATTTGCTTACCGCCTCCGCATATCTTTCTCCGTCCCACAGACCCAGACCTGTCGCCGCGCCCGCCGCCATGCCGATTACTGCCGAAGCGCCGACAACTGCCAGCGCTGATCTTATAATTTTCATAAGCTTTGATCCCACTTTGCAAAAAATTATTGAACATAGTTCGTCATTATTATTTCCGGAAGGAACAAAAAAATACAGACCGCCGCAAATAGCGGCAGTCTGCACAGTCTGCTATCAATACTCTGCTACTTTGTCAGATAGGATTTCACAAGCTCCTGAAGCAGCTCATCGCGGTCAATGTGACGGACAAGGCTTCTCGCGTTGTTATATGTGGTTATGTATGTCGGGTCCTCCGACAAAATATAACCGACTATCTGATTGATAGGGTTGTAACCCTTTTCTCTGAGCGCATCATATATTATGGTCAGTTTCTTTTTCAGCTCGCTCTCCTTGTCGTCGTTCACCGAAAAAGTCATAGTTTGTTCATGCATAAGCTCTTGCCCTCCTTATATCAGCAGCCTTGAGTTGCCCCGAAGGTGCGACCCATATATATTATAGACTGTTTTTCGCAAAATAACAAGGGCTTTAAAAAATCTTTATGCAATCTGGATATTTTGGTTTGAAATTATTGGTAATAGCGCACAAAGCATTTATGACCTCAGCACCGCGCCAAGCTCCGAAAGAGCCTTGAGTGCCTTTTTCACAGCCCCGTCGGCCTGCTCGTCTGTAAGGGTCGATTCGTGAGAACGCATCACGATAGAATAAGAAACCGACTTCTTTCCGTCCTCGACCTGCTTTCCCTTGTAAACATCGAAGAGCTTGACACTCTCCAGGATCTTGCCTACAGCGCCCGATATTGCCTTTTCAAGCTTCGCGACCGGTATGCTGTCATCGCATACTACCGAAAGATCGCGGGTAACTGCCGGGAACTTGGGCAAAGGCTTATAAACTTTCTGCGAAACGCTCGCCGCCATCAGCTCGTCAAGATTTATCTTAGCCGTGTAGCATCTCGCCGAGATACCGTAGTTCTCCGCACACTTGTATGAAAGCTCGCCGAATATGCCGATCGCCTTTCCGTCCTTGATAACCGTCGCGACTCTGCCCGGGTGGAACGCCGAAACCTCGTCGAAGCCGCAGCCTGCTGCCGCCGCCTCATACTCGCAGCCCTCGCAGCCGAGTCTGTAAAGCAGCGTTTCAACAGCTCCCTTGAGCGTAAAGAAATCGTCGGAGCCGTCCTGATTGTAAAATCCGATCGTCAGCCTCGAAGGCTCCGTCGGCAGCTCCTCTCCGTCCTGAGGGATATACTCGTTGCCGACCTCAAACAGATATGCGGCGGCATTGCGGTTGTTGAAATTCTTGCTGAGGATCTCACACATTGAGGGCAGAGCGGTCGTTCTCATAATGCTTGTGTCCTCGCCGAGCGGATTTGTGATGACGACCGCCTTTCTAAGCCTGCTGTCCTGCGGAAGGCAGATCTTGTCGAGATATTTCGGTGAGATAAACGAATATGTCGTGATCTCATTGTAACCCAGCGCTGTCATGACCCGCTTGACCGAGCGTTCAAACTTCTGCTTTTCCGTCAGCTGTGCCTGTGCGACCCCTCTTATGATCGTCGAGGGTATGTTATTGTAGCCGTAAAGCCTTGCGACCTCCTCGGCGATGTCGTTTTTGTTCTCGATGTCTATTCTGTAGTATGGAGCATATGCCCGTCCGTCCTTAACTGTGAACTCCAGCTTTTCAAGATATCTTACCATATCCTCCTCCGGGATATCCGTTCCGAGAAAGCCGTTTATCCACTTTGCGTCAAACGGCGCGCTCGCAGGAGTGTGATCCGACTTATCGCAGTCGATGATAGTTTTCATCGGCTGACCCGCGCCCAGCATTTCAACGAGCTGGAGCGCTCTCATAAGTGCCGGAGCGCACTGCTCAGGGTTAAGACCCTTTTCAAAGCGCGACGAAGCGTCTGTTCTCATGCCGAGCTTCTTGGCAGTCGTTCTGACCGAGGCTCCGTCGAAGCAGGCCGCCTCGAAAACAACGGTAGTCGTGTCGTCCATGATCCCGCTGTATTCGCCTCCCATAACTCCCGCAACCGCGACAGGTTTTTTGCCGTCCGCAATAACGAGCATCTCCTCGGAAAGCTCTCTCTCCACACCGTCAAGTGTCATGATCTTCTCGCCCTTTTCGGCATTTCTGATATTTATGTGAGCCTCCTCAACATAGCGCAGATCGAATGCGTGCATCGGGTGGCCGTATTCGAGCATAACAAAGTTTGTGATATCAACGAGGTTGTTGATCGGGCGAACGCCGCTTGCGCGCAGACGCTCTCTCATCCATCTGGGCGACGGCTCTATCTTAACATTTTCCACGATTCCCGCCATATATCTGGGGCAAAGCTTGCCGTTATGGATATCTACCTTAAGGTGCGCGTTTATATCGCCGTCTATTCCCTCAAATGTCGGCTCGGGGATATTTGCCTTCAGGTCAAAGGTCGCGGCTGTTTCTCTGGCGAGCCCGAGAACGGACATACAATCGGGTCTGTTGGAGGTTATCTCAAACTCAATGCAGGTGTCATTAAAGCCGACAGCTTCTCTGATATCCTTTCCTACAGTGCGGTCGCAGTCATCTCCGAGAATGAAAATGCCGTCCTCAATAGCATACGGAAAATCATGCTTTGTCAGCCCAAGCTCGGAAAGCGAGCAAAGCATTCCGTTGGAAGCCACTCCGCGCAGCTTGCCGTTTGTTATTTTGATCTGCTTCCCCTCATGCAAAACAGTTGACTTATGCTTTGCGACAGGAACATAGTCGCCGGCACTGACGTTCTGCGCGCCCGTGACGATCTGCAAAGGCTCTCCGTCGCCGACGTCTACCGTCGTCACGAACATATGGTCCGAATCGGGGTGGCGATCGATAGTCAGAACCTTTCCGACAACGACGTTCGATATAAAGTCGCCCTCCTCGCCGTATCTTTCAACCTTAGAGCCGGAAATCGTCAGCCCCGAAACAAGATCTTTAACAGGCATATCGCAGTCAACATAATCGCGAAGCCATCTCATTGACAAATCCATAATTACTCTCCTCCGTCAGAGTCAAATTTAAATATCTATATGTGTTTCTCGCCGCACCGGGCGATATTTTCATTGAGCATATCATCAAACATATACTTCATATCGAGAAAATCTTTCCATTTAGCGACCGAAAATTTTGTAACAATGCCCTCCTCGTCGGTTATCTCGACATAAGCCGCATCAGTAATGCCATTCGTGCTGTGAATTATAGTCTTGACATTGGTTATATCGAGGTACCCGATAAGCAGTCTGCCGCGCGGAACATAGAGATGATCTTCGAGAAAATAGAAGGTTTTGAAGAAATACTCGGCGCCGTTTATCTGCGCGTCAAGGCGGAAAACTCCTCGTCGCTTAAGGCTTCAACGATCTTCAGACGCTTGTTCTCTGCCTTTTTCTTTATCGGCACTGTCTTTTTCAAAAAGAAAACCGCCACGCAGGCAAACAGCGCCACCAAAAATCCGGCACCGACCGCAGCGCCGTATCTGTGCTCGTATATCATAGCAAAGAGGAAACAGCCAAGCAGCAATTCAATAACGGCAACAGCTATCGTATAAAAGACCGCTTCTCTCGTCGCGGCGCCCCTCCCGCCCGAAAGCCGCTTGTATATTTTCAGCTTTCCGCAGTTTCTTTTCATCAGAACTGCTCCAGAAAGCGCATATCGTTCTCGTAAAGCAGACGCATATCCTTGATCTCAAAATTGCCCATAGTTATGCGTTCAAGACCTATTCCGAAAGCAAAACCGCTGTAGACCTCAGGGTCGATCCCACAGCCCTCAAGAACCTTGGGGTGGACCATTCCCGCGCCCAGAAGCTCAATATAGCCCTCGTTTTTGCAAAGCGGACAGCCCGCTCCGTGGCAGTTATAGCACATCAAATCGACCTCTGCCGACGGCTCGGTGTATGGGAAGTGGTGAGGACGGAGCCTTATCTGAGTGTCCTCCCCGTAAAGGCGCTTCATCAGAAGCTCAAGAGTTCCCTTGAGATCTGCCATTGTGACTCCCTTGTCGATAACCAATCCCTCGATCTGATGGAACAACGGTGAATGGGTCGCGTCTACCGCGTCTGAACGGTAAACTCTTCCCGGCGAAATGATACGGATAGGAGGCCTGTGTTTCTCCATAACGCGCACCTGTACCGAAGAGGTCTGTGTTCTCAAAAGCACATTATCATTGATATAAAAGGTATCCTGTGTATCTCTTGCAGGATGGTGCTTGGGCATATTAAGTGCCTCGAAGCAATAGTAATCCTTCTCTACCTCCGGGCCCTCAACGATCTCGAAGCCCATTCCGAGGAATATCTCCTCGACCTCCTCGAGAGTCTTGCTCAGCGGATGAAGCTTTCCCACTCTCGGAGCCTTTCCGGGCATGGTAACATCGAGCGTTTCCTCTTTCACACGCTTCTCCTCAGCCGCGCTCTTGAGCTGTGAGCCGCGCTCGGCTATCGCCGCTTCGATATCCGCCCTTACCTTATTGGCAAGCTGTCCGATAACGGGGCGCTCCTCTGCGGAAAGCCCGCCCATCTGCTTCAGAATAGCGGTCAGCTCGCCTTTTTTGCCGAGAAACCGGATCCTCAGCTCCTCGATCGCCTTTCCGTCGGCAACAGCTGAAAGAGCCTGCTTTGCCGCGACCTCGATCTGCTCGAGCTGTTCTTTCATACTCATAATTTTCACTAGCCTTTCTTATGAAAATAATATACAAATCAAACAGCCCTGTCCTTATTAAGGGACAAGGCTGTGCCAAGCTTATAAACCACCCAAGGAGCAATACTCCTTTGCCGTAACGGAGCATGACCGTCCCTGCTTAATTGCAAAAAACTTTCGGCAGAGCCACTCGTGAGTGAACTTCGGCAGCCCTCAGCCCACACCCGCTTTCAGCATACCTTTCGGTATACGGGCGTTCTCTGGCGGCTTTCTGCGGCCTACTCTCTCAGTCATCGCGTTTTCAAAAAACATATAACACAAAAAGTATATCACATACTTTTCGTTTTGTCAACAAATTAATGCACAGGGCATTATACCCCTGTTTTTTTGCACCTTTCCCTGAGCGGACACTCCTCGCACAGCGGCTTTCTTGCGGTGCATACGTCCCGCCCGAACATAACCAGCCTATGGCAGAAATCCGAGGAGCGCTCAGGCGGCAATATGTCCCTCAACTCATTTTCGGTTTTTAAAGGGTCGGTCGAATCGGTCAGTCCCAGCCGTCTGCAAATGCGTATGCAATGGGTGTCGGCAACATAGGCGGCCTTGTGAAAAACGTCGCCCATAATAAGATTTGCCGTCTTTCTGCCGATTCCCGGGAGTGTCGTCAACTCCTCGATCGTGGAGGGTATCTCTCCCCCGAAGCTGTCGATTATCTTTCTGCACATCCCGACTATAGACCTCGCCTTCGACTTATACAGTCCGCAGCTCATAATTATTTTTTCGATATCGCCCACATCGGCGTTTGCAAACTCTTCTATAGATCTGTATTTTGAAAAAAGCTCAGGTGTGACCGTATTGACCCTGGCGTCGGTGCATTGAGCCGAAAGCCTGCCTGCGATCATCAGCTCATGCGGCTTTTTATATGTAAGCGAGCAGGCGGCGTCCGGATATACCTTTTCAAGCTCGTCGCATACCCATGCCGCCGTTTCGCGGCGTTTTGCCTTGCTTTGCATAATAATTCCCTCACAATATTACTTGTTCTTGCTGTAGTATACGACAACGTGCTTTTTAACGCCGCCGCTCATTCCCTTGATGTCGCAGCCGTTTCCGCTCATCAGCTCCGCAGCCACGCAGTCCTTGACTTCGCAGCGGAATACCTCGCTCCCGTTGCAGACAATAATTATCTCTTCGCCGACAAGCGATGCGCCGCCGTTCTTTCCGAGTATTCTTTCCTCTCCCACTGCCTTTTCGACCACCTGACTCAATTTTACTCTGAAAAGTCTCTCAGGCAGCCTGTCCTTTTTGCTTTTAAAAAACAAATTCAAAACCTCCGATGCATAACGTCCTCGCCCGACGTCAAAAATAAGCAAAACAAGAAAGGGCGTGGCATTATGCTTTATATCAATACCGCTTTAACTTCCTTCATATCGCTTTTGCTTTTGTTTGTTATCACAAAAATACTCGGCAACAAACAGATATCCGAGCTTAATATGTTCGACTATATAAACGGCATCACTATCGGCTCGCNNCCGCCGAGATGGCGACCGAAACCGCCTTCC
Source organism: Ruminococcus sp. UBA7477 (assembly GCA_002479715.1). Lineage (GTDB taxonomy): Bacteria > Bacillota > Clostridia > Oscillospirales > Ruminococcaceae > UBA7477. The sequence continues at coordinate 7,087 of DLOT01000037.1, read as the reverse complement.
GCGAGATATCCGTCGCCGCCACCGCGATCATCGTCTATGGTGCAGTCGGTCTGCTCATTTCCCTGTTGACGCTTAAATCTATCCGCTGCCGCCACTTTGTTTCGGGCAGAGAGATAATCCTTATGAAGGACGGCAAGCTCTATCCCGACAGCATAAAACGCGCCCGTCTCGATGTCAACGATCTGCTCACCAAAGCCAGAATAAACGGCTATTACAATATCTCAGACATTTCCTATGCGATCTTGGAAAACAACGGAGAGATCAGCTTCCTTCCCAAAGACCATGCCGCCCCCGCGACCCGCAGCGACATTCTCCCCATGGTGAAAGGCACCGTCGCCGTCCGCCCTCCCGTCTATGTCATCATAGACGGCAAGGTTCTGGAGCAAAATCTCAAAACAGGCGGCAAGGATGATATCTGGCTGTCCAGAAGTCTTAAAGAAAACGGACTTAGCAGCCCCTCAGAAGCTTTTCTTGCCTACATCGACGAGACCGACAGTCTTGTCGTTCACAAAAAGGTCAAAGGCGAGGTCAGTCAGGATATTTTCAGCTGATATCCATCAGCGATTCAAGCTCTCTTTTGAGCCGTGCAACAGGAAGCCCGACAACATTGAAAAAGTCGCCGTCGATCCTCTCGGCAAAAACTCCGCCCAGCCCCTGAATGCCGTATGCTCCCGCCTTGTCGAAAGGCTCGCCACTGTCCAGATAGGCATTTATTTCGCTGTCGCTCATTTCATAAAATGTAACGCAGGTCGTCTGTGCAAAGGAGACAGACCTTTTCCCGAAGATCAGCGAAACGCCGCTGATGACCTCATGGGTCCTGCCCGAAAGCTTTTTCAGCATACGAAAGCCGTCGGCGCGGTCGGAAGGCTTGCCGAGGATCTCGCCGTCTATAGAAACCACCGTGTCGCAGGCGATTATAAGCGCCGGCTCTCCTCCTGTCAGGCGAAAAACCTCCTCTGCCTTTCGCTCCGCCGTATAAACNNGGACAGTCCCTTCGGAACCGCTTCGTCGATATCGGGGGGCATAATGTCAAAACATTTGCAAATCAGCCCGAGAAGCTCTTTCCTTCTCGGCGACTGTGATGCAAGAATGACCCTCGTCCCCTTGAGGTCGGGGAATAAGTCCATATTTATCAGTCCTTTTATACATTATTGATCCGCGCCGAGATACTCCTCCAAAGTTATATCGCGGTTTTCAATTCTCTGCGCGTCATACGGTCCTACATATCGGTAATGCCACGGCTCGTAGATATAGCCGGTTATATCGGTCTTTCCCTTGGGGTATCTCAGTATAAATCCATATGTCGCAGCGTTGTTGCTGAGCCACTCAAACTGCGGCGTATTTTCAAATTCCTCGTAAACATCATAATCGTCAGGCGTCACAATATCTGCTGCCAGTCCGAGATTATGCTCGCTCTCGTAAGGCTTGGCGACATTGATCTCCGTTTCCGCTACCGCTTGCTCATACGTCTGCCCGCTCTCGACCCGCCTGCGCACGCTCCTGTCAAAGACCTCGCGCTGATACTCCGGCGTCCTATATCCGGACAGCAGCTTCAGCTCGACCCCGTCTTGAAGCGCCGCCTCAAACATTCTTTTCAGCATAAAGGCGGCTGTTTTCTCAAGCGAAGTCCCGTAAACATCCTCCAACGCGATTTCGTAATCCTCCGGCAAGGGGTTTCCCTTTCCTACCAGCGTAAGATATCTGTTTTCCAAATCGATCACTCCCGAAGCAGTATTTGTATATACTATTCCGAAAGTCCCTGTCATGTGTAAACATAAGCCCCTTTCTCAGCGAAAAGAAAGGGGCTTAGCTTTTATTCCCTGATCTGCCTCTAGGCTGCGGGCGTTGTCGTAACGACTGTCGGAGTATCGGATATGTAGTCCTTGAACACATATCCCTGATTGCCGTTATACTCTAAAACGTACCAATCGCCCTCAACCCTGATGACCTTTGCCGCGCTTCCCTTGTTTACTACGATGCCCTTTTCAGCCTGCCAGCTTGCCGAGCCTCGCAGATAAACCGAAGTGTTGAGATATATAGTGTTTCCCGTTTCACCCGATGTATCCGAAGTCGTTCCGGAAACAGGCGGAACTACCGGCGCATCCGTGACCTCCGGGGTCGTTGTTTCGGGAGGCGTCACCTTACTATCGTCGGGAGGCGCAGTTGTAATCGTCGGCGTAGTCGACGGAGTGTAAACCTTATTTGTGTCCGTTCCGAGAAGCGTACTCGAAGACTTGCTGCTGTTCGCCGGGAACATTGATTTTGCTATCAACACGATAACTATGACAACCACCAGTGTTATGACGGCAACGACCAGCGCGCCTATCAATTTATTCTGATTAACCTTCGCCATATTATGATTCCTTTCGTTCTTTTCTGGGTCATTCTACACAAATTCTATATCTTTATTCATTATAATATCTCGGTTTTAGTTTGTCAAGGGATTATTAAAATTTTAAAGGTTTTATAAGATTTATCATACTCCGCCGACGCTCTCGGAAAAATTTTCCCGTTTGAGCATGAAATTTTGGTATAAACAAGAAAAAAGCGGCAATCATAATCAGCGAAAGCACAAATCATTGCTTCTAAGAAAGGATCGTGAACAATATGGCAGGATTTAAAACCGTTTTACTCAAGGGTGCGTCATTGCTAAAGGGCAAGGGAGCTTTTCTGGCGCTGGCAGCCTGTATCGCGGCTGTCGGAGGAGTTGGCATCTACGCCTACAACAAAACAGTTGACAGCCTTAACAGCAGCATCGGGCTCAACGGCAGCTCATTGGGCGAAACTCCCGCGAACGTCACAAACAACAGTGTACTGAAAGACAGCAGCCTGACAAGTGAGCTTGAAGCAATCACTCAGATTCAGCCTCGGGTTTTCCCTGTTGAGGGTGAGATCATCAATTCATTCAGCGACGGTGAGCTTGTCAAAAACGAAACTCTCGGCGTATGGGAAACACATAACGGCATCGACATCACCGCCAAAGAGGGGACAGACGTTGTTGCGATGACCGGCGGAGTTGTTCTCGATGCATGGGATGACCCGCTCTGGGGCTACTGTGTTTCGATCGACCATCAGAACTCTGTCGTCAGCTATTATTACGGACTCAGCAATCAGCTTGCCGTGACCAAGGGCGACAAGGTAGATTCCGGCGACATTATCGGCGTCGCGGGCAACACCGCCTCCGCCGAGATCGCTCTTCCGCCTCATATCCATTTTGCTCTTAAACGCAACGGCGAATGGATCGACCCCGTGTCATTCATCGACCCCACCGCCCACAAGTAAAAAGACTATCCTTATTAAGAGAACAAAGCCAAAAAAGCAAGACGCGTGCATTTTGCATTGCATCTTGCTTTTTGTAATTCCTTTTGAAATTAACTAAAACTAAATGTCCATACCGTTTGCCGCAGCAACGCCGCCTATCATTTCTTCAAGGTTTGGTCTGTTGGGCGAATACTCCAGAGCGTCGGCACGCGATATCTTGCCCGTCTGGAACAGACGCTTCAGGCTGTCGTTCATCAGGCACATTCCCGACTTGGAGTTCGACATAAGCGACGGGATCTGGTGACCCTTCTCTGTTCTTATCATATTAGCGACCGCGTCGGTTCCGAGCAGGATCTCAAGAGCCGCAACACGTCCCTTTCCGTCGCGGGTGGGAACGAGTATCTGCGAGATGACCGCTTTAAGCAGCATTGACAGCTGTGAGCGGACCTGACCCTGAGAATTGGTCGGGAAAACGTCTATGATACGGTCAATGGTCTGCGGAGCGTTTGTGGTATGAAGCGAAGCGAGAACAAGGTGACCCGTTTCGGCTGCGGTTATAGCCAGCGAGATAGTCTCATAGTCACGCATCTCTCCGACGAGGATAACATCAGGGTCCTCACGCAAAGCGCTCTTCAGTGCACCGTCAAAGGTCTTGACGTCCTCGCCGATCTCACGCTGGTGAATAGTTGCCATACCCGAAGCATACTTGTATTCGATAGGGTCCTCAATGGTCAGAATGTGGACAGGTCTTGTCTTGTTGATGTGATTGACCATTGCCGCCATAGTGGTCGATTTACCGCTTCCGGTAGCTCCCGTTACAAGAATGAGTCCCTTCTGAAGAGTACAAAGATCGGACATCAGCTTTGTGGGAAGTCCCAGTTCGCCGAAGGACGGCACCTTTGAGTTAAGCAAACGGATGCTTGCCGCGATCTTTCCGCTCTGGCGGAAAACATTGACTCTCTGTCTTGAGCCGTCCGAGGTCTCATACGAAAAGTCCAGATCCTCTCCGGCTCTCAGACGCTTTTCCTGATCCGCCGAAAGCATAGAAAGGATAGTGCGGCTTACCATTTCGTCCTCTATATCCTCCAGCCTTTCGAGCTTGCCGTTTATTCTGAAAACGGTAGGCGCACCGACTGTCAGGTGAATATCAGAAGCTTTCTGCTCCCTTGCAAACAAAATCAGATCTTCTGCAGTAAATGACATATAAAATCCTCATTTCTATAATAATTTGTGCTTCTGTCGTACAGACTGAAATGCAGTCACATTAAACGGCAAATTGATTTGGCGTTTAATGTATATCCCGGCTTCCCCGCTACTTGATCCTGAACTGGATGCCGCTTGCCGAAAGAAAGACCTCCTGAGCGATATTGGCTATTCTCTGATTGACCACTCCCACTACCTCGCGGAAGAAAGCCAGCCGCGGATCCTCAGGAACGACCGAAAAGCCGGTTTCAACGGTTACTATGACCATATCCCCGTGAAGCTTCTCGACCTGCTGCATCATGCTCTGCACATCGCTGATTATCCTTGCCTCGATCTTTTTCTTCTGCTCATAGGTTATAGTAGTTGTGTCGTCGGTCTCTTTGTCGATGATCCGCTGAGTATAGGTCGCAAGACCGTCGAAGATAAAAAACTTGTGATCCTTGATAAGCTCGCAGGGATCGCTCACATCGTCTATGATCTCCCACATTACGTCGTTTTTGCTGTTATTGAATTCGATTCTGCGCCTGATATCCTCCGAGAGCTTTTTATCGGTATGGATATACAGAACATTATCACAGGTTGAAAAATAATTGATCGCCCAGCGCGTTTTTCCGCTGGCTGCGCCGCCTGTTACAAGAGTTATTGTTGACATACGACTCCTCCTTTTCGGCACAGAGCTAAAGCCTTGCCCCGCAGCCGCATACATCTAATTAAATATTATTACATTTCATGCCGTTTGTCAAGGCAAAGACCAACTTTCAGCATTTCACACAAATACGATCAATACATTTTGTAAAAAAAGACAGGGCATCGCAGGAAGCCCCCGCGATACCCTGTACTGTTAGTAGCTGCTGTATGCGTCGCCGTAGAACCAAAGCGTCGTATAGGTCACTCCTCCGGAGAAGGAAAGCTCGATCCTGCATATCTCCTTTGAGCTGACCGAGAATCCGCCCGCAGAAAACGAAGCCTTCTGCCTCAGCTCCTCGCCGCTGCTGCCTATGTATTTTACTTTAATATAGCTTCGTCCCCTGTCGGCGAAGTCCATTCGGCTTTGCAGCGCCTCTGTCGGCTCGCTGAGCCATTGCCTGTCGAAGCCGATATGCTTGTGCCTTATGATGTCCGCCGAGACCGCTCCGCTGTTAGTCAGGCTGTAGGTGTTGTAGTTTCCGTCAACGTCCTTCATATGCAGGTGTGAAAGCCTTCTTGTCGTGTCCTGCCCGAAGGAAGCCGAAACTATCTGCTTAGATGTCAGAGAAAGCTCGCTCTTTGAAGTATCTCTCGTCACCCTTACAGTGTTTGTGCCGCTGATATAAGGATAGTCGCCGTTGTATTTCCTCGCAAACGCCACCGCCGCGTCCCACATGGAGTCGTTGTCCTTGATATAAACATAGTTTATCGTCTTTGTAACGTTCTCGTAGCTCACGTTCGGCAAAACGATGCTCGACTTCAGAAGATCTTCCAGAGTCACTCCCGAATACATCCCCGGGGTGAGCTGATTCATCCCCAGAGCACCGGTAAAGCTTTTTGACGAGAATAACACCTGCTTTTTCCCGTAGCTTTCTGTGTATTCGACGATATCCGCAAATCCGAAATGCAGCTCGTTGTCCCCGTTATAAAGCGATATGCTGACGACCTTTGACAGCGCCTCGCTGACAAGCGCCATTCCCGAAAGCCTGATATACGGAGTGTAGCGCTCCTTTTCAAGCTTCATGCTGACGATGCTGTCGGTCGAAACGCTCGTTCCCCCCGAAAGATTGAATTTCAAGCTGTATGACATATCAGATCCTCCTAACTGCGGAACACCAGCTCAAACAAAGCAAACCCGTTGTCCGATAGCGAAGTCACACTGCATTTTTCCAGCACCGCCGAGCTGTATGACAAATAATCAAGGCTGAGCGGAAGCCCGGTTTTGCCGAGAAAGCCCCGCATCGTCCCCTGCATAACGCCGATATTCGTCTCCGGGACCTTTCCCCTGAGTGTTATAACGGAAGATATCTTCCCCAGATCCACAGCAGCGATCTTTCCGCTCATCAGCGGGATATTGACCGTCTTTCTCTCATCAACTATATTGTAATCATATACCTCGAAGGGCATTCCGTTAAATTTGGCAATCAGATTTTTACCGTTCATGATCCGCCGCCCTCCTGATCAATACTGTACATTCTGTCGGCCGATACCTCAACGCTGCAGCAGGGCCGCGAATAAAGTCTGTTTAGCTTAGGCTCGGTGATCCTGACTTTCGGGCCATAATACGAGGCGTCTATCTGCAAGGCCGCCTCAAACGCCCTCACTGACGTATCGAATGCCGAAATACTCTCGCCGACCGTCCCGAAAAGCTCCGCCCTAAGGCTCTCTCTGACGCTTCTGAATCTTATGCTGTTAAGGCGCATCCACTCTTCTCCGCGAACGCTCTCGCCGCCTCTGACAAAAATTATTTTCTCATCGCCGCGTGCAGAAATATCGCAGTCCGCGTAGCCGTNNCAGCAGCGGCGGAGGTAAGACATTCTCTCAAGGTCGCCATCAGCCTTCAACTCCTTCAAACAAAAAATCCGCAGTGTTTATCATGCCGCTTATGCGCCCCAGAGCCTCGCTCCTGAGCTTTTCCGCGGCATCCAGTGTAACG
>DLOT01000023.1 GCA_002479715.1 Ruminococcus sp. UBA7477 | reverse complement strand
TGCGGGGCTGCGAAGAAGCGCTGCGGCTCTGCTGCTGAGGCGCTCTTCTCTGACCGCCGGAGCTTCTTGTCTGAGAGCCTCTCGATGCGGTGCTTCTTTGTGCAGAGCTTCTGCTTTGACCGCTTCTTTGGGTCGATTCAACAGATCTTGACGGCATATTTCTCTCCTTTGTAGCTTCATTGCCGCGCAAAAGCGGCTCAGCCGGACGTTCATAGTTATCGTAATATTCATCTCTGTCGTCGCTGCCGATGTTCATTGCGATCTGCCGGGCAAGCTGACGAGCCTTTTGTTGTCTGTCGGTCGCAGACGTCTGATCCGGCATATTGTCTTTATGGCTAAAGCGCAAATCAGAATCGTCGGCCCTGCCGGCACCGATATTATAGTTATTACTCATAGCCTTATCCTTTCAAATAACACCGAACACTGTCGGAATTACACATATCTTCGATCTTTCTATATTATAGCACACATTTATTATCAGTGCAACAACAAAACGAAAACAATTCGATTACAAGCGATATGTTTCATGACCCATATACCACTTTTTCAAGACGGACTGCGGCACTTAAAACCGACAGCAATCAAATATGTCCCCTATGCCACACATTATCGTAGGCAGTCCACCAATTATGTGCGTTCACTAACCATTTTTCTCCCGATTTAATCAGTGTGAACCTGTCTGCGTAATCCAATCCTCCAAAGCTGTAACGCACTTCAATAACCGCTTTTTTCGGCGTTGACATTTGAAAAACGGCTGTGCAGTCCTTATAGCTTTCCTCTGCCCAGCGATATGTTATATTAGAGTTGATCGACATTCCATAGGTCTTTAACAACAACTTTTCAGTACATCTGTCCGCAACTATATGCTGATAGTCCTTGTGATAATCCTCCCACAGTGCCTCCCATTCAGCATCTATCTGAGCGACAGTCAACTCGGGAATCTTTGCTGATATCGAATCTTGACGTTCAATAATTTTCCGTTCAATCACATTGATCTCACGCAGCATACCAAACAGAAATTCACAAAGTTCTCCTTGTTTATCCTTAAACTTCTCATCCGCTTCGTTAATGATTTTCATACCTACACACCTTACAAATCGCAGGAATCAGTTTTCCCTCTCACAAAACGAATACCTTAAGACTACAAGCAGTCTGTTTTATGACCCAGATACCACTTTTTCAAGACTGCCTCCGCTTTCTTGCCGTAGACAGTGAAATCGCGGTTTTTGCCTGCTTCCTCCTCAGGCGGGAGCTTGGCCTTCCAGTCCCACCAGAAGAATCCCGAAAACCACGGAACATCCCAAAAGGTTCTGAGCGCGCTTTCATAAAATGCCGCCTGCTCGTCCTCGTCAATGGGGATCTCGGGGCGGTGGTGAAAGTCGTATGGATATTTCGAGCAGCCGTGTTCATTTCTTATTCCGATCTCAGCGAACATTATCGGCTTCTGATATTTTTTCTGCGCTTGCTCAATGCGCTCTCTGACCTTTTCCCACTCGCGGAGCATTCTTTCAAGCGAAACGTCCTCGCCGTCGGAAACAGTGTAATATGCCGAGATGCCGATAACGTCGAGCGCTCCAAGCCATGGATATTTAAATTCATCGCCGTGATTTATGTTATGCATCAAAATACCGCTGTATACTTTCCTGATATCCTTTATAACCGAAACGACCCTTTCGGTGCAAACGTCCATGCCGTCCATCTCGCAGCCTGAGCAGAACATTTCACAGCCGGTTTCTTCTGCGATCCAGGCATAATGCAAAATAAACTGCCTGTATTGTGCAAACCATCTTCCGATATAGTCCGCCCTGCCCTCCTCGGGGAAATGTATCCTTGCCCTCCATACGCCGTCAAGGCAATCGACCATCGGCTTGAGGCAGACCTTCAGTCCGAGGCTCTTGGCGCGTGAGATCGCACAGCGAACATCATCATCGGTCTGGGTCCTTCCGTAAAGAGAGCCGATAAACGTTGACATATAGGTTTCCTGATATGCATTGACCGGAATGCAAATCCAGTCAAGCCCGTCTGAAGCAAGCCTTTTCATGGACGCTAAGGCCTCTTCGGTCTGATACACGCCGCTTTTTGAAAATGCGCCCCATGTATATCCTTTACAAAAAAGTCTTTCCATAATAATGTCTCCTCAATATTTAAGAACCTCGTCACAAAGCCCCTTAAAGACGTATCTGTTTACACTGCTCCTGTTTTCGGGGCTGATAACGGCGTCTACCGCAAACGGTGAAAAGCTTTTTATCAGCTCGCCCACCGACTCGGTCGTGAAGCTGCCGGTAACAAAAAACGGCTTCTTCAGCAGCTCATGCGTTTCAGGCGCTCTTACCAGATCCCTTGCGGAAACGGATATGTAGTCCGCAAAGCTTTCGTTGATCTTCAAAATATCCTTTTCAAAGTCCACGGATAAACTACATCTCTTTATCACCTTCACCTCTGCCCGAAGCTTGAGCGCTCTGATAAAGTCCTCGCTCTCGTCACCGCAAAGCTCCACCCAATCGGCAACGCCCGCCGAGAGAAGCGCTGTGATCTCGCCGATCTCCTGATTTTTAAACATTCCAACGGTCTTGATCTCCGGCCTGAGTCCAAAAATCAGCTTGCTCGCGATATTTCCCGTCAGCCTGTATCTGCCGTCGCAAAAAACCAGACCCACAAACTCCGGCTGGACTTCATTTGCACAGGCTATGTCATCCGCTGTTCTTATACCACTGATCTTAACCTTAGTCATTGCTTCCTCCGTTATTCGTATCTATAGCCGCTTTCATATGTATCGAGCCGCCGTCGCTCGTGGTCTTCTCATTAATACTTCCGCCTCTTGTTTCAAACCTTTTAAAGAAGTCCTCGGCGGAAAGCTCCTTTTTCTCATTCTTTTTATCGCTTTTTGCCAGCCGTGACATATCCTTTGCTTTGATCGCTTCGTTCATAAAGCCTTTTTCCCTGTCAACGCCGAGAAACTGGTCGAGGTTCATTTTTCCTTCAAGTATCTTATCCAGATTCTCAGAATCGCGCCGCCGTGCCTGTTCGGGATCGTCCATATCCACTAATTGCTTATTCATATAGGCTGTATACTGCTCCTCGGTCATGTTATATTGAGCCGTCTGCGTTTTTTCCTGAAAGGCAGGGTATCCGGGCTGCTTCTTCATAGCGATCATTTTTGTCTCCGCAATGACAAAAAACGGCAGCCAAGGCAATGCAAATAAGACGCTTCCCGAGGTCGGCTCTATCCCGATAACAACAGTTATCATCACAGCCCACAGCCATATAACATTTTCAGAAGAACGCGAGATAGACACAAGAACAAACAAACCGACCGCAAATAACATCGTCATAACTACAACAATGTCGCCGCCAAGCGAATGAGACATTTCAAAAACAAAGAAGCCCAGCCACCCTCCCGAGCCTGCTAAAATCAGCATAACAAGAAACACATACCAAAAAAAATTTGCGGTCCTCTCTTCACGCTTTTTTATTTCGTTGAATACTACCCTTTTTTCGGCATTTGTCATCATTATATACTCGTTGGCATACTTATCAACAAGACCGCGGAGCATTTTCAGTCCTCCTCATACATATTATCGGGCAAATCCGGCAATGAGACCTCGTCCATGACCGGCTCGCGGTGCGCGAGCTGATCGTTTTCGTCATCAGGCGGCTCCGCCGCTTGTCTGACAAGCTCATCGAAGTCCACATTTGTTTTCATTACCTTTTCGTCAGCATCGCGAAACTGAGGATATCCCTGAAGCTGCCTTAAACCGCTGTGCTGAAACCTCACAATAATAAATGCCAGCCCCCAGGCGAGCATAAGGCTGTAGGTAGGAGTATGGCAGGTCATCGCGATAAGAGTAACCAGCATCAGCAGTGCGGCGTCCATTTTGTTTTGCCAAAGCAAAACACATTCCAGATGTATTATTATCGGATAGGCTGCACATTCAAGCAGGATATCTATGATGCCGTAGACCTTGCTTCCGTCAATTATTTCATGAATATCCCACGGCAGACAAAGAATTATGCTCAGCGCGACCACCAAACCAAACAGCGGTTTGTGGAGGATCTCCTCTGTTCTGCTAAGACGGTAATATTTCGCGCGTTTTTCTGCCCGTGACAGAGAAATATACTTATCGGCAAAATACAGAGTTATAAATTCAAGCATTCAAAACACCCCGATCGTTCAGAATACTCTCACTTCAGCTCCAAGGGAATATACACGGCCTTTTTAGTACCGAGCAAAAGCTTTATCAGTAACGATGAGGCTATCAGAAGGACCACTAAGGCGGCTGTTTTTGCAAAACATTTCATTTTTCTTATTCTCCATTTCATTTCCATACTCAAGCGCATAATTGTCAAGTATAGTATAACATTATTTTGCAGTATTTGCAATAGTTTTAACAAGTGTTTTTTTGATTATTTCAAAACGAAGCCCGCTTGTGAAAATCGTATCAAAACGGTTGCTTTTTTCTGAAAATGTGTTATAATAAACGCATAGCGCTCATTATAATTTGTTTTATTGTCCTCGCCGATACTCAGACAGAAGATTGGCTGCCAAACGTTTTGGAGGGCAGTTTTAACAAAGGCTATTAAAGCAAAGGATTATAAATCATGTCGGAAAACAGCAAAACAAAACAAAGCGGCTACAAGGCTCTGCTTTCAAATACTATAATCTTTGCGATAGGCTCGTTCAGTTCAAAGGTTCTGGCTATCGTTCTTGTCAGTGTGTATATGAACATACTGACGACAGAGCAGGTCGGCCTTACGGATAATTTCACCCATGTTGCCAACTGGCTGCTTCCTGTCGTATCGCTTACGGTTTCCGAAGCGGTAATTCGTTTCGGCCTTGACAAGTCTTATGACAAAAGGCGCATTTTCTCGATAAGCAGCGCGGTCATAATGACGGGCTGCGTCTTTATGGCGGTCGTAGTCTCTTTTCTGGGTGATATGCCTTTTGTTCACAAATTCATCGGCTCCTATGCGTGGCTGCTGTTTGCGTATGTGGCGATCTCCTCCTACAAAACAGTATGTGCGACATTTGTGAGAGCTATGGAAAGAGTCAAGCTGTTTGCCGCAAGCGGAATACTCGGAACCTTCTTTACACTTGTATTCAGCGTTCTGTTTCTGGTCGTTTTCAAAATGGGAGCGGTAGGTTATATTCTGTCTATAGTGCTGGCAGACCTCGTTTCCATTGTTTTTCTGATGTTCAGGGCGAAGCTTTGGCGGTTCTATATACCGCTGAGCCGCAAAATCAGCAGCCCCTTCGACGAGGGTCTTGCCGGAGCGATGCTTCGCTACTGTATACCTCTGATCCCTACACAGCTTCTATGGCTTATCACCAACTCGTCCGACTCGTTCATGGTCACCAGCTACATCAGCCTTGAGGCTAACGGAATCCTGTCGGCTGCATATAAGATTCCTAATCTCCTGACGACAATATATATGATGTTCGGTCAGGCATGGAATATGAGCGCGATAACCGAGAACGACAGCGAGGAGCGCAGCAGCTTTTACTCAAATGTTTTTGACGTAAACCAGTCGATGCTCTATATTATCGCTGCCGGAATACTTATGATAATCAAGCCGCTCACCCGTGTCTGGCTGGGAGACGATTTTCAGAGCTCGGTGCTTTACTCCCCGGGGCTTGTTTTTTCAACGGTTTTCATCTGCTTCACGACCTTTATGGGCACCGTATACGTTGTGACCAAAAAATCAAAAAAATCGCTTGTCACCAGCCTTATCGCAGGTATCATAAACGTTTCGATAAACATCTGGCTCATCCCGAGGATAGGACTCTACGGCGCGGTCATCTCTACCATCGCAGCATATATCGTTGTTTTCGTAGTAAGAGCTTTAGACGCCAAGCGCCTTATAGACTTTGATATCAAGCCGTTGAAAATACTGATAAACACCGCTGTTTTGGCTGTAATGACCGTTTGCACACGGCTTTCGGGCGCTGCCTATGCCGCAGTGGAGATCGCCGGCTTTGCAGTGGTAACAGTAATCAACTATAAATGTATGCTTAAAATGGCGCGGCTGATCCTTCCCAAAAGGATACAGCGCTTTGTGCCGTTTATAAACAAATTCTAAATCGGAAAGGTGATATTTTATGGCAGAACTGACCTTTGAAATCAAGGAAACTCTGGGAGTCCTTTCGGAAAACTCAAGAGGCTGGACCAAGGAGCTTAATCTTATCAGCTGGAACGAGAGAGAGCCCAAGTATGACATCAGAGAATGGTCGCCCGATCACACAAGAATGGGCAAGGGAGTTACTCTTTCGGCAGATGAGTTTGAAGCACTCAGAGCGTTGATGAACGGCGAAACTCCCGACGACGACGAAGCGGGAATTATGTGATAATGTCTCTCGCAGACAAGCTGAAGGGGCTTGGCGGCATCTATCCGTTTCATATGCCCGGGCATAAGCGCAACACCGATCTTTGCGGGACCGACCTGCCCTATGCTCTGGACATCACCGAGATAACGGGCTTTGACAACCTCCATGAGCCTACAGGCGTTATCGCCGATATCGAAAAGCGCCTTGCGGAATTTTACGGCGCTAAGCAGAGCTTCCTGCTCGTCAACGGCAGCACCTGCGGAATCGAAGCGGCAATACTTTCGGTATGCGGCTTCGGCGGCAAAATAATTGCTGCAAGGAACTGCCACAAGTCGGTCTACAAGGCGATCGAGCTGTATAATATTACGCCTGTATGGATCATGCCGGAAGCAGACCCGCTCACCGGGATCTGCGGAGCGATAACCGAGCAAAGCGTTTCAGGCGCGCTTGATAATCACCCCGACGCCGCACTGGTCGTTATAACCTCGCCGACATATGAAGGTATCATCAGCGATGTCAGGAAGATCGCCGAGGTCTGCCGCAGGCGTAGAGTGCTGCTGCTCTGCGACTGTGCACACGGAGCGCATCTTCCGCTTCTGGGGAGATTTTCCTGCGATGCAGACATTACTGTTTTAAGTCTGCATAAGACCTTAACCTGTCTCACGCAGACCGCTTGTGCCTGCATTGATACAGACAGAGTGAATGCGGCGTCTTTCCGCAGCGTACTCGGCGCTTTTGAAACCTCAAGCCCGTCATATATTCTTATGGCAGGGGCAGATAAGTGTATGACGCTGATCAAAAGCAAAGGCGAAGAACTTGCCGAAAAGCATCTTTCTCGGCTAAGTGCCTTTCGGGCAAACGTTTCCGATATGAAGCATCTGCGGCTTTTTGAAAACAGGTATTTCAACTCTGATGTTGATAATCCGCAATTTGACAATTGGAAGGTATGCATTGACTGCTCTGAAACAAATCTTTCAGGCAGAGAGCTGTTTGCGATTCTGCGTGATAAATACTCTCTTGAATGTGAAATGTTTTCGGCGCGGTATGTGCTTGCTATGACAAGTATTGCCGACACCGACGAGGCTTTGCAAAGGCTGTCAGACGCGCTTTGCGAGATCGACGGGACTCTTTGCGCTTCTGCTGCGAAGCCTTTTCCAGCACTTGCAGCGCTGCTTACTGCCGCAGCGCCCCGCACCGCAATGACCGCATACGAAGCGGTGAGAAAGCCCTCCGAGCAGACGCCTGCATCAGATGCCGAGAACATGATAAGCGGCGGCTATATATGGGCATATCCTCCGGGTATACCTATCATCGCTCCGGGAGAGATCATCACACGCGAAGCAATTGATTATCTGCGGTTTCTTGCCGAGCAAGGAGTTGCTCTGCACAGCGGCGGAGAGCTTTTGACAACAATTAAAGAATAAAAAACAAGCACACCTGCGGAAAACTCCGTAGGTGTGCTGTTGTTTATAAATATCATAAGTGGATCAGACGAAGCACAAAGCTATGCCTATTACTACCGCTTAGCACCGCAATTATTGCAGAATTTTGCGGCAGGGTCAAGCTGCTGTCCGCAGGAAGCACAGTATGTAACAGAAGGGGCTTCCGGAATGATCGCCTCAACTGCTGCATCCTCAGCGCCTGTCTCCGAAACCGTTTCGGCAGCAGGCATCTGCTCGGCGACCTCCTCCGGCATCTGCTGAGCGGCAGGCTGAGCAAGTATTTCTTCATAGTTTGTCGGAGCGACAGCGCGCGGCATTTCCGCCGGAGTCTCGGAGGCAGGCGCAATAATACGGCTCTGATATGAAGTATCGGCAGGAGCAGTCTCTCCGCTGACATCAACGCCGACCTCCTTAGTAAGCCTGATAAGAACGATCAGCGCCGCTATTGACAAAAGCACCGCAATAACGATAGGCAGTGCATAGATCAAAAATCCGTAGAAGGTTCTGAAACGTACTCCGTCATTACTGTCGGAAAATCCCTCGGTAAGCTTGTTTGAGAAAAAGTAATTCATATATAGGACAGGCTCTATGCAGCAGGCAGCCGATGTGATTATCAGCGCCCATGCCTGCCCAGCGACAAGCTTTCTCTTTTTTGCAGCAGCCGCGAATGTGATGAATGCAGTCAAAGCTACAAGAGTCAGAATGAACGCCTTTTCGGTGTAAAGTGAAATAACATTGACAGAGTTTCTTTCCATCGTGAAGTAACCGATAACATCGGAAACAAACACCTTGTCCGTATCGCCGTCAAATGCGAGGTTATAGACGAAACGACCGAGATACTCCTGAAACGACGCAAGCGCTCCTAAAACGGTTGCGATAAGCGCCAGTATCATCGGCGCTCCCCCGCCGCGGGTAAGTTTTTTCTTCATTTTTATTCCTCCTACGCAATGTATTATAATTGCCGATTTAATAATATAACATTTTCTTGCGATTGTCAACGGGTATTATGTCAGATCATATCATCCTGCGGCACTTAAAACTGTTTTTCCCCGCATCGGCTTGCGGGTCTTATAGATCTCCACAGAGTTTTACCGAAAACTATTTCAGCTTTCCTATCAGCTTTTTTGCGATCTTACCCTGCTTGTATTCAAATATAAACACCATAGCCGCGATCAGCAGGCCGCAAACCGTAAGCACTATAGAAATGATAAAATAGTTAGGCAAAAATCTCATCGAAACCGTATGTGTTCCGGCAGGCATCTCAACGCCAATAAATGTGCCGTCTATAACGGTCGGCTTAACGGTTTTTCCGTCAACCTTGATAGTCCAGCCCTCCTCGTAGGGAATGGTTGTGAACATCATCTGACCCTGTTCAAGAGTGATCTCGCCCTCGAGATAGGTATCGTCGAACTCGGTGATATTCCACTGGTTACGGCTTATCTCATTGATCGCGCCGACAAAAGCGTCTTCATTGAAAGTATAGAAATAAGTATCCGACCAATATGCCTCGCCCGGATCTGTCGGAATCGAGACTCTGACTCTAACCGACTCGCCCTCAGGATATTCGCCCAGATCGAGGATCGAGTAGTCATCTCCCTCGAAGAAATAACCGACAAATTCAAACTTGTCGTCCTCTTCAGCAAAGGTGTCGTTATGCGCCACCCAGATGTTGACCTTGCGTTCATACATCGTCGGGAAATACATATACAAATGTGCGGTGCTTGACATTGTAAACACAAAATCCTCATGACACTCGCCTATCGAGCTGTTTGTAAAGTAGTATTTTGTGTGCTGATTGCTAACGCCGACAGTCGAAAGGTTGACCGTGTCGATCTGCTCCGGGTAGACTCTCTCCATATAATTAACGTAGGTCTGTTCGTCAACTCCGATCGTATAGTTGAGCAGATTGTTCTGATTGGCGAAGGGGTTGTTTTCGTCGAACGTAAAGCTTTTCATCATCTCATCTGCGGCAAAGCCGAGGCTGAGAGCATAGGGATTCTCATATATTGCTATACCTGTGCCTGTATCCTCCATAGTCAGAACTTGCTTGTAATTCTCCGGAACTTTCTCAAACACCTGAGTGCCGTCTTCCCAATTATAGAGGTATTTTATACCCAAGACCGCATCGGTGATATAGGTTGCGCCCTGATATTTAGTATAGTTTCCTCCGTAGGCAAAGCCGAGCCGCTGAAGTGCCAGAAGCGCGGGAGTGTTCATCGTCGAGCTGGAATGAGATATTCCGTAGTAACCGGAGCCTATCGGGTCGCAGACCATTCTGTGGTGGGTAGACTCGCTTCTGTAAAACGGGCTTGTATCGTAATCTTTAAGTGTCTGCACTGTACTTCTGAGATCTATCATATACTGCTGCCACGAGGTGTAGGTGCTGTATCCGACATCTTCATCAGCCTTGACAATAGTGTCGTATGAATTGGCAAACAGCTCTATGCAGACAAGTCCGCAGAAGATCATGCAGACGATCCTGCTGTTATATTTCTTTACCAGATAGAGCATAAGATATCCCAAGCCTACGGCGATAAGTGAGAACCACACGCCCTGAACGGTATAAGATGTTTTCTCGCCGACCGTTTCTGTAGTCAGCTTAGTAAAATGCTCAAAGCCCTGACTGTCAAGGAAACCTACAAATACAAGCAGACCGAAGAACACACAGCCAAGCTCCTTTGTTGTAACGCCGTCCAGATTTTGGAATGCCCTGTAGGCTATCGCCAGAAGGAAAAAGCTGAACACAAACGAGTATCTGTAGGGCAGCCAGTTGGGGACCTGAAAGCCGTGCATCGCTATGTCTATAGGAGCGATATACATGATCACAACGGTCGCCAGAAGGAGCAGTCCCTTTGATACCTTTTCCTTCATTGATATTTTGCTGTTGAGGAAAAACAGCGGCAACAGTATAACAGACATAATACCGCTGTAGATCATCGGCAGACCTTCAGGTCTGACCGTGTCATAAGACAACGGGAACATCTTTGAAGCAAACTCAAGCAGGGTAAACTGCGTGCGTATGGTAAAGTCAGGCTCGGAAAACTCCAGCTTGCCGAGCGACAGCGACTTGTAAACGGGGATCAGCACCCACATTGAAAGCATCAGCGCAGTGAAAGTTCCGAAGGCAAAACGGCCGCAAGCCCCCAGCCAGCCCTTGGGCAGTATTCTTCCCTCATGTGAAAAGCTGTAGCAGATAAAATAAAGCAGGGTAAAGATACCGACCATATAACCGATATAAAAGTGAGCGATAAACATCAGCGCCAGCGGAATGATGTAGGGCAGCATAACCCTATCGTCGATCAGCCGCCTTACTCCCCAGCAGATCAGCGGAAGATAGATCAAGCCGTCCAGCCACATCGGATCCATAAGCTCAACGACCATATATGAGCAAAGGGCATACATAGTTGAAAAAGCCGCAAGTGAAGCAAAGCGCGTCTGCTTTTCACCAGATGTTTTCTTGAGGAAGAACGCAAACGTAACTCCCGCAGCGCCGATCTTAGCAAGCTGCATAAGCTCGATCGCTCCGCACATACATGTCCTCGGGAGCAGGCATATTATCAGCATAAACGGGCTTGCAAGATAATATGCGAAAATTCCGAACATCTCTCCCGAAAGATTCCGGCTCCAGTTATAGATAAAGCTTCCCTCGCCCCAGAAAGTATCGCGGAAGGCCTCGTAGAAGTAGACATACTGACCGTTGAGGTCAAGAACAAGCACTGAGTTTTCGCCAAAGGGATGCACCTTGAACACCGCATAGACTATATACATTATCGCAAACGGAATTGCAAACACAGCGAAATACTGCCAGTGCGCGAAGAACCAGTCGCGCAGTATGCAAGGAATGCTCTTTTTGTTATTGGTATTTTTCGCGTTGATAACAGCTTTCTGATTGCTCATTTCTTTTCCTCGCCTTTAATGTTTTTAAACTCGCGGACGATATACCGCGGTCTGCATTTTATCTCTTCATATATCTTGGATATGTAAAAGCCGATAATTCCAAGACTTATCATGATAATACTTGAGGTTATCAATTGAAGCAGGATAACGGTAGTAAATCCCTCAAGCGAATTGCCGACGATTTTGTTATACAGTGTGTTCACAGCCATGATAAGCGCGACCAAAAGTGTCAGCACGCCGCACAGTGTCACTGCATGAAGCGGTGCGGAAGTAAATGAGGATATGGAGTTCACCGCATATTTGAACAGCGACTTTAGTGACCATTTTGACTCGCCCGCCGTTCTTTCGGCAACGTCGAAGTAGACATACTCGGTTTTAAAGCCGACCCAGCCGCTCATCGCCCGGAAAAATGTCAGCCTTTCGGGCATCGCGTTGAGCGCATCGACGGCTTTTCGGTCTATCAGCTTAAAGTCCGAGGCGGCAGTCATATCTAACCCGGAAGCCTTTTTTATAAGCCCGTAGAAAAGCTTGGAAAAGCCCTTGTACAGGATATTTTCCTTTCCGCGTGAAGATTTTTTGCCTTCGACTATATCCACGTCATTATTTTTCCATATATTATACATCTCGATAATGGTTTCGGGCGGATGCTGCATATCGCAGTCGATCAGCACGCATGCGTCCCCGGAGGCATATCTCAACCCGGCAAATATCGCGCTTTCCTTGCCGAAATTACGGCTAAAGCAAATGCCCTTGACTCTATCGTTTTGCGCCGACTGCTCGCAGATCTTTTCCCATGTTCCGTCAGATGAACCGTCGTTGACAAAGATCATCTCATAGTCGATCATGTTTTCCGAAAGCAGGCATGACACACGCTCTGCGGCGACCGGCACATTTTCCTGCTCGTTATAGGCCGGAATAATTACAGAAAGCACCTTTCAACCTCCGTTCCGCTAAAACAGCATATATATTATATGATAACATAATACTGCGAAAAAATCAACCTATAGACATAAAAAAACGGACGAAGCCGAAGCCTCGTCCGCAAATTGGCGTATTTACCTATTACTCAGAAACTGCTGTTGTTTCAACGGGAGCTTCTTCTCCGCCATCGGCAGTGCCGGCAGCGGCGTCGATTCTCTCCTGAATAGCCTCGGGACGTGAACCGTCCTGCCAATACTCGATCTTAACATTTGTGATAGTGCAGCCGTGCATATCCATCTTGGTTTCCTCCTCGGGAACAATTCCGAGGTCTGTGCCCAAACCGATAATATCAACGCAGAAAACAGCGGGAGCCCAAACGGAAACAAGTGTTTCCTCGACATAAGCGCCAAGACCGTTGTTGCCGATCTCGCCCTCCTTGCCGAAAGGCAGAGCGTTGTCTACGAATACTGTGTATGTTCCGTCGCCCTTGATCTTAACAGCGCCGGCGCCTGCTCCTACGATATCCCAAACGCCCCAAGACCAGTCGTTGTTTGTGAACATCAAAAATGCGTCATATTCCTTCTCCTGATCGGGAAGTCCGGCAATGTCGAATGTTACAGACAGACCGCCGTTAAACTCAAAGCTCTCGTTGTCAAAAGCGCATCCCTCAGTAGCGGTAAGACCGTAGGTGTTGAACAGTTCCATACGAACGTTGCCCTTAGCCTCGATGTCGCCAACGAAGATCTTGCTCTCATCGGTGATCTCAACTGCCGCAGGGCCAACATTCTCCGGTTTCTCTTCGGCTGCGGTCGTGGTAGTTGACTCCGCAGGTTCAGAAGAAGTCGGAGCTGTGGTTGTTGCGTCCTCAGCCGAATCATCAGCCGGTGCTGTAGTTGCATCGGTTACAGAAGAATTATCAGCCTTAGAAGACGAGTCGGCATCACCGCAAGCAGCGAGCATGGACGCGCACATTGTCAAAGAAAGCGCAAGTGCTGCAATTTTTTTCATTGTCATAGCGAATTACCTCCGTTAAAATTATTATACATTTATTGTACTTTAATTTTCGTTTGTTTTCAAGCTGCATTTCGCACAAATTTAAAATGCGCTATTTGTCGCTTTTCACACATTTATATAAAAAGGGCAAATTCAAGGTTAATATTTTCATAAAAGTTTGGATTATTATATAAAAAAGACCCCGCTTAAAAAGCGGGGTCAATCATTATCTGGTCAACAATTACTTGTTCTTCTTTGTAACAACTACAGCAGCTGCTGCAAGTGCAAGACCGGCAAAAGCAAGACCGGCTGTTGCGCCTGTAGGCTTGTTGCTGTCGTCAGGCTTCTGCTCCGGATCGGGGTCAGGAGTGGGTTCGTCAGCTCCGCCTATGCCGGAAACTGTGAAAGCAACTTCAATGCTCTCAGCCTCTTCGATGTAAACGCCCTTTTCACCGTTGTTCCAAAGACGGGCTGTGCAAGCAGAAACGTCGCCGCCTGCGCATCTGTTGTCAAGGTGCTTGTCATCGCCGGCAGTAGCAGCAGCATCAGGCTCATTCCACTCGTTGAAGAGGTTTACACGGGTCGTAACGCCTGCGCCGTCAGCAGAGCAGGTGTAGCTTTCGCCTGTCTTAACTTCTTCGCCGTTAACCTTGATGCTTGTTACGGTAATAACATATGTAGAACCGAACTTTGTTTCGCCGTTAACAACTTCGAGAGCGTTGAACTGACCGAGCTGATAAGGAGCATCAAATTCGCCCTTAACAACATAGTCGCCGTCGCCTGTGATCTCAACGTTTGTCCATGTACCGTTAGGGCCGTTCCAATCACAGTTGTTTACGTTGAGGTAAGCTGTTCCGTCAGCAAGGCCTGCTGTGTCCTGAGCTGCGGAAGCGGAGATAACCATTGTGCAGGCAACTGCCGCTGCGGCAATAGTTGCGAGAATCTTTCTCATTTTCATAGCTAAACATCCCTTTCAGAATTTGATTTATAATAGTATTATACATGGATTTACACAAAAAAGCAATCAATGTTTTAGCCAAATTTGAACATATTTATCTAGTGATTATGCACAAGCAATATCAATATATTTATACATTCGTAAAATTCTCTATACCATGCGCGAATAATATTGACTAGTCCAGTTTCATTTT
Source organism: Ruminococcus sp. UBA7477 (assembly GCA_002479715.1). GTDB lineage: Bacteria > Bacillota > Clostridia > Oscillospirales > Ruminococcaceae > UBA7477. Next base: position 3,994 of record DLOT01000023.1, on the reverse strand, counting down.
CTGATATTTCGACGCGACCCTCAGCACCAGACCTTTCGGCACCTGCGACTGGGCAGCGCACATCAGCTTGACTGTTGCCGTCGGGATTATTGTTGTCTTTCGGTTGAACATTTCCATGACCGCATAAAGCGCGCACTTTTTACTGTCGATACCCTTGGCAGCAAAACGCACCTTAGCAACATCATTGAACTCCGTATCGACAGGCCCGGGGCAAAGCGCTCCGACATAGACGCTGCTGCCCTGCTCCTTCAGCTCATATGATATGGCGTTTGTAAGGCTGTAGACATATGCCTTAGAGGCGTAGTAGGTTGCCATCATAGGCCCGCCGGGCATAATGCCCGCGCAGGAAGCGACATTGAGGATATAACCGCTGTCATTTTCGGTAAACTTCTTCAGATACAGCTTGGTGAGGATGTGAAGCGCGCGGACATTGACATCTATCATCTCCAGCTCGCGCGACAGATCGGTTTCATCAAAGTATCCGACTGCCCCGAATCCCGCACAGTTGACCAAAACCTGAATATTATCTCCCGCCGTCTGTTCAAACAGCCGGTAGCACTCACTGCTTTCCGACAGATCGCACACGAATGTTCGCGAGGGATTTTTCATTCTCGCACGAAGCTCCTCAAGCCTATCCTCGCGGCGCGCAACAAGCACCGTTTCATATCCTATTCCGTCGAGAATAAGCGCGATCTCTCTGCCTATCCCCGAGCTTGCCCCTGTTATGACCGCGATCTCTCCGCATTCTGCTCTTTTCACAAGTCCTCGCCTCTTTCCTTATTATGTATTATTTATTTAAAGACCGTTTGCCTTTGAAAGTGTTATGCCGTTTTCGCCGAGAGGGATTTCATGATCGAGTCCGACGAACTTACCTCCCTGCTGCCACAAAACCTCCTTAACGAACGCATACTTCTCCTCGTCCCATGTAGTGAAGTCGTCCTTGACAAGTCCCCCGGTATCTCCCGAGTTGGCGTTGAAGCACCAGAAGGTGTGATGCAGATGATTCTCCTTGATAAGCTGCCTCATATAGGTCATCCATGTGATATTCGGCTCTGTCATAAAGCCGCCCCACTCGCCGATAAGAAGCGGCGCGATATTCTCCTCATGGATAAAGAACCAGTTATCTGCCCAGCAGTCCTCCATAAGGCTGTCGAAGTCATAGTCGCCTTTGAACCACGGCTGCTGATAAACGGTCGGACCATAGTCGTGAGGAGAATAGACAAGCTTATTCTGATACTTGCCCAGATCTATGGGATTATCCGCAACTCCGCGGAGATTTCCTCCCCACCAGTTGAAATAATAGTCCTTCTCGTTAGTTGAATGAAAATCGCCGTTTGTTTTGATATCGATCGGATAGATCTCTATTCCCTCGACCAAAATCAGCACATTAGGATTCTTCGCCAAAACTCTGGCTGCCGCCGTTTCGGCAACATACTTCCAGTTGTTTGCATCCTTTGAGTTATCCCACTTTGCGGCCTTGTCGCCCTCATACGGCTTGCCGTGAGGCTCATTTTTAAGGTCATAAGCAACTATGGTATCGTTGTTTTTATACCTGTCGGCCATCCACTCAAGCGCGGAATAGTAGTCCTCGGTCGTAACAGGGTCATTATACCAAAGGTTATGCATATGACCCGATGCGTCGGTCTTGGCACAGTGAATGTCTATCATGACCTTCATTCCGTTAGCCTCGCACAGCTTGAGAACATAGTCGAAGATCTCCAGACTGTTCATTGAGTTGAGATCGGGGTTATAAGCCTGATTATAATTTGCCTGTGGGTATTCTCCGGCAGCCCACTGGTTGATAAGCTGTGCAGAGAAAGGTATTCTTATTATATTGAAGCCGTGATCGGCGATCCCCTTTACCGAGGACACAAGCTCGCTTCCCCAAAGGCCGTCAAAGATATTCGTGCCGGTGTTATAGCCGAACCAGTTACAGCCGGTCAGCCAAACCTCCTTGCCGTTTTTGTCAACGATGGAGTTTCCCTTGACCGACAGCCAGTCATCGCCCTGAACCGCGTCCTCACTGCGTTTCAGAAGAGCCTCAACGTCTACCGGCGTCTGACCCTGATTGCCTCCTTGATTGCCGCCTTGGTTACCGCCCTGCTGCTGACCCTGATTATTATCCCCTGTTACCGTTCCTTTTATTACCGTGACCTTTTCTCCGTTGATCTTGATCGAGTCGGCATCAAATCCCGAATTTGTAGAGAGAATAAAGCCTATTGAAATACTGCCGCCTGCGAAGATCTCAGCGTTATAGTTTTCGGGGGTAACAGTGGCAGATCTGCCGCTGACCGCATATGAGGCATTCCAGCCCTCGATTGTATCGCCGTCTGCAACGGCGAAGGTCATTTCCCAAGGGTTGAGCGATCCGCCGCTGTTGTTTTTGATGTTAAGGTCGATCTGAGTGCAGGTTTTTCCGCCGTTTTCCCACGAGCTTGATATGTTATAGACAACGGAGATCCCGTCAACATCCCCCACAGGATCGCCGCCCGATGAACTGTCATCATCCGATGAGCTGTCGCCGCCCGATGAGCTGTCGTCATTCGATGAACTGTCGCCGCCCGATGAACTGCTGCCGTCTGACGAACTGTCGCTTCCCGATGAACTGTCGCTGTCTGATGAGCTGCTGCCGTCTGATGAGCTGTCGCTGTCTGATGAACTGCTGCCGTTCGATGAACTTGCTATTGATGAAGACCCGGATATGTCGGAAGACGATCCCGACAAACTGCCCGAGGTCTTATCCTTGTCATTTGCCAGATTAAAAGCGAAAACAATAATTACAGCCAGAATTGCAACAAGCAGCACGACTATAATCGAAAGTCCCGCGCGCACCTGATTGAACTGCTTCTCGGTCATTTTGTCCTCTCCAAAGGTTTTGCCGAGCCATTTTTGGAATTTTCCCATAGCACTTCTCCTGTATTCTGAATTAGTATGTAACCGAAGCTTTGAGGTTTTCAGCAGTCATCTCTGAAGTCGATTCCAGATTAACACCCATCGAAATGCTTCCTCCTGCACTTACAATTAGGTTGTATGCTGCGTTTTCGTCTGGAATCAATGTCAGCGTCGTTCCGCTGAGCTTATACTTGCAGCCCCACGGATCACCTGTAACGCTCGTACCCGCCGGAACAGTTATAGTGATCTTCCAGTTCTCAATATTTTCAGATGTATTATTTTCAATGCTCAGATTCATAGACGCGCCGTATTTGCCATTGCCGCTGCCCCAAGCACTAACGCCTTTATCCAAAGTCAGGCCTGTTTTAGTAACGACTTTTGTAGTCGTAGTCTTTTTGGCGGTGGTTGTTGTTTTCTTAGCGGTTGTGGTTGTTTTCTTGGTTGTCGTAGTTGTTTGCTTTGCAGTGGTTGTGGTTTTCTTGGTCGTTGTAGTGGTCTGTTTGGCGGTTGTAGTGGTTTTCTTGGTCGTTGCGTTTGTTTGCTTTGCAGTGGTTGTAGTTTTCTTAGCCGTAGTCGTTGTGGACTTAGTAGTTGTAGTAGTTTTATTTGATGTTGAAGCTTCCTTTGATGTTACAGTATCGTTTTGATTAACTGTTGTCGTTCCCGATATGTCCGACTGCCCGGAGGCTGTCGTAACGACACTTTCGCCGGAGCTGTCTGTTGTTCCGGCAACGGCGCCGCCGCTTGCAGTGGTTGTTGTCGTTGTCGTCTTTGAAGAAGCGGACGGACTAGCGGTAGGTATCTGTTGGTCATTTCCGACAAGGCTGAACANNAACAGACACAAGCCGATAAAAATAAAAGCTATTACCGCAAAAACGACTATCATCTGCTTGGCACTGTCAGAAAGCAAATGCTTCTCCTGCGCCTCCTTGGCTGCCGCCGCAATGCTCGGAGGCAGAGGCTTGCTTTGCTTTGGAGCTGATGATGCGCCCGATTTGCCTGACTTAAAGTCCTGATACTCTTTAGAGTTTCTGATATCATCGTCCAGAGGCTTTGCTGCACTTGCAAGTCCCGGCATTGCCGCAGCCTGCCTAGGCGCCTC
>DLOT01000062.1:10844-33545 GCA_002479715.1 Ruminococcus sp. UBA7477 | reverse complement strand
AAACAAAAAGCAGGCGCAAAGTTGATGCGTCTGCTTTTTTGCTGTGATCCGGCGTCAGGCAAGCCTTGACGCCAAAAGCTCCGAATATCTGGCACGGAATTCGCCGAAGCGCCCCTCGTCGAGCGCCTCGCGGATCTTTTCCGTAAGAGTGTTGTAGAAGTAAAGATTGTGCATAACGGCAAGCCTGCCGCCCAGCTGTTCCTCGGCCTTGAAAAGGTGCCTGATGTATGCCCGGGAGAAGTTTTTGCAGGCAGGGCAGTCGCACTGCGGGTCAAGGGGCCGCTCGTCAAGCTCGTAGCACTTGTTGGTGATATGCATGATGCCGTTCCATGTGAAGATCGTGCCGTGGCGGGCGTTTCGTGAGGGCATAACGCAGTCGAAGAAATCGACCCCTCTGTATACCGCCTCGATGATGTTGGACGGTGTTCCGACACCCATAAGATATCGCGGCTTGTCCTTGGGCATGAAAGGCTCGACCTGCTCGATGACATGATACATGACCTCTGTCGGCTCGCCGACCGCAAGACCGCCGATCGCATAGCCGTCAAGATCCAGCTCGCGGATCTGTTTCATATGTCCGATACGCAGGTCGTCATAGGTGCAGCCCTGATTAATGCCGAAAAGCATCTGATGCGGATTGATCGTTCCCTCAAGGGCGTTGAGCCGTGCAAGCTCCTCCTTGCAGCGAACGAGCCATCGGGTCGTTCGTTCGCATGATTTTCTCGAATACTCGTGTTCGGCAGGGTTTTCAACGCATTCGTCAAATGCCATGGCAATAGTCGAGCCGAGATGCGATTGTATGCGCATACTCTCCTCAGGACCCATAAAAATATGTCTGCCGTCAACGTGAGAGCTGAAGTATACGCCTTCTTCTTTTATGCGCCGCAGCTTGGCGAGCGAAAAGACCTGAAAACNNTCCTCAGTCAGTTTCCTGCGGTCGGATAGCGAGAACACCTGAAAGCCTCCGCTGTCGGTCAGTATCGGCCCATGCCAGTTCATAAACTTATGCAGACCGCCCAGCCGATAGATGATGTCGTCCCCCGGACGGACATGGAGATGATAGGTGTTGCATAGTTCGACCTGTGTTTTAAGCTCGTTTGCCAGATCAGTCGACGACACCCCGCCCTTGATAGCTGCCGCCGTGCCGACATTCATGAAAACCGGGGTCTGTATCGTACCGTGAACGGTCTTAAATTCGCCGCGGCGCGCACAGCCCTCTTGCTTTAAAAGTCTGAACATGGTTACTCCTTATCTGTAATCGTGGATATTGTTTTCCGACATATACCGCTCGGTCATGCCGTCAACGTCAACATAGTAGCGGCTTCTGTCCTGCCTGTCAACATAAACGTCGACCTGCTGTCCCTCATACTGCGAGATGTCGAGATAAACGTTGCCCGTGCTGAAAAGATAGGTTTCTCCGCTGAAGCTGTCGATGACCTCAACGTCCGCCTTGTAGGGGCATTTGCCGTTGACTCGGATGCTTGTGTTCACCGTAACGTTTTTGATCGTTCCCGTGAGCCGCTCGCCCTCGGTGATGAGACGCTTGCGGCGGCTGTTTTTCTTCAGGACAGAGCCGAGCATACCGCCGCTGACAATGATGAATATGCCGCCCAGCGACATAAACAAAATCGGGAGCAGCTTTGAACCTGTTTTCACTTCCTTGGGATTGTCGGTGTCGTAATAAACGGTTATGTGCTTGCCGATTTTCATACTTGTGCTGTACTCGTTGATAGAGCTTTCGTATTCCACGTCATCGACCGTATATGTAACAAAGACCGTGTGTCTGTGGTCGCCGTCGGAATCCCTGTAGGTTATTATATCGCTGATAACGGCGTCGGTCTGTTCCGCGTTCTGCATGAACTTGATATCGGAAACCAGAATGCAGGTGCCGACAATGAAAAAGACCGTTCCGATAATAAGCGTTATTACTCCTACAAATGTTAATACGCCGTTTGCACTGCTTTTGCTTGCCATAGCTTTATCCTCCCATATTGTAAAGTTTCACTGTTTCGGCATTTCTGTATTCGTGCTTTTCATAGTAGCCGATAAGCTCGCCGTTTTCGCCGCGAAGGGCGATCATATAAACGTCCTTGTTCTCTTTTGCGTTGTGAAATGTGAACACACGGTTGTGGCTGTCCGAGCTTTTGAACCAGCTGACGACCTCGGTTATGCGCTTTTGCGACTGTTCTCCGTGGCAGTCCATCAGCGACCTGCCGACAAGCTTTCCACCGCCGCTTTTTGCATATCGCTGCTTTGCCGCGGGGTTCATGTATATTATGTTATGCGAAAGATCGCATACTACCACAGCCGCCGTATCGCTTTCGACAATGCTTTTGAAAAACGGTGAAAGATCCATTTTATCCATACTCCTTTCAAAGAATCAGCATACTGTCGCCGAAGCTGAAAAAGCGGTATTTTTCCTCAACTGCGACCCTGTAGGCGTTCATAGTGTTTTCATAGCCCAGAAAAGCGGAAACCAGCATTATCAGAGTGCTTTCCGGCAGATGGAAGTTTGTTATAAGTCCGTCCAGAACCTTGAACTCAAACCCGGGATATATGAAGATATCAGTCCAGCCCTCGCAAGGCTCTATACGACCCTTGAGCGCCGCCACGCTTTCAAGAGTCCGGCAGGAGGTCGTTCCCACAGCGATGACTCTTCCGCCTTCCGCCTTTGTTTTATTTATCAGCGAGGCGGTGCGCTCGGGAAGCTCGTAATGCTCCGAATGCATAACGTGATCCGTGATCCTGTCCTCTTTAACGGGCCGGAAGGTTCCAAGCCCGACATGAAGCGTCACATAGGCTATGCCGACGCCCATATTCTCAAGCTCGGCGAGCTGCTCCTTTGTGAAATGCAGTCCCGCGGTCGGCGCCGCCGCNNTGAATAAACGGTCTGATAGCGCTCCTTATCGCGCAGCCTTTCGGTTATGTAAGGCGGCAGGGGCATCTGACCTATTTCGTCGAGAACGGAAAAAAAGCTCCCCTCGCATTCAAATCTTGCAAGACGGTTGCCGTCCGGTTTGACGTCTGTTATCTCCGCGCGAAGCCTGCCTCCGCCGAAGGAGAAGCGTGTCCCGACCTTTGCCTTCTTTCCGGGGCGGCAGATAAGCTCCCAGACCATGTTTTCCTTTTGCTCGAGCAGAAGGAATTCAATAAAGGTGCCGTTGCTTTCCTTCTCGCCGTATATCCGCGCAGGAAGAACACGGCTGTCGTTCAGAACCAGAAGGTCACCCTTTTTAAGGTGATTGCATAAGTTGTAGAAGCGGTCGTGAAAGATATCTCCCGTGCGGCGGTCAACGCAAAGCATACGCGAGGCGTTTCGCGGTTCAATGGGGGTCTGCGCGATAAGCTCGCCCGGAAGCTCGTAAAAGAAGTCGGATTTTTTAAGATCGTTTAAATCAAGCATATCGTAAATAGCTCCTGTTGTGTAAAAATAAAAAGTTTGAAAAAACCTATTGACAGAAATAAAAAAGTCTGCTATGATGTTAATAACATATAGAGGCGCGGCAAAGAATAGTATCTGCCCGAGGCCGCTTTTCGGCGGCGGCATTTCCGTGTTATTCGGGCAGTGAAAGGCAATGTCGCCGAAGCTTGCGGGGTTCGGAAGCCCCCCTTGCTGATTGCAGCTTTAACAGAGCTGTAATTGTCATCATGCATTATGATGGAGAGCTATTGTTAATTATGGTTTGTGATACGCAAAAAATAATCAACGCTAACTTATATTATATTGTATGAATGACCGGTTTTCAATCGGTTTTTTTGTTTTTATGAAAATTTTTTAGTTTTTGTGCATTTTGCCGATGACTGTCCGGGATTTTTGTGGACTTTGGCAAATCACTAAACGAAAGGGAGAAAGAATATGCATTACAATGTCGGAATTATCGGAGCAACGGGAATGGTTGGGCAGAGGTTTGCATCTCTGCTGGAAAATCACCCGTGGTTTGAGGTCAAGGTGCTTGCCGCATCAGCGAGATCAGCCGGAAAGACCTATAAGGAGGCGGTCGGAGCCAAGTGGGCTATGGATACCCCGATGCCCAAGGCTATGGAGGATATGGTCATCATGGACGCGGAGGCGGATGTTGAAAAGATCGCAGCGGCAGTAGATTTCGTTTTCTGCGCCGTTAATATGGATAAAGACAAGATAAAAGCTCTTGAAGAGAAATATGCCAAGGCAGAATGCCCCGTTATCTCAAACAACTCCGCAAACAGACATACGGACGATGTTCCCATGGTGATCCCGGAGGTAAACCCCGAGCATCTGGCGATCATCGCGGAGCAGAAAAAGCGCCTCGGAACAAAGCGCGGCTTTATCGCCGTCAAGTCAAACTGCTCTATCCAGAGCTATGTTCCGGCACTGCATCCGCTGAGAAAATACGGCATAATAAAGGTCCTCGCCTGCACATATCAGGCGATCTCGGGCGCAGGCAAGACTTTTGAAACATGGCCCGAAATGATAGATAACGTTATCCCGTATATCGGCGGTGAGGAGGAAAAGTCGAACCTCGAGCCGCTCAAGGTGTGGGGCAAGATAGAGGGCGGAAAGATCGTTGACGCGGCAGAGCCTGATATCACGACGCAATGCCTGAGAGTTCCCGTTTCAAACGGCCACATAGCCGCGGCGTTTGTGACCTTTGAGAACAAGCCGAGCAAGGAAGATATCCTCAGCGCGTGGAAGGAGTTTTCGGGAGAGCCGCAGGAGCTTGGGCTTCCGTCAGCACCCAAGCAGTTTATCAACTACTTCGAGCAGGACGACCGTCCGCAGACAAAGCTGGACAGAGATCTCGAGGGAGGCATGGCTGTCTCGGTCGGCAGACTTCGTGAGGATTCGCAGTATGACTGGAAGTTTGTCTGCCTCAGCCATAATACGCTCAGAGGTGCAGCCGGCGGCGGAGTGCTGCTTGCCGAGCTTCTGGCGGCAAAGGGCTATTTCGATTAAATCATTACATCAATATGAATTAATATGTGAATGAGGAGGAGATTTTATGAAGCCGATAGTATTCACAGGCGCGGCGGTCGCTATCGTGACCCCGATGAATGAAGACGGGTCTATAAATTTCGACCGTCTGGGCGAGCTGATTGACTTCAATATAGAAAACGGCACGGACGCTGTCGTTATCTGCGGAACAACCGGTGAAAGCGCGACAATGACCGATGAGGAGCATATCGAGTGCATCAGGTATGCTGTGGAAAGAACGGCAAAGAGAGTGCCGGTTATTGCCGGAACAGGCTCAAACCATACCGAGTATGCGGTCAATCTTTCAAAGAAGGCCGAGGAGTTGGGCGCCGATGCGCTTTTGTGTGTAACGCCCTACTATAACAAGACCTCGCAGGCAGGTCTGGTCGCGCATTTCAAGGCGATCGCCGGGGCAGTCAGCCTGCCGATAATCCTTTACAGCGTTCCGTCAAGGACAGGTGTCAACATCACCCCCGAGACCTGCTTAGAGCTTTCAAAGGTTCCTAATATCGTTGCAGTCAAGGAGGCAAGCGGCAACATCAGCCAGATAGCCAAGATCGCGGCAATGTGCGGCGACGAGCTTCACATCTACAGCGGCAACGACGACCAGATCATTCCGATCATGTCGCTCGGCGGCAAGGGAGTCATTTCGGTGCTTTCAAACTGCTGTCCGAAGGAAACACACGAGATATGCAGTCTGTGTCTTGAAGGAAACTTTGCCGAGGCAAACAGGAGGTTTCTCTCCATGCTCGACCTTGCCAATGCTCTTTTCTGTGACGTTAACCCGATACCGGTCAAGTTCGCGCTCAACCGTATGGGCTTTGATGTCGGCGGATGCAGAATGCCGCTTGTCGAGATGAGCGACAAGAACAAGGAGTATCTGAGCGGCGTTTTGGCAAAGCACGGCCTTTTAAAGTAACAAAATATCATTTGAGGTAGGGGGAGGCGGCGCCGCCCCCTATCGCTATACTATGGGAAAGGATCTGTAAAAATGACCGATATAGTTTTGTGCGGAGCGCTCGGAAAAATGGGAAGAGTGCTGGGAAGTATCATTTCGCAGAGAAGCGACTGCCGCGTTATCGCGGGAATAGATAAGGCTGACGGAGATGCCTGTTTTCCGATAGTGCATTCTCCCTCGCAGCTTACCCAAAGACCCGATGTCATCATCGACTTTTCGCACCCCTCCTCGCTTGACGGACTGCTGGATTATTGCAGAGCCAACGGAACGGCGCTTGTCGCTGCAACGACCGGCTATTCGGATGAAGATATCGCGAGGATCAAGGCGGCAAGCAGTCAGATCGGCGTTTTCTTCACATGGAATATGTCGCTTGGCATAAATCTGCTTGTTACGCTTGCAAAAAAAGCGACTCAGATTCTCGGAGGACAGTTTGATATCGAGATAGTCGAGAAGCACCATAACCAGAAGCTAGATGCTCCGAGCGGCACAGCTCTGATGCTCGCCAACGCTATAAATGAGGAACTTGACCAATCCTGCACTTATGTCTACGACAGACATTCTGTCCGTCAAAAGAGAAGCAGTAACGAGATCGGCATACACTCTATCCGCGGCGGAACGATAGTCGGCGAACACGACATTATCTTTGCGGGAAGGGACGAGGTCATAACACTGTCGCATCAGGCGGCCTCCAAGGAGGTCTTTGCGGTGGGCGCAGTCAATGCGGCTGTTTTTCTTGCCTCAAAGCCTGCCGGACTTTACGATATGAATGACTTGATGTGTACCGAGCAAACAGGAAATCAATAAGAGAAAACGATATGCGGCTGACCGCCGTATCGTTGACAGCCCGAAGGAGGAATTGATCGACAAATGAAAGCAAAGGTCATAGTAAAGGACGCTCCAACAGCGCTTCTTTATAACATCGAGGACGGCAAGTGCGCCGCTATTATGGATATCTGTGCGGAAAACGGCATACGCTGCGTTGTTCTGGACACTATGTCGGCCTGCATGAGCGTTGGCTGTCTGTGCGGAGCAAAGGGCTTCAGCTCTGACATAATCGCCTGCGATATCCCGCAGAATGAGGCGATGGTACTGTATGCGGTCGGAAATGCGGAGAGAAATGCGCTTCTTGACGGTATGCGCGCCCAAAGGCTGAATGTTGACCTGAAATGCGTTGCTACCGCCACAAATATGAGCTGGGCGCTAGGAAGGCTGGTCAGCGAGCTTGAAAAAGAGCATAAGGCTATGCATTCCTCTGCGGGGAGGGCATGAGCCGTGTCGGGCAGGATACTTTGTTCAACCGGCTGCTTTGTCGGCAGAGCCAACGGCAGGAACTTTTATCTTATCGAAAAATATGCGGACAAGCTGAGCTGCGACGGTTTTGAGTTCATGATGTATTCGTCATGGTATTCGCGGCTTCAGGAGCTGGGCGACTTTCTTCTTTCGACCGGTCTGAGCTTCCCGACAATGCACTGTGAAAAGCATATCGGCGAGTGGTTCACCACCGGAGAAGAATACGCCGTTCGCTCGGCGCTCAGGCTGTTTGAGTGCAATTGTGAGCTTGCCCGTAGGATAGGCGCGGACAGGCTGGTGCTTCATCTCTGGAACGGTCTCCCTTCAGACAGCCGCTTTGAAAACAACCTTGCGGTTTTCGGAAGTCTTGAGAAGATCGCCGCAGACCGGGGCGTGACGATAGTCGTTGAGAATGTCGTTTGCCATGAGAAAGAGCCTATGATCCATTGGCGTCAGCTGGCAGAAATGTATCCGGAAGTGCGCTTTCTTTTTGATACAAAAATGGCTGCATTTCATAACGAGGTCGATGTGCTGTTCAGCGATGAATACGAGTGGCTTTGGCAGCAAAACAGGATACGCCACCTCCATATAAACGACTACGGCGGCGGCTACATGGACTGGCACGCTCTCAAGGTTTTGCCGATAGGCTCGGGAAAGGTCGATTTCGACAGCTTTTTCGGCAATTTGAAGAAAAGGGGCTATAGCGGCGACTATACGGTCGAAGCAACCGCCCTGAGACCCGACGGCAGCGTTGACATAGATATGCTCAACGGCTGTTTTGAGAAGATCAGAGATTATTTGAGATAACAGGAGCTGAAAATGAAATACAAAAAAATCGCTGCATTTGCGGCGGCGCTTTCGCTGACGCTGATGACTGCCTGCGGAGAGATACCCAAAAAAGACCTTTCGTCACTTGAAACTCTGCCTACACAGACGACCGTCGGTCCGCAGCCGACAGATGAGAACAGCTCGCTGCCGGTTATTACTCCTGCACAGCTTACAGAGCTTTTCAACAGCTTCCCCGAATGCGATCTGCCGTATGAAGACCGCTTTTTTGAGTGGTGCGTTGAAACTACTGACAATCCCGGACTGCTTGACGAGCTTTACAGCCGGATGTCATCAGGCGGATACTCGGACGAAAAGTGGGCGGAGATATCGGGTATGACCGTCAAGGCGACAAAAGCGCTCTACAGCGGAGGCAGTGAAGGCGAGAACATTTATATCATGCAGTCAAACGGTCGGGACGGCATACAGCTGACCTTCGGCGGCGACATCAGTCTTGCCGATAACTGGCAGGTCATGGAATACTATAAAACGACTAACGGAATAGACGAGTGCATCTCGCCGTTTCTGATAGACAAGATGAACGGTGCCGACATAGCAATGCTCAATAATGAGTTTTGCCTGTCAAACAACGGTTCGCCCATGCCCGATAAGATGTGGACATTTGTCGGTAAGCCCGAAAACGTTTCTATTTACGGCGAGCTTGGCATCGACATTGTTGATATGGCCAACAACCATTGCTTTGACTATGGCGAGCAGGCATTTCTCGATACTCTTGACACCCTCAAGGGCGCCGGAATAGAGTATATGGGAGCGGGACGGGACATCGCCGAGGCATCAAGCCCCGTTTACTATATCATCGAGGGAAAGAAGATAGCCTATGTTGCAGCAACACGGGCAGAGAAGTATATCCTGACGCCTGAGGCAGGTGAAAGCTCCCCGGGAGTTCTGAGGTGCTATGATCCTGCGGCATTTATCGAGGTCATCAAAGAGGCTGAGCGCAATGCCGATATTGTTATAGCAAACGTTCACTGGGGAACGGAGGACAGCCATTCGCTGGAGGACGTTCAGCCCGAAACTGCATATCAGTATATCGACGCGGGTGCCGATCTGATCGTCGGCTCACACGCCCATTGTCTTCAGGGCATCGAGTATTACAAGGGTGTTCCGATAGTTTATAACCTCGGCAACTTCTGGTTCAGCAAATATGATATTGACACGGGACTGCTCGGCGTAACGATTGCGGACGACAATTCTATGGAGCTGACCTTTTATCCGGCGACTCAGCGTGACTGCAAGACGACATACGTCGGCGGCGAGGAGGAGGGCGCAAGGATCCTGCAATGTTTGCGCGACTACTCCTTCAATGTGACGATAGACGAAAACGGCATTATCACCGAAGCAACGTAACGTTGTTTTTTGCAGTAGCCATTATTTCTCCTTATAATAATGCAAGCCGTCTTAAATAGACGGCTCATTTTTATTTTTTAAGTCAAGAACAAAATTCATTGCCTTGACTTGTTTTTCAAAATCAAGGTTGAAAAATTCCTTTATAAAATCCGACACCATTTTATCAGCATCAGCGGAATTATAACATATTGTTCCGTTGATATTTTCTAACTGGATGTTATTGATAGAAGTTTTTGCGGTTTCGGGAACGTCTGTTCGTCCGAGAAGGTAATCTACAGACATATTTAGTTCGTCGGCGATTTTTGCTAGTTTAAAAGAAGACATACCGTTTTTATCGCCCATCCGAATGAGAGTATTTTCGTTAATTCCACATTTTTTTAAAAGCTCTTTTTGTGTAATCTTTTTAATTTTAATTGATTCCTTCATGCGGTCGATTACAGTTTTTGCATTGTACACAAAATCCCTCCTATAAAAATATAGTGTTATATAAAATCTTGAAATATATAGACTTTGACTTGATAATCTATTTTTGTGCGATATAATTAAACCGTGTTTAACAATTGGACGTAAAAAAACCTAATTTTTATTTTTTAGGTCAATAACAAAATTCATTGCCTTGACTTGTTTTTCAAAATCAAGATTACAGAATTCCTTTATAAAGTCTGACACCATTTTATCGGAGGAATTATAGTAAATAGTCTTATTACTGTTTTTAAGCTGAATGTTGTTATCTCCATTTATGTTAACAGGAAATTGAATGACTTCGGGAAATTCGGTTCTGCCAAGAAGATAATCTGTGGACACGTCAAGTTTTTCTGCTATTTTGCAAAAACTGACATAAGACATTTCTTTTCCTTTTGCCATTTCCGATAATGTGTTAACACTTTTAAGATCAACACTGTTAAAAAAATCTATCAATGTTAATCCTTTGCTTTTTATTAACCGCCTAATTCGATTGGCAATATCTTGTGCTTCTTCCACAGAAACAAACACTCCTTTTTGTACAAATAAGCAAAATTCAACTTATCACATGACAATCATTCAATTGCATTATGCAATTGAATGATGTTGAACAGTTTGGCGCAAAAGCTCCTAAAAATAATGTCGGATTTGCTATTAATAATTGGCGTTATCAATATTATATATGGTATTATTCGGATTGTCAACTGCTTTACAAAAGATTGGAGTGAAATAATGTGAGATTTGAGAAAAACATTCGATTTTTGCGCGAAAACCATAGATTAACACAAAAACTGGTAGTAATAACGCGAATGCATATATAGCCGCCTTTCCGAAAATAGGCTAGTGAGAAAGATAGCAAGACGGCGGGGCAGCTTAAAGCTGCACCTGTCACGCTAAGGAAAGGCGAGATTTCCACGCTTGCGCTCGGAATATTCAGTCAGCTTGAATTGAACAAAAACAACTCGAACGCTTGCGGCAAAGTGTGAAGCGTTCAATACAAAAAAATCGCCCTTTCTCCTTTAGTTTGATATGCATAATGAAGTTAAACCCCGAAGCAATTATTTATAGCTGCTTCGGGGCTTGCTGTTAATATTCGGTTACTCACATAAATCTGAATTTATGCATCTGTCAATTCTATATATTGACCTGCCAAAACAAAATTCTGTAGGTCTTCACTATCCAATCCTCTTTTAACATACAGGTCATCATAGATGGGGATACACTTTTCAATATCGTTGCTTTCAATGTGGAAAAAGCCTGTATGATCAATTGCCAATGCTGCACGCCACAGTGTCCATTCAAGATACGCAGGAGTCTCATCCTTGGGTACTTCAATGGCATTGTCCTCGTCATAGACCAGCTTGCCACCGCCTTTGATCAGCAGAGTCATATAATCTCGGATTTCTTTCCACTGATTGCATTGATCGTTGGCATACTGAATTTCGTCCGTCTGAGCGAGAATATTTTCGAGTCTCTGCCTTGCAATATTGATTTCCGCCGGAGTATTCAGAGGCAGATCAGAAATGTCATACAGAATATGGCGCTCCTTCATCTGCTTGATCAAATCGTCCAATAAAGCTTTAGCGACTTCCACATTGTCGGTGGGCAGAGGCGCACCAGTACAGAGCAGCTTATACTGCTCCATAATAGGCTCTGAACTTGCGGTGGCTTTTGCAAGTTTCTCTGCCAGAACATGCTTTGTTGGTACGACAATAAGGCCTCTGCCTTTGCGTTGGAATATACCAGAAATGCGAAGGTATCGCATATTCATGTCACTGTAATCTAAGAAATTATCAGGTTTTTTATCATAGTTCTCGCCTCTTTTGGCAATCTCTTTCTTATCAAAGGGACGCTTAGCGGGGGCAGCAGCTCTCCGCTGACGTAGATCAAGGATATTATCAACCACCTCTTGCAAGTTATAGCTGGGATTGGTGGTGTGTCCCCATAGAGCAAATTCGATTCTGCTCAGTTCGGAGGAACCGGTGCGCTTCTCAAGCTCCAGCATGATTGCCAGCAACCACCTTAATGGGGAAAAATAGTGCGTACCATCTGGCATCGGAAACTGCTCTACGCTCATCGTTCGGAGGTAGCATTCCTGTACCGCAGGGTATGTATCTGCTTTTAGAAACGATCTGCCAAAGGGTGTAATGTCATCCAATGCGCCGAGATCCTCTTGTCGGCCGTCCTTCTTCTGAATCTGTGGATAAATCAAGCCATTCTTGGCAAACATCAGCCTCCATTTACGGGCATGGCTTCCAGAACTGTCCTTACCCTCTTCATTCTGAATTATGCCTTTTTCATCAAGCAAATTCATAAATCCAAGCTCATTTTCCCGACCATGAAGATGTCCAACAAACGCAGAGTTAGCAAAGACAGAGAAGCCTTCTTGAATTCGATTAGGGTTGCGCAGGCCAGTGTTGCCAACCAGCCATATTTTGATCTGTTCGTTCATACTACAACCTCCAATCAATACCCAACAAAAAGGTATTCCTGTACGGAATTTCTATGTGTTTTTGCTTCGCCTTGGTTGCCAAAAGAATACTTATAGTTCACTGGGATTACTTCCACATGTTCCTTATATTTTGCCATAATTGCTACCATTTCATCTTGCGTAGGCAAGCTGTTTGAGGAATAGGAAACAATTAGAATGCTATTTGCAAATTTCCGAAACAGATGATCAAACGCATCTGCTGCACCTTTGCGGGTAGCAAACGGTGTAGGATACGATTTAAACTTCTTGGTTTGCGTATGTTGCTGAATTTCAACGCCTTTCCAGTCACGGGCAAGGCCTTCGACAAAATGGTATCTGCGAACATATTCATTGTCAGATAAAGGAGAGTAGTATGGTGGATCAATGTAAACCAAATCCGCTTGTTCTATCCTCAAATCCATTGCATCTCCCTGCTTAGAGCGATTGATCTGTCCATTATCAAATATAGCCTTATTGACCGCCCCAACAGCCTCCAAAAACTGCTGAGCAAGTGTTTTTTGTAAATCCTTGCGGCCATCATTGTACCGCTGTCCTGTGTAGGTAAATATACCACGGGGGCGTTTCTTCATACAGGCACGAATCAACGCCGTCATTGCAATAGCGTGTTTGTATTGATCTTTGATTGCGGCAATGTTGGTACGTAGTGTATCAATCAAATCATTCTCTTCGTCAGTGTAGTAAAGCCCCTTAAAGGTTGATGCTACAAAATGATCTGACTCTTTATGTGTAACCAGTAGTTCTTTCGCTTCCTCTAACGGCAGGGTAACGAAATTGTTCTCCACCATTGCCTTAGTGAACATCGCAGACATCGCCATATAATCGTTACTGACTACAGCTTTACCCTGAGCTTTGAACATATAGCCAACGATACCGGAACCAGAGAAAAGATCAACAACGGTATTCACCTTAAATTGCGAGGCAACCGACCATATTTCGGACAACAGCTTGCTCTTTGAACCCATAAAACGAGTGGGCGGATAAGCTGACACCTGCTCTGGCAAAGGCTGCTGAAGCAGTTTAATTAAAGTGCGCTGCTTTGGAGGAATGGTGACAATAACATCCTCACCCTTGCGAGTACTTCCATTACAAGAAATATGCCGCTTTGTCTGAATGACATCAATATTGAATGGAGCATATAGCTCATGTACCAACGGATGATTGGAATTTGTTAAAATGACATGACATCCCCGTTCATGCAAAGTCATAATCATCTTCGCAAGCTCAACATGATCTTCCTCATAAAACTGTTCTTTGGTATATCTCTTAAAATCAGCATATTCAGAAATAGGCAAATACGGAGGATCAAGGAAAACAAAGTCTCCCGGCTGAGCGTAATGCTCCAAGACCAGCAAATAGTCGCCGCATAGTATATCTGCTTTTTTTAATGCTTCGGATGCCGCTCTCAATCCAGCCTCATCACAAATCTTGGGGTTTTTGTACTTCCCATAGGGGACATTAAATTGCCCCTGCTTGTTGACACGATATAATCCATTAAAGCAAGTTCTGTTCAGAAATATCGTTCTTGCAGCAGCTTCCGCCTTGGGAAGTGTCGTCCATTCCTGGCTACGGACAGCATAAAACATCTCGGAAGTATTTTCGTACTGTTTAAGGAATCGAATGACATTCTCTACATGATTGGCAACTTCCCGATACATATTAATCAATTCAGGGTTGCTGTCTGCAATAATCGCACTTTCCGGCTGTAAAGCAAAGAACATTGCGCCACCGCCAAAGAATGGTTCAATATATCGACCATAGGAGTTAGGTACTTTAGGAAAAAGATCGCCTAACATCTGTGTCTTGCCACCAGCCCATTTCAGAATAGGCTTGGCTTGAACAGGCTCTATTTTTCTAACTGCTTGCTCTGCCATTGTACTCGCCCCCTTTTATTTGATGGTATCTTGAGTTAATTCCATAATATCGCCTATGTCACACTGTAAAGCTGTACAAATTTTAACCAGCACATCCGTAGTGACATTTTCGTTTTTACCGAGTTTTGCCATCGAAGCATGACTGATACCAGCAGCAACACACAAATCCTTTTTCTTCATATCACGATCAATTAAGATCTTCCATAATTTTTTATAACTAACCGCCATTGTCTACACCTCAACGCCAAATATGTAATCACTTCGAAAAATTCACAGATTTAAGAAACAATTTCAGCAAACGCTGAATTCAGTTACATTTTATCATATCCTCTTCGTGTTTTCAAGATATATGGCATAATTTTGCGAAAAGGCCGCCCACTAATTTGTAGGCGGCTTCGTAAGGATATATTGCTATATGAAAAGCAGCTCGCTATTTACGGTTTCTATCGCACTCGCCCGAATGTTATTCATTCTCTGAATCCATTCTAAAGCATTGTCAGCCTTTAGCTGTTCCGTGATACCCTGCGAATGCTTCATCTGCTCTATGAGCCGTTCAAAGCGTTCCTGTGCCTGTTCATTGATGTCGGCAAGATAAGTGTTGAGCTTGCCGCTGGTCAGAAGCGTTGCGTATGTCGCTTTTCTATGCTCTTTCAGGTAGCGTTTGTGCCACTGCCCCCATATCCCGATAAGCTTTTCTTCTTCAGGTGATAATGTAAGACACGGCAGATAATATTCGTCTTGTAGTTCGTACCAAAGACCGTTGCTTTCATCATAAATGTACTTGTCCATCTTGAAATCCTCCAGTATAATATATTCGCACATATGTCACAGACTCCCGATTGCCACCTGCTGTTATAATTTGTTATCAGATTTTACTTCCCTTATTTTTGCCCTTATGAGGTGCCGAGGGAAGCATAAACACAAGTGAAATCGTATAAAGGGATAAGGCGGACACACTGCGATAAATCCTTTGTTTTCAAGCGTTTTGGAGGATTTTATTAAAGCCCTATGAGGGGCAGTAACCACTTATGAAATCGTGTTTTTCAAATTCCGATTTATCTTAGTAACAATTATACATCAAGGTCATTAAATTGTCAACAAAAACGCCATAACACTTTTGACTGAAAATCATAAGTGCTATGGCGAAAACTTATTTATGAGTGCCGTTCTTTGCAGAGAAGGGCGTTTGTTTTTGAAATCAGAAGCTTTTTTTGCGCCAGACCGATGGCGACATCATTATGATAAGCGGCAGGCATTCAAGACGCCCGAGAAGCATATCCGCCGAAAGCACCAGCTTTGAAAAGTTCGAGTAGAAGCCGAAGTTTTCGGTCGGGCCGACCCTGCCGATACCCGGGCCGATGTTGTTTATGCAGGTGACGACCGATGTAAAGGTCGTTCCGAAATCGACGTTGTTTATTGCCAGAAGGAGCAGGGAGACCATTATCAGCGCCATGTAAATGATAAAGTAGTACAGAACGCCGTGTACCGTTTCGGTGTCCATCGCCTTGTCGTCTGACTTGACGAGGTTGACGGAGTTTGGGTGAACTATTTTCTTGAGATACTTCATTGCGCTCTTATACATAATGACGAACCTCTGTACCTTGAAGCCGCCGCCTGTCGAGCCTGCGCAGGCGCCGATAAACATAAGGATTATCAGTATCATCTGAGAGAGCATCGGCCATTGGCAGAAGTCGGCTGTGCCGTAGCCCGTGGAGGTCATTATCGAGGCGACCTGAAATATCGCATAGCGGAAGCTTTTTGCAGCGGTTTCATATATCGGCGATATGTTTATGCCGATGATCAGTGTTGCGACGGCTATAACAGCCAGATACACTCTAAGCTCAAAGTTTTTCAAAACGTCCTTGAAGCGCTTTATAAGAATGAAGTAATAGAGCGAGAAGTTGATGCCGAAGGCTATCATCGCTACGGTTATAACGCCCTCTGCATATGCGGATTGGTAGTCGCCGATGCCTCCGTTGCGGATACTGAAGCCGCCTGTTCCGGCGGCGCCCATGGCATTGCAGACGCTGTCGAAAAGCGGCATTCCGCCAAACAGCAGGAAAATAACGGTCAGCAGGGTCAATACGGCATAGATTATGTAAAGGAACGCCGCACTGTTTCTGCCCTTGGGGACTATCTTTCCGACCTGCGGTCCTGCGCATTCCGCCCTCATAAGCGGCATCGCGTGGGAGGAGGGGAGTATTGCGATCAGCAGGACAAGAACGCCCATACCGCCGACCCAGTGCGAAAAGCTCCGCCAGAACAAAATACCCTTGGGCAGGCTTTCGACCTCGCTCAGGATCGTCGCCCCCGTGGTGGTAAAGCCAGAGATGCTTTCAAAGATCGCGTCAACAAAGTTCGGGATAGCGCCGCTCACATAAAACGGCAGCGCCGCCGCCACGGGATATATGACCCACAGCAGAGCCGTTATGACGAGAGCCTCACGGTTAAACATATTTTTATTCTTGGGTTTTATTATCGCAAGCGGCGTTGAAATCAGTGCGATGCAGATCCCGATGATAAGAAAGACCAGCATTGTGTCTTTCTCGCCGAAGTAGAGGCTTACAGCGGCGGGCAGTAGAAAAAGCGCCGAGCCAATAAGCATTGCTTTTGAAATATAATGAATAACAATAGATTTGTTCATAACCGCAAAAACCTCAGCTTAATCAAGAATGTCCTCAACTGACGAGAAGTGATAGTCCTTTGTGACAACAACGATCGAGTCGCCAAGCTCGATGCAGTCCTTGCCTCCGGGGATTATTACATTCTTTTTTCGGATGATAGCGCAGATGAGAATGTCATTTTTAAGCTTGACGTCCTTGAGAGGAACGCCCAGCAGGCCGATGACATTATCCTTGACCTTGAATTCTATCGCCTCGACCTTATCGCCGACTAGGTGGTAGAGCGCCTCGATGTCGTTATTGCCCGTCTGAAGCGATCTGACATAGCTGAGTGTTCCGGTCGCAGTCAGGTATTTGGGAGAGATTATGCTGTCAAGCCCCAGCTGTGTGGTCAGGTCGATATAGCTTTCGCGGTTGATCTTTGCGATGACCTTTGCCTGCGAGTTTTTCTTGGCATACAGTGCAGTGATTATATTTACCTCGTCTATGCCCGTCAGCGAAACGAATGCGTCAGCGTCGCGCAGGCCTTCCATGCGCAAAAGCTCCTGATCGGTGCCGTCGCCGTGGATTATCGTTACCTTGTCGAGCTTTTCCGCAAGCTCGTGGCAGCGTTCGAGCCGGTTTTCTATAATTTTAACGCTCATTCCTATAGCGGAGAGCTGTTCCGCGAGGTAAAAGGCGATCTTGCCTCCTCCGACTATCATGACCGTTCGGATCTTATTGCTGAAAACGCCGGAGTTTCTGAAAAATTTTTCAAGATATTTGTGTGACGAAGCGATATTTACTCTGTCGCCCGCCTGAAGAACGAAATTGCCTGTCGGTATATATACCTGAAGCTCTCCGTCAACGTTCCTTTGGACGGCACAGATAAGGCATTTTATCTTGATGTTTGTATAGATATCAGAAAGCGACATTCCGACGAGCCTTGAATTTTCGGGTATCTTGTATTCGATAAGCTCCACACTGCCCTTTGAAAAGACCTCGACCTTAGAGGCCGCCGAAAAAACAAGCACGCGGTATATCTCGTCTGCGGTCATTCTTTCCGGATTGATGACCATTGAAAGCCCCAGATCGTCGCGTATTAGCTCTATCTGGCTGTAATATTCGGGGTTGCGTACACGTGATATGGTTCTGCCGGCGCCCAGCTTTTTGGCTATCAGACAGCAGAGCATATTGGTTTCATCGTTTGGCGTGGTGGCTATCAGCAGTCCTGCCTTGTTGGCTCCCGCCTCTTTCTGAACGCCGATCGTCGCGCCGTTGCCCTCAATACACATAACGTCCTGGCTGTCCTGGATCCTTTTCAGAGTATCCGGGTTCTTGTCGACTACCGTGACGTCATGACCTTCTCCTACAAGCTGTGAAGCCAGGTTGTTTCCGACCTTGCCGTTTCCGATGATTACAATTTTCATTCTTCATGCCTCTCAACATTAATTTTCGCGGGAAAAAAGAATTTGCATATTTTTAGATCCGGCGAATGATGGGGCAGTATATTCTGCCCAACAGTCGCTCGATCCGCCGTCGCACTGAAGTGCCGTTTTGGTCTGTGCCTTACTGGGCTCTTCCGGGCGAAGTGTCAAGCTTCTGGTTTTGCAGAATTTCTTTAAAGCGGTGCTCGCTTACGGGTCTGTAGTAATAGAAGCCCTGGACCGCATCGCAGCGGTTNNAAAACTCGACCTGCTCGTCTGTTTCAACGCCTTCCGAGATGACCTTAAGCCCGAGCTTTTTGGCGAGCATGATTATTGATTCTATTACCTTGCGGTTCTTATCGGTAAGGGGATTGTTCATAAAGAAGTTGCCGTCAAGCTTCAGAACGTCCGCAGGGAGGAGGCTTATGAGATTAAGCGTCGAATAGCCTGTGCCGAAGTCGTCTATCGAAATGCTGAAGCCTCTCGAACGCATATCGCTCAAAAGGGTTATAAGTCTTTCGGAGCCTTTTACGAAGGCGCTTTCTGTCAGCTCCACTTCAACGTTTTTGTGGGGTATGCCGTAGCTGTCAACTATCTTTTCAAAATACTCCGGGAAGCCGCTGTCCCTTAGGTGGAGCCTTGAAACGTTTACCGAAACGACCGGCAGTTCAATGCCCTGCTCAAGCCACGACTTCATCTGTGAAAATACACGTCTGTAGACCCAGATGTCCATTTCAAGAACAAACTCATTGGCCTCGAAGATCGGAACAAAGGTGCTTGGATGAATGACCTTGCCGCTGGGTCTGTGCCAACGAATCAGTGCCTCCGCGCCGTAGACGCGCCCTGTATCAAGCGTGACCTTCGGCTGGTAGACTATCTCGAACTCATTGTTTTTGAGTGCGCTCACCATATCGCATTCTATCTGTCTGCGCTCCTCAAGCTCGCGGTTAAGCTCAAAGTCATATATAGAGATCGTGTTGCTGACGATATATTTATTCTTAGAAGAGCTTTTGATAACCAGGTTTGCTCTGTCGATAGCGGTCGAGAGCTTGTAGTTTCCTTTTTCTATCGGATAGATACCGCAGGTAAAGGCAAACGAAACCATAGGATGCTTTTTGGCTATGTCGTCCTGAACGACCTTGAAAAGATACTCTAGCTTGGCGGTAAGCACCTTGAGATTGCTGCTTCTGAACAGCCCGAGAAAGCCCGAGCCTGAGGATCTTGCAGCCCTTTCTCCTTCGCCGAGAATAAGCTTGATCTTGTCCGCAGTTATCTTGAGTATCTCATCGCCTACCTCATAGCCGAATTCGTCGTTTATGTTTCTGAAGTTATAGACCTTGAAAAGAGCGAGGGCATACCTGTCTTCAGCCCCGTAGATCATCTTTTCGGCTTCCATTTCAAAGCCTTCATAGGTCAGGAGTCCGGTAAGCTTATCCTTGGTCTTTGCGCTGTCCATAAGCTCCGACATATCCATAGTCATAACGAGGAAAGCATAATCGCCGCCGCTTCGCCTTGTGCAGGTTATTGCGGTCGAAAGCCATTTCTGCATATGCTTCTCGTATGTGTCGAAGTGATAAACTCCGCGGCTGTCGCTGCTTTTTTCCTCACCGCTCTTTATCTTGTCGAGAAGACCGGTGATAAGCTGCGGACAGATATTTCCGAGCCTTACCGAGGGTATCATTCTCTCTGCGTATGAGTTTGCGAAGATGATCCTGTAGCTGTCGCAGTCAACGGCATAGCAGGCGGTCTTGTTTTCCTCCAGCGCCTCACGGCAATAGATGACCTCATCCCGTTTGGCAGTGCTGATAAGCAGCTTGACCGCATATACCGAGATCAGCTTTGCGAATGTTATTATCTCCGAAACGAGCGTTTTGTCACTTCCCAGAGGTTCTGCATCGACGGTTCTTTCAAAGCAGGCCGCTCCGACCAGTGCAAAGCCCTGAAAAAGTCCGACAGCGATTCGTCTGTCGGTTATGATAAAGCCGTTGCTGTTATATTGCTTAACGTTCCGGTCTGACATCAGCTCAAGGCAGTCGTCTTCTGTCGCCGCAGGAGCCTCGCTGTCGTTCCATTGCGTCAGTATTCCACCCGTGGACGCCACAGAGGTTATGAAGATCCTGTTTAAGCCGTACAATCTGCCCATGTTCGCCAGAACATCCTTGGCGGCAAAGCCTGAGGTTTCTTCCGAGGAAAAGGCGTCGAAGGCATAGTCCAATACCTTTTGCATTCTCGAAACACCCACGGATTCCTTCGGCCTCTCGACCTTTGCCGCGTCAAGACGGCGGTCAAATATCTCATAGCTGTCGTCCGAGCTGTTTTTAACGTTGAACAGCGCCAGCTCAGCCGCTTTGAAAAGCTCTGCGGCCGACATCCTCGCGCTGTCGAGTATAGCCGCACCGACCTCGACCGTAAGATGAGAGTCGTTTTCAAGGCTTGCGACTTTTATTCTGTATATTATTCTTGATATGAATTTTTCAAGCTCTACGCGGTTTGCAAATCCACTTGTAACTATCGCGAACCTGTCCGCACTGACCTCTCCGAAAATGTCGCGCTTGCCGCAGCCCGCTGCGATAAGCCGCGATATGGCGTCGTGGGCCTCGGAGGCATAAAGAGAAACGTCCGTTCCCTCCGGAACGTCCTCCTGTGCGGGAACGGAAAGCCCGCCGATATCAAGAAGAACGAGAGCATGACTCATATCCTTGTTTTCGGCGAACCGCCTTGAAGCACTTTCAAAAACCGATTTTACATCGGGAAGCCAGCTTACCCTGTCTGTCTTTGCGGCTTC
The DNA here is from genome assembly GCA_002479715.1 of Ruminococcus sp. UBA7477. Taxonomy (GTDB): domain Bacteria; phylum Bacillota; class Clostridia; order Oscillospirales; family Ruminococcaceae; genus UBA7477. The sequence goes on along the minus strand of DLOT01000062.1, from coordinate 12,517 downwards.
CGAGATAGAACGGCTCATGTCGATCCTCCTGACTGTATGATTATTTCCCAAAGCGGGATATACATATACTGCATTTATTGTAACACATTTAAACCGATTTGTAAAGCACAGAGGCTTTTTTTATTGTCCGCAAGGGCTGATTTGTACAATTTGCTTAAAATCAGCCTTGTCAAAATGTGATATCGGCTGAAATTTCGGAGAATATTTTATACCGCGCTGCCTGCGATTCGCCGTAAACCGACAAATAATCGCAGTTTTTTGCCTGTTATGCGCTCTTTGACAAAAAAGTTTCGGGGCATTATAATAGTATCAAAGATTTCGGCTGCCGAGCGCCGAACGGAAAAGAGGGGTAATTATGATAAAAAAGAGAATACTTTCGGCAATGTTATGTTTTTTGATGCTTGGAATGACCTCCTGCGGAAAAAGCGACAGCTCGCAGACCTCCGTCACGACTACAACAGTTGTCACCGGGGAGAACGATGTGTCGTCGCCGACCGGTGTTACCGTAACAGCAGAGCCGGTAACGACCGTCCCGGAGCCTGAGCTTCCGAAGGGAAACCTCAACAATCTGACGGGTATTTATGATCTGAGTGACGAGGCTGTCGGCATGAGACCCGTTGCGGTCATGATAAACAACATCAGAAAAGCGCTTCCTCAATACGGTATAGCGGCCGCGGATATACTGATCGAATGCCCCGTTGAGGGAAATCTCACCAGAATGATGGCTGTCTATGCCGATATGACACGTATACCCGATGTTTGTTCGATAAGGAGCTGCCGTTATTACTACCCGATATTGGCGCTCAGCTACGACGCCGTTTACATTCACTGGGGTCAGGATCCGACGATCGCCGCCGAAACTCTCAAGCGGCTTGATGTTGACCGACTCAACGGAATGAACAACAGTTATGTGTTCGGACGCGACGAGGAGAGAAGAAAGACATATTCGATAGAACACACAGGGTACTATAAGGGCGGTCTGACTGTCAGCGCGCTCGACAAGGCAGGCATAAGAAAGGAGCTTCTTGAGGGCAAGGATAAGCCGGTCTTCAGCTTTGCCGAGAAGCCGTCAGAACTTTCCGACACTTCCTGCACAGGCTGCAACATTGTTTTCAGCAAGTCGATGGAGAGCGGTTTCGTCTATGAGGATGGTGTATACAGGAAGCTCTATAACGGCGACCCGCACATAGACTCCTCAACGGGCGAGCAGCTTTCGTTTACAAATGTTTTTGTGCTTGGAACCGAAACCGAGATAATAGATTCCAAGAGCGGACGTCTGTCGATGGAATGGCACGGAGGCGACGGCTACTATATCTCTCAGGGAACGATAGTGCCGATCAGGTGGTCAAAGGACGATGAGTTTGCGGATATCGTTCTGACAGACGAGAACGGGGCTGAGCTTAAAGTCAACCCCGGAAAGAGCTATATGGGCTACACGGCTCGCCTCAGCTCATTCACCTACGAAGCATAGAGCGAGGCAGCGTAACGCTGCACCTGTAGTCGCCTATTTATGACACAGACTAGTGCGAAAGATAGCTTGACAATGGGTTAGACGGACAAAAAACAAACCAAACGCTTGCGTTTGGTTTTAGCTTGTAGATAAACTATTTTTAGGGGAAGCCCTCTCTTGCAGGGCTTCCCCTCTACACCTGCTTGCGGAGCGCACACCGTAA
>DLOT01000062.1:0-10790 GCA_002479715.1 Ruminococcus sp. UBA7477 | reverse complement strand
AAGGCTGGATCGAAAACTTTTAATCCGATTCCCAATATTGTCGTCTACTGCTTTTCCGATATACCGGGTTCTTTGCCAAAGTGCTGTCGGAGAGCAGTTTTCATGTTTGGATTACCTTTTGAAGCTTTATGGTTGCGGTGAAAACATCGCCGTCGGGGGAGACCTCAAAGCTTCCTCCGCAGGCCTCGGTGAAGCTCTTGGCAATGGAAAGTCCCAGACCGTTGCCCTCGCTCGAACGCGACTTATCTCCGCGGGCAAACCGCTCGACTATCTCGTCGCCGGTGAAATCCATCTCGTAAGATGCGATATTCTTGACGGTAATGACCGCCGCCGTTTCCGCCTCTGCAAGGGTGATGTAGATCCTTGTTCCCGTCATTGAATATTTCAGCGCATTGTCGATGACGTTCTGCACGGCTCGGTAAAGCTTTTTGCCGTCGCCCATTACCTTCAGCGACTGCGGTAGGATCTCGGTGCGGATATTGCCGCCGTAGCGGTCGATCTTGTCCTCCATATCGCCGAGGACCTGCTGCAAAAGTATCACCGAGTCAAGCTCTTCAAGCTCTACATCTGTGCGGCTGGTCGCCTTGGCAAGGTCAAAAACGTCCTCGACGATCGCTTTGAGCCGCGCGGTTTTCTGCTGAAGGATCTTGACGTATGCCGCCGACTCCTCGGGCAGCTCCTCCTTTGACAGCAGATCCACATAGCTGATTACGGAGGTCAGCGGGGTTTTCAGGTCATGGGAAACGTTTGTCACAAGGTCGATCTTCATTTTTTCGGATCTCAGCCGTTCGTCTATCTCGCGGCTCAGCCCGCTTGTGATGTCGTTCAGGTCGCTTTCCATATTATAGGTCGGGCTGTATCGGTCGATCTCTCTGGGCGAGTAGTCGCCGCCCTTGACGGCTTTGATGCGCTCGCTTAGATCCGCAAGACGGCGTGCGTCGCGCAGGGTGAGGAAGATATAAGCCGCCGCCAAAACCGCGATAAGGAAAATCACAAATCCGGCATCAGCAGTGCCCGCCAGAGCGATAAGCATAAAGAAGCCGATCACGGCAAAGACAGCCAGCCTTATCAGGAACCTCACGGCAAAAGCGTTTTTTGATACCCTTCCGACAGAGCAGTAGCACTCGCGCAGCTTTCTGACGCAGAACCGCAGAAATCTGAGGACATATTTGGTTATAAGCTTGTAGATCAGGCAGGTTTTAAGAAACGATCTGCATTTGAGCTTGTTTATCAGCGAGCCGATAAGGAACACTTCGCAGATGGCTGATACCCCGAAGAAGACAGCGAAAAGAAAACGGTAATCGTAAAAGATGTCCACATCATAAAATGCGCCGACGTAGTTTTCGGGGTTGGAATACCTGAAGACAGCTTTCAGAACGATTATCGGCATTTGAAACGCAACCGCAAGGACAACGGCTGCTAGGCCGACCGTCACCTCGGTATACATTTTGTCGAAAACGGCAAGCTCAAAATGCTTATGCTCGGCGTTATACCCGCAGGAGATGAAGAACAGAATACTGCAAACGATCAGCGCCGCTCCCCAAGGGGCGCACTTTGCAAAGATAGAGAAGACGTTCTTGTCCTGCTCGCTGTATTGTTGCATGAGCTGTTGGTATTCAAGCTCGGCATCTTCGGTGGGGGCTATGCATATTGAAATATCGCTGCCGTGCTTGGCGTGTTTTACAGGCGCCGAAAGCCATACGTTCTTTTCAGTATCGTAGACATGAGAGGTTTCGTTATTTGAGTTCACATAGAAGATAAGCGGCTCGTCGTCGCCGAGCTGACTCGCCTCCTGCAGAACATCGGTGACGATCGGTTCGTAGACGAAATACACAAGATGAGAGGAAACTACAGTCGTATTAGGGGGCGGCAGGGGGGTCGAGCCGTCGGTCTTGAAATATATTTCGGTCCCGTTGTCCCAGTAGGGCAGACCGGTTGTGTCAAATGGGTAGAAATAAACCGTTTCGCTGCCGAATTTATACATCAGTATATCAGCCGAAACATAGCAAGGCTCGATACTGTCGCCCCAGTAATGACTGTCGTGTTCTACATTTCCGTTGCTCAGGCAGAAGCCGTAGCCTGATTTCCGAAGCGTGTCAAAGCTCTTGTCGGTGTTGGTCAGAGTTACCGAGCCGACATTCAAGATATACTCAAGATTCTCGTATTCTCCGATCTTTGGCTTTCCGTCGGCGTCAAGCAGTCCCTTCCCGGACAGGTATTCTGTTATCTGCTTTGTCGTATACTCGTTGTCGGTAAGCTTTCCGTCCCCGGTCAGATTGTCGTAATACATACTGCCGATCATCCACAGATTTTTGCTCAGCTCGGTCAGATCCTTTGAATAATTCTCGCTTGCCATGTAGCAGCTTTTCCGGTCATCATCCAATACAAAAGGCGGGTCGTAAAGCAAGCTGCAAAGTATAAAAAAGCAGACCGCCGAGACAATTCCCGACAAAAGCAAAGGGATCATACGCAGGGATCGTTTTTTAATCATCTTTTATCACCGAATTTTTCCATTTTGTAGCCTATGCCCCAGACTACCTTCAGATAGTTTGGCTTTGCGGGGTCGATCTCTATCTTTTCTCTTATGTGGCGGATATGGACCATTACCGTGTTTTCAACGGCAAAGGATTCTTCCTTCCAGCAGCGCGAATATATCTCCTCCGCCGAAAAGACCCTTCCCGCATTTTCGGTCAAAAGCTCCGTTATCCTGTATTCGGTAGCCGTAAGGCGGACCGGTTCGCCGTCCACATACACCTGCTTGGAGTCCCTGTCTATTGAAAGCCCGCCGTTGCGGATGACGTTTCCGCCGCCTTCTCCCGAGATCCCCTGAGCCGAGCCGAGGGTAAGGTATCTTCTCAGACATGACCGGACCCTCGCCGCAAGCTCCATCGGGTTGTAGGGCTTGGTGACATAATCGTCGGCTCCTATCGACAGCCCCAGTATCTTGTCGCTGTCTTCGGATTTTGCCGAGAGAACGATTATCGGTATGTTCTTGCTCTCGCGGATCTTCATCATTGCCGAAAGACCGTCCATTTTCGGCATCATGACATCCATCAGGATAAGCTGGACGTTCTTTTCGGCGACGCATTCGAGCGCCTCCATTCCGTTATATGCTTTCAGTATAGAATAGCCCTCCTTTTCGAGAAGCTTGGCTATGCCGTTGACTATATCCCTGTCATCATCTACGACCAGTATTACCGAACCTTCCAAACCGATCACAATAAAACCTCCGTTTTGCTGTCTTTTTATATGATTTATTATTTTAAGTATAACAGACATTTATTAAAATGCAAGTGTTATTTTCCTTAACATTCTCTTAAAGAGACCGCTTCGGGCGGAAAATTGCTCTTGGGCAACACCGCACAATCAGCGCGCCACGCGCTTNNGCCCGGCTTGCATCTTTTCCGCTCACTTGCACAGATTTCGCTTGACAGGCGTCAGCCTGCCTGCACTCAATTTATATAATCTGACGGCGCAATCGCTCGACAATAATTATGCGGTGTTGCCCCTTGAAAAAGTTTTCTCTATGCGATATACTAAAAGCGGAGGGCTTTGTTTAAAATGCCGCAGAATACGGCGAGCGGCTGTGCAAAGCCGATAAAAAAGATATCTCGGGAGGATCAATATTATGAAAAAACTGTATTTCATTACCGGCAGTCAGGATCTTTACGGCGATGAGACCCTGGCACAGGCGCAAAAGGACGGCGCTGAGATCGCGGATTTTCTGAGCGGAAGGCTCGGTGACGGCATAAGCGTTGAGGCTCGGCCTATCGTTAGGAGCAGCGAGGAGGCGGAGAATGTCTGCATATCGGCAAATTCAGACAGGGACTGCATAGGCGTCATTATGTGGATGCACACCTTTTCTCCTGCAAAAATGTGGATCAGGGCGCTTAAAGCGCTTAACAAGCCTATGCTTCATCTGCACACCCAGATCAACGAAAAGCTCCCCTATGATACGATAGATATGGACTTTATGAACCTTAATCAGTCGGCTCACGGCGACAGGGAGTTCGGTTTTATCTGTACACGGCTGGGGATCAAGCGTGAGGTAGTTGCGGGCTATTATAAAAGCGAAAGGGTCATTGAGAAGATACGCAGCTTTGCAAATGCCGCCGCGGCGATCGACTTCGGCAGGGGAATGAGAGTCGCGATGCTCGGCAATAATATGCGCGATGTTGCCGTTACAGACGGCGACCGTGTTGAAAGCGAGATCGCCTTCGGCTGGAATGTCAATTACTACGGCATAGGGGATCTATGTGAGCTTATTTCAGAGGTATCCGAGGCAGAGACAGACGCTAAGATGTCAGAGTATGCCGAAAAGTATACCATGGCGACTGACAGGGAGGATGCCGTTCGCGAGCAGGCCAGATATGAGGTCGCACTCGAAAAATTCATTGAGCGCGAGAAGATCTCTGCATTCACCGACACATTTCAGGATCTTCACGGTCTGGATCAGCTGCCCGGCATAGCCGTTCAGAATATTATGGCAAAGGGTATCGGCTTCGGCCCGGAGGGCGACTACAAGACCGCCGNNGTCATGCAAAAGCTCGCGGAGGGCAGAGAGGGCGCAACGGGCTTTATGGAGGACTATACCTATGACCTCACCGAGGGCGAGGAGCTGGAGCTTGCAGCGCATATGCTGGAGGTTTCACCCGTTTTTGCAAAGGACAGACCCGAGATACAGGTTCATCCGCTGGGGATCGGCGGAAAGGCAGACCCTGCAAGGCTTGTTTTTGACGGCATTTCGGGAAAGGGAATAGCCGTTTCGATGGTCGATATGGGTGACCGCTTCCGGCTTGTCTGCGCGGAAATAGAGCTTGTCGATCAGCCGAGAGCAATGCCTGAGCTGCCGGTTGCAAGGCTTATGTGGAAGATCAAGCCAGACTTTGCGACAGGTGCGGCGGCATGGATCTATGCCGGCGGCGCTCATCACGCTGTTGTTTCGACCGCACTTACAATTGAAGATATAAGGCTTTTTGCCAAGCTGACAAACACCGAGCTTGTTGTTATCGACAGCAAAACAGAGCTGTGCGACTTTGAGCGTCAGCTTGAGATGCTGGATATTGCGGCTAAGATCAAAGGATAAGGTGCGGCAAAATGAGTATTAAAGAAAAAATCGAAAAGGGAAGAACCTATCTTGGAATAGAGCTTGGCTCAACGAGGATCAAGGCAGTGCTGATCGACGACTCCTTTTCTCCCGTTGCAGAAGGCTCTCACACATGGGAAAACCGCCTTGAAAACGGCTATTGGACTTACTCCCTCGATGATATACAAAACGGTATAAGGAGCTGCTTTGCGAGCCTTGCCGAAGAAGTTTTACAAAAGTACGGAGTGACACTGAAAACGGTCGGTGCAATGGGCGTTTCCGCAATGATGCACGGTTATATGCCGTTTGACCGAGACGGAGAACTGCTTGTTTCGTTCAGGACATGGAGAAACGCAACGACCGCAAGGGCTGCCGCAGAGCTGACCGAGGCATTCGGCTTCAACATTCCGCAGCGCTGGAGTATAGCCCATCTGTATGAGGCGATACTCGGCGGAGAGAAGCACATTTCGCAGATTTCCTGCATAAACACCCTGGCAGGATACATACACCTCCTGCTGACGGGAGAAAGGGCAGTCGGTATCGGCGAGGCTTCGGGAATATTCCCGACCGACGGGCAGGGATATGATCCGAAATATGTTACGATCATGAACAAAAAGCTGAAAGAAGCGGGCTTTGACAGAGATATACTCGATATTCTGCCGGCAGTCAGGGCGGCAGGCGAAAAGGGTGCGGTTCTGAGCGAGGAGGGAGCAAGATTTCTCGATCCGACGGGAAATCTCGAAGCCGGAATACCCGTCTGCCCACCCGAGGGCGACGCAGGCACGGGTATGGTCGCCACAAACTCCGTTCTCCCGGGGACGGGTAACATTTCAGCGGGAACTTCGATCTTTGCGATGCTGGTTCTTGACAGACCTCTGCGCGGCGTCTATCCCGAGATAGACGTTGTCGCGACCCCTGACGGCAAGCCGGTTGCAATGGTTCACTGCAATAACTGCTGCTGTGAAATAGACGCATGGGCGGGGGTATTCGGCGAGTTCGCAAGGGCAGCCGGATTCCCGATGGATACATCCGCTCTCTATGAGCTGCTTTTCCGCAAGGCTATGGAGGGCGAGAGCGACTGCGGAGGGGTATTCGCATATAATTTTCTTTCCGCAGAGCCTGTGGCTCGTATAGAAAACGGCAGACCTATGTATTTCAGAACGCCTGAGAGCCGTATGAACCTTGCAAACTTTATGAGGGCGCAGCTTTGTTCGGCTGTTGCTACATTGAGATCCGGAATGGATATTTTGTTTGAAAAGGAGGGGTTTTCCGCGAAGAGGTTTATGGGTCACGGCGGACTTTTCAAAACGGAGAACGCTGCGGATGTTATTCTTGCCTCTGCTCTTAGGACGCCCGTTTCGGTCATGAAAACTGCCGGAGAGGGCGGAGCCTGGGGAATGTCACTTCTTGCCGCATATATGATGTGCAGCGAGGGAAAAACGCTTGCCGACTGGCTTGACACACAGGTTTTCGCCGCAATGGGTGAAAAGACCGCTCAGCCCGACAGTGACATCGCAGACGGCTTTGATAGGTTTGCGCGCGGCTACAGCGATGGGCTGAAGGCGCAGAGAGCTTTTGCAGAGTAAAGGAGAGGATCGCTATGCTGAAAAAACTGAAGCAACAGGTTCTGGAAGCAAATCTGCTTTTGCCGAAATACAGCCTTGTGACTTTCACATGGGGCAATGTTTCGGCTATAGACCGGGAAAGAGGTCTGGTAGTTATAAAACCCTCAGGGGTTTCCTACGATGAGATGACCGCCGAGGATATGGTAGTGGTCGATCTGAAAACAGGCGAGACAGCGGACGGAAAATACAAGCCCTCGAGCGATACGCCGACGCATCTGGAGCTTTACAGAGCCTTTGAAAACATCGGCGGGATAGTTCATACCCACAGCCGCTGGGCTACCTCTTTTGCACAGGCAGGAGCCGGGATAATCCCTATGGGAACGACGCAAGGAGATTATTTCTTCGGTGAGATCCCCTGCACACGGGATATGACTGCCGAGGAGATAGGCGGAGAATACGAAAAGGAAACCGGCAAGGTCATAATCGAGGCATTTGAGGGAAAAAGCCCGGATGATATCCCTGCGGTATTAGTGAAAAATCACGGCCCGTTCGCATGGGGACGCGGACCGCTTGAGGCTGTGCACAATGCGGTGGTGCTTGAGGAGATCGCTTTTATGAACTACCATGCGATGCAGATAGACCCTAAGGCGGGTCGGATGCCGCAGGCGCTTTTAGAAAAGCACTATCTTCGCAAGCACGGCGCAAACGCCTATTACGGGCAGGAAACTTAAAGTTTCATCTGATGCCGGCAGCTTAAAGCTGCACCTGTTACGCTAAGGAAAGGCGAGATTTCCACGTTTGCGCTCGGAATATTCAGTCAGCTTGGATTGAACAAAATACAAAACAAACGCTTGCGTTTGTTTTGAGAGGAGGAGCAGCGGAATGAGCGAGAGGCAACGCCCAAATTACTAAGCGTTGCCGCGAGGGATATNNCTTGCGACGACGAGACGGCGGATTAGACGGACAAAAAAACAAGCCGAACGCTTGCGACGACGCGCGCTCCGCAAATGAGTGTAAAGTGAACGCCCTTCAAGAGGGGGCGTTCCTTAAAAAAGGCTAGCGACAAACTGAGCCGATCGGAGGTTTTCCGGTCGGCTCTTGCTTTGTATAGTATTTATTTGTTGAGTCCCCAAATATCGCGCGCATATTCGTTGACGGCTCTGTCAGCTGAGAAAATTCCCGCGCCGGCAATATTCATAAGGCTCATCTGCTGCCACTTTCTTTGATCGCGGTAGCACTCGGAGGCAAACGCCTGGGCCTTGCGGTAGGAGTCGAAATCGCCCAGCGTCATATAGCTGTCGCTTGTTTTAAGCATGGTGGCGATCTCGTTGAAGACCTGACCGTTGATGCCGTACTGGAGGGTATCGACGGCCTTCTTTATAACCTCGTTGGTGTTGTATATCTCGGACGGGTTATAGCTGCTCTTGCGCGCATTCACCTCATCGACGTTCATGCCGAAAATAATGATGTTGTCATCTCCCACAGCTTCGTGGATCTCAACGTTTGCACCGTCCATCGTTCCGAGAGTGATAGCTCCGTTTATCATAAGCTTCATATTGCCCGTGCCGGAAGCCTCTGTTCCCGCAAGGGAGATCTGCTCGGAGATCTCGGCGGCAGGCATCAGTATCTCGGAGAGAGATACGCAGTAGTCCTCAAGGAAGATCACACGCAGCTTTTCCGAGAGCTTCTTGTTCTTGGAAAGCTCCTGCGAGATGTTCCAGATAAGCTTGATTATCTGCTTAGCCATATAGTAGCCGGGAGCTGCCTTCGCCGCAAAGATATAGGTCTTGGGGGTGAAGTCTGCGTTGGGATTTTCTTTCAGGTAGTTATAGTCCGCGATGATGTTGAGAGCATTGAGCTGCTGACGCTTATACTCGTGCAGACGCTTTACCTGAACGTCAAAGATAGAGTCGGTGTTGAGAACAACGCCGTATTCGTTCTTGACATATTTTGCAAAGGTCTTTTTGTTTTGCTTCTTGATATCGGCAAGGCGTGTCAGCACCTCGTCGTCGTTTTTGAAGACTGCGAGCTTTGAAAGCTCGGATGCGTCTTTAAGGAAGCCGTCGCCGATCTTCTCCCTCAAAAGCCCGGTGAGACCTTCGTTTGACTGGTAGAGCCATCTTCTGTAGGCAATACCGTTTGTAACGTTCTTGAACTTTGTCGGCGTGTCGGTATATTCGTTCGCAAATGTTTCTTTCTTGATGATCTCCGAGTGGATCTTGGCAACGCCGTTTACCGAATGGGAGGCGTGAACGCAGAGGGTCGCCATCTTGCACTGGTTGTTTGCGATGATGGACATACTTGAAACCTTTGCTTCGTCCTCATATCTCTGCCATAGGTCGCGGCAGTAGCGCTCGTTGATCTCAACGATTATGGAGAATATTCTCGGTGTAACGCTCTTGAGCAGGTTGCAGTCCCACTTTTCGAGAGCTTCGGGCATAACGGTATGGTTGGTGTAGGCAAAGGTGTTCTTTACGACGTGCCATGCCTTGTCCCAGGAATAGCCGCAGTCATCGAGCAGTATCCTCATAAGCTCGGGGATAGCCAGCGTCGGGTGGGTATCGTTGATATGGATAGCGACCTTTTCATGGAGGTTATCCAAGGTTCCGTAGACTCTCATGTGGCGGTCTACGATATCTCCGATCGAAGCCGCGCAGAGGAAATACTGCTGGCGCAGTCTGAGCGACTTTCCTTCGGCGTGATTATCGTTGGGGTACAAAACCTTCGTGATAGCCTGCGAAATAATGTTCTGACCGAGGGCCTTCTGGTAATCGCCCTTGTTGAACATATTCATATCGAAGCTGGGGCATTCGGCCTTCCACAGGCGCAGGCAGGAAACAGCCTCGCTGTCATAGCCGGAAACATACATATCATAAGGAACTGCCATAACGGTGGTGTAGTCCTCGTGCGATACGCAGTGATACTGATTGTCCCAATACTCCTTCAAAACGCCGTCGAAGTGAACCTCGACCGCTCTGTCAGGATGGGGAACAAGCCATGCCTTNNTTTCCTCCGGGCAGCCAGTTGTCGGGCAGCTCGGTCTGCCAGCCGTCCTCGATCTTTTGCTTGAAAATGCCGTATTCATAGCAGATAGAGTAGCCTGTTGCGTGGTAGCCCTGAGCTGCCAGCGCGTCAAGGTAGCAGGCAGCAAGTCTGCCGAGACCGCCGTTGCCGAGACCTGCGTCAGGCTCCTGCTCATAGATGCTGTTTATATTTATGCCGTAGTCCTTGAGCATAGAGGTCGCTTCATCGACCATCTCGAGGTTATAGATGCTTGTTTTGAGCGAGCGGCCCATCAGAAACTCCATTGAGAGGTAATATACCTTCTTTTTGCCCAGCGACTCTGTCTTGACTGTGAACTTGTGGCGCTTCTCCTTCAGAATCTTAACGACGATTGAAGCCATGGCGTCGTAGATCTGCTTGTCCGAAGCCTTGTCGGGTGAGATCTGAAGCTCCTCGTGCATATAGCGCTCGAAGCGTTCTTTAAGCTCGTCCTTGGTTATGGTTTTGGAAACCTGTGATGTTCTTGCCATTAACACTTTCCTCCTGTTTTATAACTCACATTAATCTGTTTGGCACAATAATGTGAATATTATACTAGAAACACGCGTTGAATTCAACAACAATTTATTAATCCGCAAACTGTTTTAACATAACTGCTGTCCGATCAAAGCATCCACATACTATTATATTATCGAAATGCTCCGTTGTCAAACGACTTCGGGGCTTTTTCGCGAACATTTTAAGTTTCGGATATATTTTGCGGATATTACGCGGCGGTGTTGTTTATTTTTTCCTGTTATTCGTCACAAAAATGTTGCACGCGGTTTGTGCAAAAGGACGATTTCGGCAAAAAATAAAATATTTTTTTCGCAATGTTGCACGTTTGCGTGCAACAAACGGCGTTTTTGGAGCTATTAGTGAAGGGCGGTTTATGAAACGCCCTTCGGGAGAAAGCGAAGGCCGGCAGGCTTTCCAACGGATACGGGCGGCGTCGTCTTTGCGATGGCAAAGCCCAAAGGAGGAATGTTTTTTGGAAACGGAAAGAAAGCACAGCTTTGCGCAGGCAATGGCGCTTTGCTGCGACCCTGAGCAGGCGGCGCTGATGTCCGGCAGCGACGTTGAGAATGCCGCGCGCG
>DLOT01000077.1 GCA_002479715.1 Ruminococcus sp. UBA7477 | reverse complement strand
GGCAGGAGGAGCTGTCGGCAGAGCCGTAAGCGAGGGATTCCGCAGAGGAGTTTTTTCAAACGAAGCGGGACTCGGCACGACCGCCGCCGTCCACTCCGATTCGCAGACCGACATACCCTGCGAACAGGGTATGTGGAACATTTTTGAGGTTTTTGTTGACACGATTCTATTATGCACCCTCACCGCAGCCGTTATAATGAGCAGCGGCGCCGATCTGGCATCTCCTATGCAGACCGCCGAGCAGACTGTAGCAAGCGCGTTCGGCGCGGGTCTCGGCAAATGGGGAGAAGGCTTTGCCTCCCTCTCGGTCATGATCTTTGCATTCTTTACGGTACTCGGTCAAACAGTTATAGGTGAAAAATCGTTCCGTTATGCTTTCCCGAAATGCCCGAGGGGCATATTCTGCGCAGCCTTCACGGCGATCTCCTGCCTGGGCTGCATGACCGCATCACAGCTATGCTTTGAGATCTCGGATATTTTCAACGGCTTGCTTATTATACCCAATCTTGCGGCACTTCTTATGCTTTCGGGCGAGGTAAAGGCAGAAACGGATCGCTTTCTCAAATGACCGCGCTTGCGTGGCGTGTGACGTGGCAGCCGACATTCACCGAAACGGGCAGCCCGGCAATATGGGTCGGCGCCTGTTCAATATTGACCGCCAGAGCCGTTACACTGCCGCCGAAGCCCTGTGGACCGATGCCGAGCCCGTTTATCTTTAAGAGCATCTTTTCTTCAAGCTCAGCGTAAAGGGGCTTTGGATTGCGAACCGAAACATCGCGGCAGAGCGCCTTTTTCGCAAGATACGCACACTTTTCAAAGTCGCCGCCTATTCCGAGGACTACGACAATGGGAGGACAGGGATTTGACCCTGCCTGTGAAACAACGCCTACAACATAGTCAATGATATCATCATAAGTCGCGGCAGGAGTAAACATCTTCAGCTGCGACATATTTTCGCTTCCGAAGCCCTTTGGCGCAACAGTGATCCTGACCTTATCGCCGTTAACGATCCTGGTATGCACTACCGCAGGAGTATTGTTTCCCGTGTTTACCCTTTCAAGCGGATCGGAAACGACCGAGCAGCGAAGCTTTCCCTTGGTATAGCCGTCTGCAACGCCCCTGTTTATCGCATCCGAAAGGCTTCCTCCCACAAGGTGAACATCCTGACCGATCTCAATAAACACCACCGCCATTCCGCAGTCCTGACAGATCGGCAACCTTTCCTCCTTTGCGACATGTATATTCTCTAAAAGGTCATCAAAAACGCCTTTCCCTACCGGAGATTTCTCTCTTTTGCCTGCACAGGCTATGCAGTCCTCCAGCGTTTTCGGCAGATACAGATTTGCCTCTATGCAAAGCCGCGAAACCGCATTTTCGATCTCGCTTACGCTTATCTCTCTGATCTCAGACATATCAATTACCCCTTAATCATATTTTTCGATCGGCTCGACCTGTCTTACCGACCTGTCGATTCGAAGCCACCCGAGCCTCTTTTTGTTTCCGTCAGGCTTTGAGCCTCTTCAATATCGGGAAGCAGTATCGGCGTGACCACCAGCTGCGCGATCCTTTCGCCCTTGGCAACAGTATAGCTGTTGTTGGAGCTGTTTGTAAGTGCAACGATTATCTCTCCCCTATAGTCGGTGTCAATAACGCCGACGCAGTTGGCAGGCGCAATATTGTGCTTCACCGCCAGCGATGAGCGCGCAAAAATAAGCATGACGCTGTCGGGTGCATCAACAAGCTCGACTGCGATCCCGGTAGGAATTTTTACTGTTTCGTGGGGACTTATCGTTACCTCCCCGCAGGACGACAGATCGTAGCCTGCGCTTTCCTCCGTCGCCCTGGACGGCAATACCGCATCTTTATTCAGTTTCTTGACAAGCAGCTTCATAATAATCAGATCCTTTTCAGTTTCCCGTATGATCCGGGTATCCGTATTGTGTTTCAATACACTACATCAGCCCACGGTAGTAAAGCCCACGGGTTATCTGTCCGCCCGGCTTTTCACCGTTTCTATATGCCCTGATGATCTCTCTGATCTGATCGGGCGTTTCCTTATAAAACAACAGCGTATGAAAATCAAGAGTATCAAAATCGCCGAGCCTGTCCGCCAGCCAAAGGGTCTCACTGTTCAGGATTTCCGTGTAGGTCTTGCTGCATTTTACCTCGAATTTTCTCCCGGTCCTGTCCCAAAGCGCGCCCGTGCATTTTGAACAGGAGCCGAGCTGGGCTTTTATCGGGCAGTTGGCAGTCAGCATGACCGGCAGCTTGCCGTAAACTATCGCCCCCACAGCGGCTCTGCATCCCAGACCAGAAAGCTGAGCGGCAGTCATCTCAAACGAAGCCGTTATATCATACGCGCCGAGGTCAACAAGCTCTGCCGCCGCCGCGGAATTTGTTATATTCAGCCCGAAATCCGCATGAATTTTCAATCCCGTATCGGGAATTATATGTGCAATGTTTGTTGCGGTAATATGCTTCAGTCCGCGCTTTTTCAGCGCCTCCAATCGCCGCAGGGTATCTCTCTCATCTATATCATAGCGCGGCATTGCCGCCGAAAGCTTCTCCAGTATCTCAGTGAGCTTCTCTATCTGCGCCAATGGCAGTGAAACAAGCTCTATGTCAGGATCTCCAAGCAGTCCGTCAAGCTGGCTCACATCGCAAATACAAGCTCTCAGCTTAGGAGTCGTTTTCTTTCTCGCAGGGAATCTCTCCGCATATTCGCCGGCAGATCCCGCTCCTGAAAAGCTTTTGACCCTCTGTAGATCCAGAGCATCGACCGCGCGGCGTCTGAGTTCGTTAAGTGAAGACGCAGGGACCGCAAGACCTCCGTCGATCTCCGCGCTTATCTTCCCAAGCAGATATGCCGTCGAGCCGAGCTTTGAAAGCTGTTTCTGAACAAAATCAAGATCCGTTTCGCGGCTGAATGCCTCGGCAGCAGCTTCTCCGAAAACCTCCGCCGAAAAGCCGTCACTGCTCATTGCCGAAACCGTAACAGGCGTGCCGCGCTTTATTTTTATATCAAAATCCACCGTAAAGCGTTTATAGGGCCTACGGTAAAGCTCATGAAGCTTAGGGAGCGCGTCTGCGGAAAGCTCCGCGTCCTCGCGGCTTCTCATTCCGAACATCTCTCCGCCGAGCTTTGAAGCAATGTAACCGTCCGTAAATCCGTTTCTCGAAAAAACGGCGCGCAAAAGCTCGCGGTCATACCCGTTCCCCGACTGTGCAGATTTACAGGCGTTTGTCGCCGCCGCAACATATTCCGGACGCTTCATTCTGCCCTCTATCTTCAGCGAGGCGACGCCCGCATTCTCAAGTTTTCTGATCCAATCGATCTGGCACATATCTTTAAGCGACAATGCGTTCGCAGCGCACCCTTTAGCAGCCGAAAACGGAAGTCGGCAGGCCTGCGCGCAAAGCCCGCGGTTGGCGCTTCTGGAGCCGA
>DLOT01000039.1 GCA_002479715.1 Ruminococcus sp. UBA7477 | reverse complement strand
TGCTGTCCGCCCTGCCCTCCGATGCCCGAAAAAGCCGACATAAGCTGCGACAGATCGGGCGCCGCCTTGCTTTCCTGCGCGGCAGACTGCTCTGTGCTCGGTTCTCCCGGATTCTCAGCGGAAAACATCTTGGCGAGCTGACCTATCTGCGCCATGCTCTCCGGGTCGGAAAGAATGCTTTGTATTTTAGCCATCATATCTTCCAACGGCTTTTCACCTCCTGCCGCATCGGCAAAAATGCGGACTACTGCTTAAGCTTTTTGATTATCTCCTGCGCCTGCGGAGTCGCGAGTATGCGCTGTGCCATAGCAGGATTGGCAAGGGCATTCGCCAGCTTCTGGCTGTCCTGCGGAGAAAGCCCCTTCATTGCGCTGTCGAGCTTGCCGCTTTCCAGCTGTTTTTGAAGCTCCTGCGGCGTCATGCCGATCTTAGAGCCGACAACTCCGAGCATTGCCTGCATCGTTTTGGGATTGATGTTATTCATATATATAGATCCTCCTTGAAAAATATAGAAGAATGTGTTATACTGTTGAAAAGGGGTGCAGCCTATGGGGACAAAACGGGTCATAGTCTTTTCCGACACGCACGGAAGAAAGACAGCAATGCAAAAAATCATAGACCGTGAGGCCGACATATATATCTTTTTGGGCGACGGAGAAAAAGAGCTTGAGGAAATAAAGCGGCGCTTCCCCGAAAAAGTGATCTACAGTGTACGCGGTAACTGTGATTGCTGCACAAATGCGCCCGCCTTGGGAAGCTGTCTTGTAAACGGCATCCGGATCGTTTTCACACACGGCCATAATCAGCGGGTCAATTTCACTGATGAATACCTGTTTGAACTCGCCCGGCAAAACGGCGCCTCGGTAGTGCTTTTCGGTCACACACATTGCCGTCTTATCAAATATAAGGACGGCGTGTATGCAGTAAATCCGGGCAGCGCCTCGCAGCCGAGAGACGGTCTGCCTCCATCTTATGCATTTATAGACATAACCGATGACGGACAGGTTTTCTGCGCCCACACAGGACTGTATTAACAGTATATGCGATAACGGGCGCTTTGTTGCAGCACCGCATCGCCAAAATTCAGGACAGATCGGAATGACCTTTATCAGCAGACTTTCCGCCAACGGAATATTCTACGCAAAAGGCATCTTTCCAAATTAAAATGTCATTATCGGAAAAGACGAAATTGTATGCAAATTTAAAACAGCGCTGCCGAATATGGCCGCGCCGATGATAGAGTGGTGCTTATGAATAAGAAAAAATACGAGGCGAATATCGCCAAGCTTGCAGCGGCTTTTCCCGAATGTGTCTGCGAAATGACAGACAAAGACGGAAACACCGTTCGGACTGTGGATTTTGAAGCTCTTCGCTCTCTTTTTGAAGGAGGCGACGGCTCCTGCACCCTGACATGGCGTGGCAAAAAAGAGGCTGTCGAAGCGGCACAGATCCCGGCACAGAAGTCTTTGATACTGTGCCCCGAGGAGAGCTGCGAGCCTGACACAACCAACAACCTTTACATAGAGGGCGACAATCTTGACGCCCTGAAGCTTCTTCAAAACGACTACAGCGGCAAAGTCAAAGTGATCTACATAGACCCGCCTTATAACACAGGAAACGACTATATATACAGCGACAGCTTTTCACACGAAGGAAAAATAAACAAAACCAAACCAGCTGGGCGCAGATCCCACTCGGCATGGTGTTCAATGATGTACCCAAGGCTGAAAGCCGCCAAAGAGCTTCTTTCGGACGACGGCGTTATCTTCATCAGCATAAACGACATAGAACAGGCAAATCTGAAGCTGATTGCAGGTGAGATATTCGGTGAAGGCAACTTTCTGGCTCAGATCATCTGGGAACGCGCTTTTTCGCCCGTTAACCTTAAAAAGCACTTTTCCGAAAGCCACGATTTTATACTCTGCTATGCAAAAAACAAGCCTCTTGCCAAGTGCAACGGACTTCCGAGAAGCAAAAAAGCCAACGGACGTTACTCCAATCCCGACAATGATCCCCGCGGCCCGTGGACCTCAGGCGACCTTTCGGTAGGTCCGAGGATCGACAGCAAGGTCTATGAGATAACCGCACCGGGCGGCAGAAAGATATTGCCGCCAAGCGGATATTGCTGGAGGCTCGACAAGGAAACCTTTGAAAGCTATCTTGCCGACAACAGGATCTGGTTTGGAGAGGACGGAAACAACGTACCGAGAATAAAACGGTTTCTTTCCGAGGTCAAGTCCGGTATAACTCCCATGACCATCTGGAAACACACAGAGGTCGGGCATTCGCAGGAGGCGACTCAAAAGCTCAAGAAGCTTTTCGACGGTCAGGCTTTTTTCAACTACCCTAAGCCCGTTGAGCTGATAAAGCGCTGCATACGTCTTTATTCTGACAAGGATTCGATCATACTTGACTTCTTCTCAGGCTCCGCCACGACAGCTCAGGCGGTTATGGAGCTAAACGCCGAGGACGGGGGAAGCAGGCGGTTCATAACGGTTCAGCTGCCGGAAAAAACAGCAGAAAAGAGCGAAGCCTATCTCGCAGGCTACAAAAACATCTGCGAAATAGGCAGGGAGCGGATAAAACGAGCCGGCGCGAAAATAAAAGCAAAGACCTGCTCGGATGCAGACTGCGGATTCAAGACATACAAGCTCACAGACACATAACTTCTATGACGGCAAAAGCCGAGAGGACGTCAGTTCGATACTCATAAAGAAGTTCAAGCCCCGAAGTGATTGATAACTGCTTCGGGGCTTATTGTTAATATTCGATTAGCAGCGTACCGCTGCACCCATTTTTGCCTCCATTTCATGTGCGTGAAAGGATAGTTTTGTATGTCGGCACGCTTCATCATTGATAAGATAAATCAGAATATGTATATCACCTTTTCACACAAAAATTCAAATAACCGTTAATGGTATGAATGATAAAAAATATCGAAGCAGTACCGACTAATAAATAATTGCTTTTCCATAGTCCGAAAAACAAATAGTATAACGGAACAACTGCGAATTGGCTTATGACAATCAACCAGTTATACTGAAACCCGAGATAGTAAAAAATCCAACCGATAAAATTAATCAATATCATTAAAACAGTTATTGCAAAAAAACATTTTTCTTTGGTTGTAGTGACCGAAAAGAATATATTATCGTCCCTGACAATCAACATTAACAAAACCATAGATAGCACACCGAATATACCCTGTGTTTTTTCTATCCACGGAATTTCATTTTGCATATTCATTATAGGATTGGATTTCATCTTTATCAGCGGCATAATCATATACGGGATTTCCTGAATAGCAAATGCAATAATTCCAACAAAAGAAATTCCCAAATAATAATTCTTATACAAATGAAACAACTTTACCATATACTTCTCCATTCAAAAATTCACCCCTTGCGGAGCGCTTGTAAAGCAATATGCAGGGCGTTTTCTCGCCTGTCGGCTCGGTCGGTGCTTCTGCTTCGCAGAGGTGTCCAACGGACACCCGCACCCCCTCGGCTTTTTCTTTTAGCACATCAAATACATAGTATATAACAAAAAGCCGCGCTGCACTCCGTAAAACGGTGCGCACACGCGGCCGGCTTTCAAGATTAATACAGATCAAACTCCGTACTTGGAAGTGCTGATCTTAATTCCAACGCCCATTGTAGAAGCAACTACAACGCTCTTGAGATACTGACCCTTTGCGGCGGCAGGCTTAGCCTTAACGATCGCGTCCATAAGGGTGTTGAAGTTCTCCTCAAGCTTTTCCTTGCCGAACGAGGTCTTGCCGATCGGGCAGTGAATGATGTTTGTCTTGTCAAGACGGTACTCGATCTTACCTGCTTTAGCTTCTGTAACAGCCTTTGCAACATCGGGGGTAACTGTTCCTGCCTTGGGGTTAGGCATAAGACCGCGCGGTCCGAGGATCTTACCAAGACGTCCTACAAGTCCCATCATGTCGGGAGATGCAACAACAACGTCAAAGTCCATCCAGTTTTCCTTCATGATCTTATCAACAAGATCCATTCCGCCGACGTAATCAGCACCGGCTTCCTTGGCAGCGTCATACTTATCTTCCTTGCAGAAAACGCAGACTCTGATAGTCTTACCTGTTCCGTTGGGAAGAACAACAGCGCCTCTTACCTGCTGGTCTGCGTGACGGGAGTCAACTCCCAAACGGATATGCGCTTCTACTGTTTCATCAAACTTTGCCTTAGCGCACTGACAAGCCAGCTCAAGAGCCTCCGATGCGTCATAAAGCTTTGTTCTGTCGACTACCTTAGCGGCGTCAACATAATTCTTTCCGTGTTTCATTAATATTTTCCTCCTCATTGGTGGTGCTACCGCAATGCTGCGTCGCAAAACGGTTAACGGAAGCTTTGTTCCTCCCACCTTAATAAGCCGTTAAGTTAGTCAACAACCTCTACGCCCATTGAGCGAGCCGTTCCCGCGATCATGCTCATTGCCGATTCGACAGAGCTTGCATTGAGGTCAGGCATCTTCTGCTCTGCGATCTTTCTTACCTGCTCCTTGGTGATCTTGGCTACCTTAGTCTTGTTGGGAGTTCCGGAAGCCGTTTCAATTCCGCACGCCTTCTTTATAAGTACGGCTGCGGGAGGAGTCTTTGTGATAAATGTGAAAGAACGGTCGGCATATACCGTTATAACAACAGGGATGATAAGTCCCATATCGTTCTTTGTTCTCTCGTTGAAATCCTTTGTAAACGCCATGATATTAACACCGTGCTGACCGAGTGCAGGGCCAACCGGCGGTGCAGGAGTTGCTTTTCCTGCGGGGATCTGAAGCTTGATCAAGCCTACTACTTTTTGTGCCATTATGCACACCTCCATTGTTTGTGGTAAAGGCGAGCTTTTTTAAGCTCTCCCACTCCCCGAAGGCCTCTCGCTTCGGGAATAGTCTTACGTTTTAAGCTTTCCGCTATGCCTTTTCGATTTGGTTCATGGGCAGCGTTACAGACGTTGCTCTGCCAAACATCGACACCGTGATCTCTGCGGTCTTTTCCTCCGTATTGACGCTCTGGACCGTGCCATGTACGCCGTGGAGCTTATCTCCTGTGATAACCACCTCGTCGCCTGCCGAGAAGTCGCATCCGACCTCGACTCTGTGAGCATCAACTCCGAGCGCCGCAACTTCCTTGTCGGTCAGCGGTATCGGCTTTGATCCGGGGCCTACAAACCCCGTAACGCCTCTTGTGTTGCGGACGATATACCATGTTTCGTCCGTCATGACCATTTTAACAAGCACATAGCTGGGAAACAGCTTTCTTTCCGCCTCTTTTGTCTTGTCATCCTTAACCTCGGTGACAACCTCGAGAGGCACCATAACCTCCGGGATAATATCCTGAAGCTTACGGTTCTCTACAACCTTTTTGATATTCTCGGCTACCTTGTTTTCATAGCCCGAATAGGTGTGAATAACATACCATCTTGCCTGCTCTGCCATTCTCTTTCTCCCTCCTCAAAAGGTCGCATAATCACTGCGGCAAATGCCGCTCTTTGCTCCTTGCTTTATGCGCCGAGTCCGATAAACAAAGTTACCAGCCAGCCAAGCCCTATATCGACTCCCGCAAGGAAAAGCCCGGTAATGCACATCATCGTCAGAACTACCGTAGTGTTGTTGACGACCTGCTTCCTGTCGGGCCAGGTAACCTTTTTCATTTCGCTTTTCAGATCGCGAAAATACTTGCGGATACCGCCCTTCTTTTTCGGCTCGGACTTTGAAGCCTTCGCTGTTTCATTTTTTCCCATCGCAATACCTCCGCACTACTTGGTTTCCTTGTGAAGAGTATGCTTCTTACAGAACTTGCAGTATTTGTTCATCTCAAGTCTGTCAGGGTCATTCTTCTTGTTCTTTTTCGTGTTGTAATTTCTTTGCTTACACTCTGTGCAGGCCAGGGTAATCTTAACTCTCATATTCGGCACCTCCTGACGAAAATTATGCTCCGCAAGAACAAACGGAACAATTGTCTGCCTCCCTCTGTACGGCACCGCGCCGCACTCCGACGGTAAATTGTTCGGATTATAAGGCGCCCGAAATCCGGGCACAAAAATAAGACCTCATAAAGAGGTAAAGTTATTATACCTTATTTCGCCCTGCTTGTCAAGACCTATCTCGTATTTTTCGGCAATTTTATTATTTTGACCTTCAAAATCGCCGTCGGCAGGTACACAATTACTATCTTTTCACTAACTGCATCAGCCGGGATCGCCCGAAGGCAGGTCTTTTCGGATTTACATATGCGGCTATTGAAATCCGCGAATAAATATGCTATAATAAACGCAAGTCGTCTATTATATATAGTCGGATAATGAAAGGAGAAATCTTATGAAAAGCTGTCCATACTGCGGAGCTCCGATAGAAAACAAGCGCGATACTATCTGTCAGTACTGCGGCTCGCCGCTGGTTGACGAAGAGCCTGCCGCCCCTCAGGAAGCAAACTACGCTCCCCGAAGCAGCTACAATCCTCAGAACGCTTATCCTCCGCAAAACGCATATCCTCCGCAGAATACATACAACACCTATAATCCTCAGAACCCCCCGCCCGTCTACCCGATGGCAGGCGGCATACCGGGAATACCTCCTATGGGTTCGCAGAGTCAGACGTCGAAAAAGGCGAACACATCGCTGATACTGTCTATAATTTCGATCATATTCAGCTCAATGATAATTATATCGATCATTGCGCTTTGCACGGCGCAGTCGGTCATAAATGATCCTCAGTCATCTGATAAGGACATATTGACAGGCAAAAAAGCCCGCAGCATTTCACTGATAGCTATGGTGATCGGCATTATATGGGCTGTGTTAAGATTTGTACATTTATTTTCTGCCTGACACTGCCCGGCAGACCAGGCAACTATTCAACAAAAGCAAAACAGGAAGTGCGGCTTTTCACGACCGTTCTTCCTGTTTTTTTGTTATTTTGTTATCTGCGCTGTGTACTTACTCATAAAGCTGTCATAGTCGCTAATAAAATTCTCATCCGAAAGCTTAATGCCGCCAAGATATTTATGAGTTGCAAAGCTGTTGTTCTGAACCTCGATTATTGCAACGGCAACATTAGAGCAGTGGTCGGAAACTCTCTCGAAATCGGTCAGCATATCATTGAGAATGAAGCCCATTTCTATAGTGCATTCGCCCTTTTGAAGCCTGACAATATGCTTGGCCTTAATATCCATAATGATCCTGTCGATAACCTGCTCGAGCGGCTCGACCTTTTTAGCCAGCGCGCTGTCCTCGTTTATAAATGCCGTCGTCGTGATCTCCATTATCTCGGAAATTGCCGCCGTCAGGATTGAAAGCTCCCTGACAGCCTCCGGCGAATACCCGATTCCCTTATCGTTCATCTCGTCGGCGGATTTCAGCAAATTGACAGCATGGTCGCCGATTCTCTCAAAGTCGTTGATTGTATGGAGCTGCATCGTGACCTGATGAGAATCATAATCCGAAAGCGATTTGCTCGAAACCTTGACAAGATATGTGCCAAGCTTATCCTCAAACTTGTCGAGCTGCTCCTCGTTTGAGAGGATCTTTTCATGAAGCCTGCTGTCGTATTTCTTTATAAGCTCCATTGCAGCCGCGATCGAGTTCTGCGCGATCTGAGCCATCTCTGCGGTTTTGGCAAAGCATTCGTGAATAGCGACCGAAGGGGTATTCAGAAGCCTTTCATCAATAAAGCTCTGCTTGTCATGACCCATATTCTCCTTGATGATCCTGTCTGCAAGTCTTTCGATAGTCTTCGGGAACGGCCACAGTATAACCGTGTTTATAATATTGAAGGCGGTATGCATCGCAGCAATTCCTACTGCGTCGATCGAGCGATCAAAAGACGAGAAATCGAAAATAGCGTTTGCCGTATAGATCGGTATCATAAACACAAGCATACCGATCACTTTTATAAGGGTATGTACGACCGCGACCTTTTTTGCCTTGCGGCTGACGCCGATGCTGGAGATAAGAGCAGTCGCACAGGTTCCTATATTAAGTCCCAAAACAAGCGGGATAGACATTCCGACGGTTATATTGCCCGTAACCGCCAGCGCCTGAACTATGCCGATAGCGGCGGCAGAGCTTTGAATTATTCCCGTAAACAGCGTTGAGATAACCACCGCAATGACAGGATTGTCAAACATGATCAAAAGCTCTTGAAAAGCCTCGGTTTCGGCGAGCGGGGATACCGAGTTTGCCATCAGCGTCATACCGTACATCAAGATCGCAAAGCCGACAAGTATCGAGCCTATGCTTCTTTTTTTGCTGCTCTTTGACAGCATATACAGAATTATTCCGACAAACGCGAAAGCAGGCGCAAAATTCTCGGGCTTCAGCATTTTCAGCCAGAAGACATCGCTTTCAAGACCCGTCAGCGACAGGATCCATGCGGTCAGGGTCGTTCCTATATTCGAGCCGAATATGACAAAGATAGTCTGCCCGACCTTCATGATACCCGAATTTACAAGGCCGACAAGCATGACCGTCAGCGCCGAAGACGACTGAATGGCAACGGTGATGCCCGCGCCCAGTATTATGCTCTTAAACGGATTGGAGGTCATCTTCTTCAGCATTCCCTCCAGCTTTCCGCCCGCCATTTTTTCAAGCCCGGACGACATTCTGTCCATTCCGAAAAGGAAAAAAGCCAGCCCGCCCAAAAGTGTTATGATATTAAAAATATAGTCCACAGATCTAACCTGTCCTTTCAAGGCTTCCTATCATACATCGAAAGCAATTATATCACAGGTATGTTAAATCTACAGCCGCACTTTTGTTAAATCTATGTTAATCGACCTGTCCGCAATTTTAAAATCGCCGATTTTTCGGCTATCAATCGATCCTGAATGCTGCGACGCCGTGAGGAGCGATCTTGGCAGATATAACATCGGTATTGTCGGTCACGCAGCCGCTCCAGAGTTCAACAAGCGACACCACCTCAGAGGCTATTTCACACTCGGAAAGAGTCAGAGAAACCGAAGCCGCGCTTTCTCCCGCATTGAAAAGAGCCAGATAACCGCCGCCCTCCGAGCGAACGGCTATCCATGCGATGATCTCATTATCTCCTACCGTGCGTCTGAAGAGCTGATGCGCAAATCTGGAGCATCTGAGCATTTCGAGAACTGCCCGGTTTGTCAGCAGATCAAGAGTGAAGTCATCGTTTTTTGTCAGATCGCCGCCCATAATAACCGGCGAACGCATCATACACCATAGAGTCATCATTGTGCGCTGCTCGTCATGGGTGAAATTGGTGCGATTCTCCTCGCCGTAGTCCTGCAAAATCGCGCCTATCGGAAGCATATCGCAGTCCGCCCAGTTTCCTCTTGTCACGAGAGTGCTCCATTTGTCACACCGCTCAAACATATTATAAAGCAATTCCCACTTATCCCAAAAATCATCTGTTATCCGCTGCATATTGGCAGTCTGCCGATAAAGCTCTGCCTTTTCCGGGATGGAAGGTCCGGGAGAAAGGCTCAGAACCATATCCCTGCCGCAGGATTTGAGCGCATCGCTGAGCAAAACAAGCTCGCTCTCCTCCTTAGGAAGCTCGCGCGCTATATCATCGCACTTTATAAAATCCACTCCCCACGACGCGAAAAGCTCAAAGACGCTTTGATACCACTCCTTTGCGCCCGGATTTTCGGGGTCTACGCCGTACATATCGGTATTCCAAGCGCAAATGCTGTCGGTCTTGGCTATATCGCGTGCGGAAATGTCTGTTCCCTTGATCTTAATGTTTCTGTGAACGGTCTGTCTGGGTATTCCGCGCATTATATGTATGCCGAATTTAAGGCCGAGCGAATGGATATACTCCGCCAGAGGAGCAAAGCCCTTCCCTCCTGCCGACGAGGGAAACTTATTAACGGCAGGAACAAGTCTGCCGTATTCGTCGGTTTCCAGATCGGCAAATGCATGATATTCATGGTTTACCGCCGTCGGCTCATACCACTGGATATCGACAACTATATACTCATAGCCGAACTGTTTGAGATGTTTCGCCATATATTCGGCGTTTTTCCGCACGATCTCTTCGGTCACTCCCGCGCCGTAGCAATCCCAGCTGTTCCAGCCCATAGGGGGCGTTACTGCTAATTCTCTGTTCTTTTCAAGCATAATATCTTCTCCTTATTTCATTATCCATACTGCGGTCACGGATTTTTCAACGGTTATTTTCTCCTTGCCCAGCCGGCTTGAAAGCGAATCGCTGTTTCCTGCCGGGGCTGCCGCCAAGCGGTATACACCTGCTCCTCCGTTACCGCAGTCGCAGCATACGCTTCCGCACTCAGCGATCTCCTTGCCGACTGCCGACGCAATGATCTCGGCTTTTCTGCGCGAAGCCTCTACAGCATTTACCAACACCTCGTTTTCGCGTCTTTCAATGTCGCTCAAATCAAACCTGACGCTGTATTCTATTCCTCCGCTTTTCGGGATAAGCTCAGTTATGCTTTCAAGCAACGCAAGATCGGGGGAAAGGCTAAGCTCGATCCTCTTTTTGAAATGAAAAGCTCCGTCTCTGTTATATCCTTCCGTGACCGATTCGTCGGTCATCCTCATTTTTGAGGGATCGATCCCAAGACCGGTCAGATCTCTCAGAAACTCCTCGAGAGTTTCTCCCCCGGCTCTGATAGCCTGAGCGGAAGATTCGGCTTTTTCGGAAGCGATAAAGGTTAGGTGCATAACATCAGGCTCAAATTCTTCTCTCGCACAGCCGCTTACCTCCACCGTATTTTTCATTTTTTCATATGTATCATACATAGCGGGCATTTCCTTTCATATTTTTTCTGCGCAACACCGCAGTTTTTAAAACTATTATACCATATAAGCGTAAGCGTTATGGTATAATTGTCCGACACGTCGGGAGCTGACTGAGGGTCAGCGAATCGACGAGGACATGAACATATAATAGATGCCTGCATCTATTATACAGTAATTCCTTTCCTCCGTCAATACACCGAATCAAACAATTATCATCAAAGCGCATCTTACGCACAATATCGAACGGGCTTCACGGTTTATCAGTAACCAAGTTGCGCGTGTCGGCACACAAAGAAAAGCCCCGGCGAAATTAGTTTGATACGCATAAAGAAGTTTAAGCCCCGAAGCAATTATGGATAATTGCTTCGGGGCTTATTGTTAATATTCGATTAATCGCATAAATCAGAGCAGCGAGCCGCCGCTGGCAGTATTCTCCCAATGCGCCTGCGGCGCAAAGGCCGAATGGACTTTCTGAGATAAATCAGAATTTATCTGCTTAACAAACTGGAATATATCGTGGACCAGTTCTCAGCTGTTCATACTCAGAAACTCATAAACTCTATCATTAAAATCTTTTGCCTCCTCATATGCAGCGTGTCCGTAGTCTGTATACATATGGATAGGACAGTTGATTTTATCTGCTATCTCTCTTGAAGCCTCTCCTGTTGTGATTAAGTCTTTGTCACCACCCAAAACGAGAACCGGACACTTTATTTCCGTCAACCTTTCGTAGCAGTCAAAATCCAGAATTGCCAATGCAAGAATAGCAAATCTGTTAAAATCCTTAGGCTTTACAAGCCTTATCAAGACCGGCATAAAAGCTTTATACTTCCTCAAGTATTTTTCAGTATACATTAGAGAAAATGTTTCTTTATTAATAGATATGTGATCCCTCTTCCGGGCATATTCAACCCATCTTCCAACAGTTGTTTTTATATTATCGTTTGCCCTCGATGAGGTCACGCCAAGCACAAGCTTGCTTACCCGATCCGGATGCTCTATCGCAAGTGCCATAGCAATCATTCCGCCCTGAGATACACCAAAAACATCTGCTTTCCCTATATCAAGCTTCACCATAGCTTCATATATGTCATTGGCAAGATCCCAGTTCGTAAGTCCTTCTTCCACTTTTGCTCTTCGATCAAAGAACCACACCCTATATTTCTTGGCAAAGATTTTATACATCAATGAAAGTGTGGCACCTGCCCCTTTTATATCTCGAACATTTAAGCCCTGAATTATGATCAGATTACTGTTGCCTTTTCCGAATGACACATAATTCAGATCACCGTTGGATATCTCTATTGAGTTTTCCACTAGATTGTAAAACATTTACTTCTCCTACAAATTACGATTTATCTTAGTAATAATTATACATCAAAGCCGTTACATTGTCAATAGAAACGCCATAACACTTTTGACTGAAAATCATAAGTGCTATGACGAAAACTTCTTTATAAGTGACTGTCCTTATCAGACCGAGGCTTTGTATTATACCATGGCGTTTGGCGTTATGGTATAATTGTCCGACACGTCGGCAGCTGACTGAGGATCAGCGAATCGACGAGGACATAAACATGTAAGCGAAAGCTCAGAGCATTTTATACATAAAGGTTACATCGTCGGATGAATCGAAACCGCATTTTGCAAAAAACTGCGGCACACCTCCAAAGCGGTTTGCCATGATCGTGATCCCTGCCATGCTGTTATCGAGCGCATATTTCCGCACAGCATCAATAAGGCTGCTTCCCACTCCCTGCCTCTGACAATCAGGACGGACAAGCACCTCCTCGATATCAAGCTCATCGCGCTGCCACCACGCCTTGACTCTGCAAAATATTCCTCCGATGACCTCTCCCTCCCTGAGGGCAACAAATCCCACAAATCTATTTACGCCGAAAAGGTCATTCAGACAGGCAAGCGCTCTTTCCTTACTCCAGCGGCACTGCCATTCATCGTTGTTATATACATCGCAAAGGATCTCAGCGCAAACGGCTAAGTGGTTTTCTTCCATATGTTTTATCTCGGTCTTCATATCTCCCACCTTCGCAAACACTCCTTTACTGCCCGCTGTAGGTCTTGCTGTCTACGGCCTCCAGCCATTCGTTTGAGCAGTTTTCTCCGGGAACCTCAACTGCAATATGCGAGAACCAGCTGTCGGGAGCTGCGCCGTGCCAATGCTTGACGCCGACAGGGATATTGACAACGTCGCCTGCGGAAAGCTTTTGGATCGGCTTACCCCATTCCTGATAACAGCCGCGTCCGGCAACACAAATCAGAATCTGTCCGCCGCCTTTATCTGCATGGTGAATATGCCAGTTATTGCGGCAGCCCGGCTCGAATGTCACATTATATATGCCGACCTGCTCCGTCGAAAGAGGCGCAAGGTAGCTCTGACCGATAAAGAATTGTGCATAGCCGTCATTGGGCTTGCCGATCGGGAATATCATGCTGCTTTCATGCTTTGACCTTTCATTGCACTCCTCCGCTTCAGCCTCCGCCCAAACCTCCTTGGCCATGCGAAATGCCGCCCAAGCTTTAGGCCAGCCTGCATAAAACGCTGCGTGTGTTAATATTTCTGCGATCTCCGCTTTGGTGATCCCGTTTTTCTTTGCCGACTCCAGATGATATTTGAAGGACGAGTCAGTCATTCCCATCGCCATAAGCGAAGTGACAGTGACTAAGCTGCGGTCGCGAAGAGAAAGCTTATCCTCACGCGACCAAACCTCACCGAAAAGAACATCATCGTTGAGCTGAGCAAATTTAGGGGCAAATTCGCCGAGCGCATCTCTGCCCGCTGTTTGTTTTACTGACATAGATCAGACCTCCGTTTGTTATAGATTTTGTATATCATCCCGCCGCAGCTTTTCGACAGACCAGCCTGCGGTCAGAACCGATTTCATATTTCGGGTTGATTTTTTTTTGTAATGTGCTATAATATTATTATAAGCAGGAAAAGGGCGGCAATAATATCTTCCGCCAACGCCCTTATATATTGACAAAACGCGCTTTCTTCGGCGCTTATTATCGGATGGAGGAAACATAAATGAGCTTTCGTATCATTGGAACAGGTATGTATGTTCCGCCAAAGGTCGTCACAAACGACGATCTTGCAGCCATTGTCGAAACCAACGACGAATGGATCTCACATAGAGTCGGCGTTAAAAGGCGCCACGTTTCGCAAAATGAATTCACTTCGGAAATGGGCTGCAAGGCCGCGCTGAACGCTCTTAATGACAGCGGCGTACCTGCCGAAAGCATAGATATGATCTTATCTGCAACGGTCAGCGGAGAGACCTCATCTCCCTCCGTTGCCTGCATGGTGCAGAATTTTCTCGGCATCTCATGCCCCGCTCTGGAGATAAGCACAGCCTGCACGGGCTTCCTTTTCCTTTTGGAAACAGCCGCGGCATATTTTTCATTGCGTAAAGACATAAACAGAATATTAGTAGTCGGCGCTGAGAGAATGAGCGGAGTGATCGATTGGTCCGACCGCAGCACCTGCGTTATTTTCGGCGACGGCTCGGGTGCCGCAGTGTTGGAGCGGGGCGATAATTATCTTGACTTCCTGTGTAACATTCACGGCGGCGACACGGTGATAAAGATACCTCATGCTGTCGGAAAATCGCCCTTCTTTACGAAAGAGCAGGACACTCCATTTATTCATATGCAGGGGCAGGAGACCTTCAAATATGCGGTCAACGCTATTGTAAAAGACATAAAGGCTTTGCTTGAAAGAAACAGCCTTACCATCGAGGATATAGCCTACATCGTTCCCCATCAGGCAAATCAGCGTATTCTGGACTTTGCCTGCCAGAGACTCGGCATCTCGACCGCCAAGATGTACAGCAATATCGCGGAATACGGCAACACCTCGAGCGCCTCTGTGCCGATAGCACTTGATGAGCTGGCAAAGAGCGGAAACATCAAGCGGGGCGACAAGCTTATACTTGTAGCCTTCGGCGGCGGCCTTTCGGATGCGGCCTGTCTTATTGAGTGGTAAGTCATAATGGGAATATCTGCGGCTGACGCCCTGCATTTCAGCGGCGCCGGCCTTTTATTTTGACGCGTCTTCCTGTTGCTTTATAATCAACAGATGATATATCGTCTTATAATATTATTTTAGCACCTATAAGTCAAAACATCAAATACTTATAGCCAATACCTTGATATGCCCGACAGGCATAGCGTCAACGGCAATATACTTCCGGCACGGCAAGAACCTCCCTTGGCAGATACATTTTCGTTCTGCCGAAGGAGGCTCTTTTCAATCACCCGAATTTTATTTTACAGCCTGTTCTTAAACACGATTTGGCAAAGCATTGCGCTTGTTTATTCGCCCATAAACATAACCGTACAAAGACCCTTTGCCTGTTTCTCTGTCGGAAGTTTGAGAACTCCCATATCGAGGAGAATTTTCATAATTCGTGTATGAGTTGAACCAGCCATACATTGATTTATGTATTTAATAAGAGGGTGCATATGTTCCGGCTGATTTATAAGCTCTGCCTTTGTGACCTCCGCAATATGCTCCTTTGCGTCGGGGAGAGCATCGGAAGGGATCTTCGGAATATAATCCCACCACTTTTTCAAGCTGTCACAAAGAATAAGGTTGCATTTATACTCTCCGTTTTCCTTGATAAGATAACCTTTACTAAGCAGCCGCGCATAGCTTTCAGCGTTTACATCTGTTTCGGGAAGTTCGTCCTTGAGGAAATAATAAAGCTTGTCATAATCGGAATCGAGGTTATCTATCCAGCCGCTTCTGCGGGCTGTCCAGTTATGATCGACCTGCCAGCTTTTCCACCATCTGTCGGCTGAAATATTGTCGCGCCACATTTCTCCGCAAGCCCAATATATATTCGGCTCTGCATCACTTATATCCCAATCGGGCTTTACATCAACGTGTGCGAAAGCTATGTAGTTTCCGCCGTCAGGACGTTTCACACAAAAATCAAGCCCATCAACCTCCTTAACGTTAAGTCCGCCCGCAATAAACCACACCAATGACCATTTAAGAAGATTTATATCATCATCGGGGATTCGTCAAACAGCTTATTACATACCGAACACGTATAGTGAGCGGCAGTTCCGTCTGTCTGTGCTGTATGGTTTGCAGGAACTTCAGGGATAAGCGTGCCGAAAGAATGCTCTGCTAGGGGCTTTTCTATCTTCTTGTCAATAGGATTGCCGTTCTTGTCCCATTCCTGTCCGCAAACATGGCAGATAACATATTCCTCATAACCATTGACCGTGCAGGTCGAAGCTTTTGCGGGAACATCCTCTTTATCCCATGCGTGATGTGCGCAGGCTAGTGTTATCCTGCAGCTTGCGGATGCGCCGCCTGCATTTGCTGTGACAATAACCTCGCCTTTCATCCATTTTGCAGCGACTTTTCCGTTTTCATCTACCGTTACCTTTTCCTCATCGTTTGAAGTCCAAGTAACTGTATCGGTAGAATCGCTCGGAGTAAGTGTTGCCACAAGGGTAAAGTCCTCTTCATAATTAAGAGTCAGCTCTGTAACGTTGAGAGTTACAGCCGTTGCCGAAGCTGCAAACGCAGGCACTGCGGTTGCCAATACACTTATCATCATGGCAAAAGCCACAATCAAAGACCTAATTCGCTTGTTCATGTCAAGCTCCTCCTTATGAATTTAGCAGCAAGCATTGATACTCGGCATATGCTGCGCTGCCATGCCGCCGCCTATATGACATATAGTTGCGGGGCGAAAATTTAAGACTTTTTCGATAAAGCTTATTATAACATATTTTTTCCGTTTTTCAAGTACCGTCAGCAAATATTGATCCACAATGAAAGTGTAAACAAAAGCCCCCTGCATCAAAATGACAATAAAACTCTGATTTTATTATCAAAAACGCCGTATTTTCAAGGTTTTTCGCCATGTCGCAAAAAAATAAGACCCTGTGAGCCGTAATGACTCACAAGGTCTATTCTTTAGTTTAGCACAAATTTTTTGTAAAAATCGGTTTGTACCTTAACAATTATCGCGAAAGCTCCTACTTATTTGAAATAGCAGCCTGAGCAGCAGCGAGTCTTGCGATCGGAACACGGAACGGTGAGCAAGATACATAGTCAAGACCGATCTTGTGGCAGAACTCAACAGAAGTCGGGTCGCCGCCGTGCTCGCCGCAGATTCCGCAGTGAAGCTTAGGATTAACCGGCTTGCCGAGCTTGATGGTCATTTCCATCAGCTTGCCAACGCCTGTCTGGTCGAGCTTAGCAAACGGATCGTTCTCATAGATCTTGGCGTCATAGTAAGCTCCGAGGAACTTGCCGGCGTCATCTCTTGAGAAGCCAAAGGTCATCTGAGTAAGGTCGTTTGTACCGAAGCAGAAGAAGTCAGCTTCCTTAGCGATCTCGTCAGCTGTAAGAGCAGCTCTCGGAATTTCGATCATAGTACCAACCTCGTACTTAAGATCGCTGCCGGCAGCCGCGATAACCTCGTCAGCAGTTTCAACAACAAACTTCTTAACGTACTTAAGCTCCTTAACATCGCCAACCAGCGGGATCATGATCTCCGGCTCAACAGCCCAATCGGGGTGCGCCTTCTTGACATTGATAGCAGCCTTGATAACAGCTCTTGTCTGCATCTTTGCAATTTCAGGATATGTTACAGCAAGACGGCATCCGCGGTGACCCATCATCGGGTTGAACTCGTGGAGAGAAGCGATTATGTTCTTGATAGTCTCAACAGACTTGCCCTGAGCCTCGGCAAGAGCCTTGATGTCTGCCTCCTCGGTAGGAACGAACTCGTGGAGAGGCGGGTCAAGGAATCTGATAGTAACAGGACAACCCTCAAGAGCCTCATAGAGAGCCTCAAAGTCAGCCTGCTGCATCGGCTCGATCTTTGCAAGAGCAGCTTCTCTTTCTTCAACAGTATCCGAGCAGATCATCTCACGGAAAGCAGCGATTCTTGCCGGATCGAAGAACATGTGCTCTGTANNTCAAGAAGACGTACTGTAACGCCGAATCCGTCCATAGCCTCGAAGATACCTTCGAAGTCTCCACGCTGCATAGGAAGAAGTTTAGCAAGAGCAATGCGGCGACCTTCTTCATCGCTTGCGAGGATCATCTCGCGGATAGCCTTGATGCGGTCACCTTCGAAGAACATGTGCTCTGTACGGCAAAGTCCGATACCCTCAGCGCCCAGCTCTCTGGCCTTCTTAGCATCGGAAGGAGTATCTGCATTGGTTCTTACCTTGAGCTTTCTGTACTTGTCAGCCCAAGCCATAACTCTGCCGAACTCACCTGCAAT
The DNA here is from genome assembly GCA_002479715.1 of Ruminococcus sp. UBA7477. Classification (GTDB taxonomy): domain Bacteria; phylum Bacillota; class Clostridia; order Oscillospirales; family Ruminococcaceae; genus UBA7477. The sequence goes on along the minus strand of DLOT01000039.1, from coordinate 8,214 downwards.
GGTAGCGTCAACCGTCGGAATGATTCCGTCGTAGATGTTACCTGTAGAACCGTCGATAGAGATGTAGTCACCCTCATGGAAGGTCTTGCCCGCAAGCTCGAACTTCTTGTTTTCTTCGTCCATCTTGATATCACCGCAGCCGGATACACAGCAGGTTCCCATACCACGTGCAACAACAGCAGCGTGAGATGTCATACCACCGCGAACGGTCAGGATACCCTGTGAGGACTTCATTCCGGTGATATCCTCAGGAGATGTTTCAAGTCTTACCAGAACGACCTTTTCGCCTCTTGCAGCCCAAGCCTCAGCGTCGTCAGCTGTGAATACGATCTTTCCGCAGGCAGCTCCGGGAGATGCGCCAAGGCCCTTGCCCATAGGTGTTGCAGCCTTGAGAGCCTTTGCATCAAACTGCGGGTGAAGCAGTGTGTCAAGGTTTCTCGGATCGATCATCAATACAGCCTCAGCCTCTGTCTTGTGGCCCTCGTCAACGAGGTCGCAGGCGATCTTCAGAGCAGCCTGAGCTGTTCTCTTACCATTGCGGCACTGGAGCATATAGAGCTTCTTGTTCTCTACAGTGAACTCCATGTCCTGCATATCGTGATAGTGGTTTTCGAGAATGTCGCAAACCTTTACAAATTCAGCGTAAGCCTCAGGGAACTCCTGCTCCATCTGTGCGATAGGCATAGGAGTACGAACACCGGCAACAACGTCCTCGCCCTGAGCGTTCTTCAAGAACTCGCCCATGAGCTTCTTTTCGCCGGTAGCAGGGTCACGGGTAAATGCAACGCCCGTGCCGGATTCTTCGTTGAGGTTTCCGAATACCATCGGCATAACGTTAACGGCAGTTCCCCAAGAATAAGGAATGTCGTTGTCGCGACGGTAAACATTTGCTCTCGGGTTGTCCCAAGAACGGAAAACGGCTTCGATAGCAAGCTTGAGCTGAACAACAGGGTCGGACGGGAAGTCCTCGCCGAGCTGATTCTTATACTCAGCCTTGAACTGCTCTGCCAGATTTTTAAGATCCTCGGCAGTGAGGTCGATATCGAACTTAACGCCCTTCTCTTCCTTCATCTTATCAATAAGCTGTTCAAAATACTTCTTGCCGACTTCCATTACAACGTCGGAGAACATCTGAATGAAACGTCTGTAGGAGTCATAAACAAATCTCTCAAACTTAGGATCGGGGTTGCCCTTAATCATAGCGGCAACAACATCGTCGTTAAGTCCGAGGTTGAGGATCGTGTCCATCATTCCGGGCATTGAAGCGCGGGCACCCGAACGAACCGAAACGAGAAGCGGATTCTCCAGATCACCGAACTTCTTGCCGTTGATTTCCTCCATCTTCTTAACGCCTTCCATAGCCTGAGCCATGATTTCGTCGTTGATCTTGCGTCCGTCCTCATAATACTGAGTGCAGGCTTCGGTTGTAATAGTAAAGCCCTGAGGAACTGGGAGACCAATGCTTGTCATCTCTGCAAGGTTCGCACCCTTACCGCCGAGAAGGTTACGCATTGTCATGTCGCCTTCGCTGAACATGTAAACCCATTTGTTTGCCATTGGTATCTACCTCCAATAAATTTTGAAATTCCGTCTGTATGTTTCGCGCCATGCGCGCACACAGCCTTACGATTATTATAACAGATTACGCCTTGAATTGCCATAGTTTATTACAAAGCTTTTAAAAAATTTTTGCACATTATTTGCCAGTCATTTATGTGCAATTTGCACAAAGCCGCATATATGCGCTATTTTTTCGACTCTTTCTGCTCCTTCTCGAGCTTTGCGAACTTTTCATTTCTCTTGGCAAGCTTTTTGAACGCATACCCGTCCTTGATGACAGTATGACCCCTCTCGATAGCCAGCGCTCCTGCCGGAACATCGCCCGTTATAGTCGATCCGGCGGCAGTGTATGCACAATCGCCAATCGAAACCGGCGAAACAAGATTAGTATTGCAGCCGATAAAAGCATTGTCGCCGATCTTCGTTCTGAATTTGTTTTCGCCGTCAAAGTTTACCGTTACACATCCGCAGCCGAAGTTAACGTTGTTTCCCACATCGCTGTCCCCGACATATGTAAGATGCGCGACAGCCGTTCTCTCGCCTATCGTCGAGTTTTTTATTTCCACGAAGTCGCCTATCTTAGCGTGCGCCTTAACGTGCGAATTAGGCCGGAGCTGTACCCACGGGCCTATTTCCGCCCCGTTTTCAACGACCGAATCGGTTGCATAAACATTGTTAAGAGTAACGCTTTCGCCTACCGAAGTATTTATAAGCACCGTGTTCGGGCCGATCACGCTGTCGCTTCCGACCTTGGTCTTTCCAAGCAGCCGGCAGCCGCTTTTAATATATGCCGCACCGCCTATTTCAACATCTCTGCCGATAATGACACCGTCGAGACAGTCAAACTCCACGCCGTTGTCGAGATGCCTGTTTATTATCTCCATTCTGGCAATGTCATTAAGCCGCAGCAGACCTGCCCTATCGTTAGCCCCGAGTGAAACGTTCGGATTTTGCGAAACGAAGGCGTCCGCTCTGAGTCCCTTTTTCAAAAGCAGCTCTACACAGTCTGTGAGATAGTATTCGCCCTGAGCATTGTTCGGAGTTATCTCTCCGAGGACCGACAGCAGCGCCGCCGTATCAAACCAGTAGCAGCCCGAGTTGATCTCACGGATCTCAAGTTGCTGCGGAGTGCAGTCCTTATGCTCAACAATGCCGGATATACCGTTATCGTTACGAACAACTCTGCCGTAGCCGGTCGGATCGTCTATCACCGATGTCACGACCGTCACAGCGCAGCCCTTTTCCTTGTGCAGCGCAAGCGCACCCGATATTGTGTCCTTGTCAATGAAAGGCGCGTCACCGCAAAGAATAAGTGTGTTTCCTCCCCGTTTTTCCTCAAGAAACGGTATTGCCTGCATGACTGCATGACCCGTACCGAGCCTCTCGCTTTGCAAAACGGTTTGGTATCTGCCGCCAAGATACTCATCTATCTTCTCCGCTTTGTAGCCCTTAACTATACACATCTGTGAAAGGCCCGCGTCCTCACAGGCTCGGATGACCCACTCAAGCATCGGTTCACCCAGAACATTCAGCAGGACCTTAGGTTTGTCGGTCTTCATTCTCTTGCCCTGTCCTCCGGCAAGAATGACCACATTATCATTGATATTCAAGAAACAATCCCCTTTCCGCATGATAGATAGTTTGCATTGATATTATAATACTTTCTTCTTTCTTAGTCAAGTCCGGCGCTTAAGGCGTTCTGTTTATCAAGCGCTATTGAAATTCTGATGAAGCTGTGATATAATAAGCTCAGATAGTTTGTTATATTTTATGTCCTTGTTGCTATTAAAGGAGCTGGTTAACATGATTCTTGCAATAGATGTCGGCAACACCAATATTGTCATAGGCTGCTGTGAGGGCGACAGTGTTTTGTTTACGGAACGGCTCTCCACCGACCGCAACGCCACCACTTTGGAATATGCTATACTTTTCAAAAATGTGCTGGAGCTTAACGGAGTTGACACTAAAAAAATCGAGGGCGGAATAATCTCCTCGGTCGTTCCGTCGGTCACGCGCGCTATCAGGCAGGCTATGTTCAAGATCGTCGGAAGAGATATTATAGTGGTTGGTCCCGGCATAAAAACCGGACTGAGCATTAAGCTTGAAAATCCAAAGCAGCTTGGAAGTGATCTTGTTGTCGATGCCGTTGCCGGTATAGCCAGATATGAAGCTCCTCTTGTTATTTTTGATCTCGGCACTGCCACCACTGCCTCGGTCATAGACAAAAACAAAGCATATATCGGCGGAATGATAATTCCGGGTGTCGGGGTTTCGCTGAACTCTCTTACAAGCAGCACCTCTCAGCTCCCCCGGATAAGCCTTGAAGCTCCGAAGAAGCTGATCGGCGGCAACACCGTTGAGTGCATGACCAGCGGTATCATCTACTCTACGGCTGCCAGCCTTGACGGAATAGTTGACCGAATCGAGGATGAGCTTGGTCAAAAGGTCACCGCAGTCGCGACAGGCGGACTTGCTTCAACGATAGTGCCCTTCTGCCGCCGTGAGATCATCATAGACGACAACCTCCTGCTCGAGGGCTTGATTATCATTTACAACAAAAACTGCTGAAAACCGAGAACGGCATACTAAGCTGCCGTTCTTTTTTTGCGGCGATCACGTTTCCCCTAAAAGCTTCGCAGATTGTTCAATAAGCAAAACAGCGGCACATCAAAACGATATGCCGCCGTTTTTAATTTTTCAGTTTTTTGATCGCCGAAAGCGCCGCGCCGGCACAAATGCCCATTGCTCCGCCGCTTACCGCATAATACACTCTCACCGAAACGGAAAGCCTTGCACACAAAATGCACATTCCCGCCGCAATGACGAGCATTGCCAAAAACGCTCCGCCAAAGCATATAGACATAGCATTCCGCTTTGCCCATTGTGCAATCCTGCCTTCGGATCGTTTTTTTATTTTCGCCTTTCTTCGCGAAAAAGCCCACAGCGTGACGGCCGCAGTTATAACAAACGGCAGTCCCGCAAACACAAGCATTTCCGCAAAGGCTCTGAAATTCATTCTATTAAAGCGCTCTTACGCCTACAACTCCGTCGATAGCCTTGATAGCATCAATATCGGCGTCGCCCTTAACATCGAGCATAGTGTAAGCCCAGTCCTTCTTGGACTTGTTGACCATATTCTCGATGTTGGCTCCCTTATCCGCTACAGCTCCCGTGATCTGTGTGAGCAGCGCGGGAATATTCTTATGCAAAACGCAAACAAGCACATCGCCGGTCTTCTGAAGCTCTGCATTCGGGAAGTTGACCGAGTTGCGGATAGCACCTCTCTCAATATATCCGATAAGCTCATTGGCAGCCATAACCGCACAGTTATCCTCAGACTCTTCAGTTGAAGCTCCGAGGTGGGGCAGCGGAACGATATTCTCAACGCCCAGAACCTCGTCGCAGGGGAAGTCAACAACATATCTTGCGACCTTGCCGCTGTTAACGGCCTCAACGATCGTCTCGGAATTAACAAGCTCGCCTCTTGCAAAATTGAGGATTCTTACTCCGTCCTTGCACTGCGCGATAGTATCCTTGTTGATAGTATCCTTTGTGTCGGCATTGAAAGGAACATGGAGAGATATATAGTCTGACGACGCATAAATGTCGGCAATATTGTTCGTTACCTTGACCTGCGGCTTTAGATTGAGCGCAGCGCCTACAGACAGGAACGGATCGTAGCCGATAACGTCCATGCCGAGCGAGATAGCAATATTAGAAAGCATACCGCCGATAGCGCCCAAGCCGATAACGCCGAGCGTCTTGCCTGCGATCTCACAGCCGGCAAAATTGCTCTTGCCCTTTTCGACCATTTTTCCGACCTCTGCTCCGTTGCCCTTGAGCGACTGAGCCCATGCGATGCCCTCGGGGATCTTTCTCGAAGCCATCAGAAGTCCGCAGATAGCCAGCTCTTTAACTGCGTTAGCATTTGCACCGGGAGTGTTGAAAACAACAATGCCCTGCTCCGCACACTTGTCAACGGGGATATTGTTTGTTCCCGCACCGGCTCTTGCGATAGCCAGCAGGTCATCGCCAAGCTCCATATCGTGCATCTTTGCCGAGCGAACCATGATAGCTGTAGGATTTGCAATATCGTCGGCAACATTGTATGCCGACTTGTCGAACTTATCGGTTCCGCAGGCGGCAATTTTATTAAGAGTAAGTATATTGTACATTTAGATTTACCTCTTTCCTGTTATGTATCAGGTTATAATTCTGACAACAAGACAGCCTATAATCACCAGCACAAAACATACAGCCGCGATCTTCAGCCGTATTTTGTTTCTGCGTTTAATTCTGTCCTTGTACTCTTCGCTGAGTTGAAAATCAAGATTCATATTACAAACAGTTTTCAAAGAAATTCTTATGCGTTTTCGGCTTCAAACTTCTTCATAAACTCAACCAGCTTTTCAACGCCCTCGATAGGCATAGCGTTGTAGATAGAAGCTCTCATTCCGCCAACGGTTCTGTGACCCTTGAGGTTTTCAAGTCCGGCAGCCTTAGACTCGGCAACGAACTTGGCGTCAAGGTCGGCGTTGCCCGTAACAAACGGAACGTTCATAAGGCTTCTGTCCTTCTTCTCAACAGTTCCCTTAAAGAGCTTGCTCTCATCAAGGAAGTCATAGAGGATCTTAGCCTTGGCCTCGTTGTGCTTCTTCATAGCCTCAAGTCCGCCCATTTTCTTTATCCACTTGAACACCTTGCCGCAAATATAGATTGCATAGCAGTTAGGAGTGTTATAGAGAGAATCTGCGTCAGCCTGAGTCTTCCACTTAAGCATTGTGGGAACATAAGCAGGAACGTCATCTCTGATAAGATCTTCTCTGATAATAGAGATAACCAGACCCGCAGGTCCTACGTTCTTCTGAACACCGCCGTAGATCACGCCGTACTTTGAAACGTCAACAGGCTCCGAAAGGAAGCAGGACGAAACGTCAGCTACCAGATCCTTGCCCTTGGTGTTGGGCAGCTGCCAGAACTTTGTGCCGTAGATCGTGTTGTTTTCGCATATATAAACATAGTCCGCGTCCTCGGGAATGTCAAGGTCGGAGCAATCGGGGATATAGGAGAAGGTCTTATCTGCCGAGGAAGCGACAGCAACGGCCTCACCGTACTTCTGAGCCTCCTGATATGCCTTCTTTGCCCACTGACCGGTGATTATGTAAGCGGCTTTGCCGTTTTTCATCATATTCATCGGAACAGCTGCGAACTGCTGTGAAGCGCCGCCCTGAAGGAACAGCACCTTATAATTATCGGGAATGTTCATCAGATCGCGGATATCAGCTTCCGCTTCCTTGATGATGTTGTCGTATGCCTTGGAACGGTGAGACATCTCCATAACGCTCATACCTGTTCCGCGGTAATCGAGCATTTCCTCCGCTGCTTCTTTGAGGACTTCCTCGGGAAGGACTGCGGGACCTGCACTGAAGTTATAAACTCTGCCCATTGTAAAAAACCTCCGATAGATTGAAATTTGAAATATAAATTTATTATATACCGCCGGCAAAGAAATGTCAAGAGTATTTGTTGTTTTTTTAACGAGCGGCATATCCGCCCCGCATAAACCCGGCTTGTTCTGAAAAGCTCTCTGCCCCGTCACAGCGATCTATCCGCGAATTTGCAAAACCGCTAAAATTGTTGGTCCTGTTTTGTTCAAACAGCCGAATTAAAACCGCCATGTAAAATTATTATAGACAAAGCGGGTAAAATGCAGTATAATTTGATTATAAAATTAATTTGGGAGGTTTTTCGGCAATGAATCCTACTATTAAAAAAGACGTTTGCGAAGCTATCGGCACCTTTGTGCTGGTTCTGTTCGGCTGCGGCACAGCAGTTTTCTCGGGCGGTAATCTTGTAGCGACAGCTTTGGCATTCGGTCTTTCTATCGTCACTATGGCTTACACGATCGGCAAGGTCTCGGGATGCCACGTTAACCCTGCGGTTTCCCTTGCAATGTTCCTCGACGGTCAGATGTCAATGTCCGATATGCTCAACTACATGGTAGCTCAGGTTATCGGCGCATTTGCAGGCTCCGGAATTATCGCTATACTCGTTAAGTGCAGCGATGTTGACCTCGACGAGATCAACATGGGCGCAAACGGATTCGGTTCTCTTAACTGGTTCGGCGCTCTGCTGACCGAGATCATCCTCACCTTTGTTTTCCTGCTTGTTATCTTTGCTGTTACAGACAGAAAGATGAAGTCGGCAGGCGTATTCATCGGTGTTGCTCTCACATTCGTACATATCCTCGGCATCAAGCTGACAGGAACTTCGGTCAACCCCGCAAGAAGCCTTGCTCCTGCGATCTTCTCTGCGGGCGCAACAGACGGCGATTCTCTCAAGCAGCTTTGGGTATTCATCGTTGGTCCCGCGATCGGCGCTCTTCTCGCAACCATTGCCAACCGCGCTCTTATCAGAGGCGAAGGAGACGACTGATAAGTCTTAGTTTTAAATTAAACAAGCTTAAAAACGGACGTTTATCAAAACGTCCGTTTTTTGTGTCTAATAAGTATGTTTTTTAGGGGGCACCCTCTCTTGCAGGGCTTCCCCTCTACACCTGCTTGCGGAGCGCACACCGTAAAGAGTTCCGCCGTCGCGTCGTCGCGAGCTCCATATTCCTCGCGGCAACGCTTAGTAATTCGGGCGTTGCCTCTC
>DLOT01000051.1 GCA_002479715.1 Ruminococcus sp. UBA7477 | reverse complement strand
CTGCGGCAAATACGGCCGCGGCTTCCCCGTTCACAGCTTTACTCCTTAAAGAGTAACACTTTCCGGCGGCTTTGTCAAGAGCATTTTGGCGCATTTTGTAACTTCTCATAAAAATAAACTTGACATATCGAACAAGTTATTATATAATAGTAGTATGCATTGATATGCGTATTTGTATCTTTACAATTTTATACTTATTTTAAGGAGGAAGGCTACTATATGGAAACACCAATAGTGATCTTGCTCTGCGTCATTTGCTGTATCATCGGAGCAGCTGTCAGCGGCTTTGTCGCTTTCAGGCTGGGTGTACAATACAGGAAAAAGTCAGCGGAGGCGGCGATAGGCTCCGCCGAGGAGGAAGCTGCACGAATACTCAAGGACGCAGGCAAGGAAGCTGAAGGTCTGAAAAAGGCCGCATTGGTCGAGGCTAAGGACGAGATACACAAGAACCGCACCGAGGCGGAAAAGGAAATCAAGGAGAGAAGAATAGAGGTTTCCCGCCAGGAAAGACGTATTCAGCAAAAAGAAGAAACTCTGGACAAAAAGATCGACAATATCGACAAAAAGGAAGAATCCCTTCAGGCAAAGCACAAGCAAGCGGATGAAAAGCTTGCAGAGGCAGACCGCATAAAGCGCAGTCAGCTCGATATGCTCGAAAAGATCTCAGAGTTCACCAAGGAACAAGCCAAGGAACGTCTGCTGAACTCACTTGAAGCCGAGCTGGTCCACGAAAAGGCCGTAAAGATCCAGAACTACGAAAATCAGCTCAAGGAAGAGTGCGAAAGCAAGGCAAGGCAGTATATCTCCCTTGCAATTTCAAGATGGTCCTCCGAACAGGTTTCAGAAACGGCAGTTTCGGTCGTGTCGCTGCCTAACGACGAAATGAAGGGTCGTATCATAGGACGCGAAGGAAGAAACGTCAAGGCAATCGAAACTCTTACGGGCGTTGAGCTTATCATCGACGACACTCCGGAGGCGATAACTATCTCCTGCTTCGATCAGGTTCGCAGAGAGATCGCCAGGATCGCTCTTGAAAAGCTCATCTCTGACGGACGTATCCACCCGACCCGCATAGAAGAAATGGTCGAAAAGGCCAGACGCGAGGTCGAGCTGAATATAAAGCGCGAGGGTGAAAGAGCTATTCTTGAAACCAATGTTCACGGAATCAATCCTGAGCTTGTTAAACTTCTGGGCAGACTCCGCTACAGAACCAGCTACCGTCAGAATGTTCTTGACCACTCGATAGAGGTTGCGCATCTGGCAGGAATGATGGCTTCGGAGCTTGGAGTCGACGCTGCTCTCGCAAGACGAGCAGGACTTCTTCACGACATCGGCAAGGCGCTGAGCTATGAGATCGAAGGATCGCACGTTCAGATAGGCGTTGACGTATGCCGCAAGTATAAGGAAAGCGCCGATGTGCTTCACGCAATTGAAGCCCACCACGGCGATGTTGAAACAAGAACAGTCGTTGCTGCACTGGTTCAGGCCGCAGACGCCATTTCGGCGGCAAGACCCGGCGCAAGAAGCGAAAACTACGAAAACTACATCAAGCGGTTACAGAAGCTTGAGGAAATATGCACATCCTATGACGGAGTTGAAAAATCCTATGCGATTCAGGCAGGGCGCGAGGTCCGCATAATGGTTGCACCGGAAAAGATCAATGACGAAAAAATGGTATTGGTTGCGAGGGATATCGCTAAGCGGATCGAGGACGAGATGGAGTATCCGGGACAGATAAAGGTTCACATCATCAGAGAAAGCCGCGCAATCGAATACGCAAAATAGCTTTTAATATAAAAATATAGAACTAAAGCGGAAATTATCGGGCGGCACGGGGTTTGACTCTCGCCGCCCATTTAAGTTATCTTTTGAAAGGAAAAGTATGTATGGCGGATAATTCGACAAGAAAGCATCTTTTCAATTCAACCGAAAAGAGCGACTTTATTGTGAATATGACAGAAAAACAGTACCAGAAGATGGGACTGATCTATCTGGCTGCCTCAGCGGTTATCATATTCATAATGAACCTTCCTTACTACATATCAAAAGGACCGATTTCATTTGTTTTCGGAAAGCTGAACGAGCTTCAGACGATCAAATATCTCGAAACATCCAGAGCCAACGAGGAGTGCAGAGGGCTGATAGCATATCTGCAAATCGCCGTTTACGCGGTAAGCTTTATCGGATTTCTCATTCTCATAGTGTCTGCAACAAAGAAATACTTTAAGGCGGGCGAAAACAGACTGTTTATCCTTCCGATACTCTATCTGCTTTTTGTCGTCATCTCAACCTTTATGGCCTATGACCTCAACACAGCATTCTTCGGCAGGGACTATCGCTTCAACGGTATGCTGACCATCTTCTCGTATATCGGGCTTTTCGTTGCAGCCTCGCAGATCAATTCCCGCGAGCGCAGAAAAACATATCTCGATATCTTTATGGCGATCTCGCTTATCAACGCCGTCTACGGGATCTTACAAACGGTCGCATCACTGGCGGCCAAGCTGCCCAATTTCTTCTATGACGCCGTTTTTATCAACGGCAATACGGTCGACTCGTACGAACACTTTATCGCTGACGGACTGGTTGAGACCCCTCACGCTCTGGCAGCTCTTATGACCATGGCTATGGCAGTCGGCGCGGCTGGATTTGCTTACGAGGAAAAAGCCGCCCGCAGACGAATCTACGGTCTTTGCTGTATAGCGTTCGCCGCGGCAGGATTTCTCACCTGCACTGTTGCAGGCTATATCGGCATAATTTTCGTTGTGTTTTCACTGATCGTTATAGAGATCGTGCGTATGATAAAAGCCAAAAACAACGTAAAGCTGCTGAAAAGGCCAATCTTCCGCCTGCTTGTTACGGCAGTTGCAGTCGCGGCGGTGTTCGGCACGTTGATGTCGCTCGACAGAGCCCACCTCTATGACAGCAACATCATCTGGACGGACAGCACCACCAGAATGTTTGCCGCCTTCCCCTACACCGAGGACAAAACGAGCTGGCATATCTACCCCAAGCTGTGGAAAGAGTGCCTGAAGATTCTGAAATCCTGCTGGGTTTTCGGCGGAGGTCCCGATTGTATCGGCTTCGACTATTATGGCTCGACCGAGTTGTTCAACTCAATATTCAACTTCTCTACCGACCGCTCCTACAACGAGTATTTCGATATCGTGCTTTCATGCGGTATCCCCTGCCTGCTGATATATCTTTCGATGGGCTTTGTTACCATCAAGAAGGGTATCAAATGTGTGGGCAATTTCTTCCGCAAGGAGGATAGCTGGACGGCTGTTGCGCTTCTGGCTGCGGTTTTGGGATATGGCTTCCAGGCAAACGTCAATATAAGCATTATCACCGTTACTCCATACTTCTTTATCTTCGTAGGTCTGTTGTGGAATAAGCCGCATTTGCCCGACGGCGAAAAGATCAAAAAAGGCAAAAAGGAAGCTTAAAGCTGCACCTATGGCGGCAGCGTACCGCTGCACCA
>DLOT01000028.1:121964-122120 GCA_002479715.1 Ruminococcus sp. UBA7477 | reverse complement strand
CTTCCCCGATTGACCAAGACCGCCGGACGGATCCCCGTCCCGATGTTCTCCCCATGCGCCATGATGCCGCTGATGGAGACACCATCCATAGAACCGGTACGCAACGTAAATGTTTCATGTTCTTCATAACGCAGATACCACCATGCATCTCCCGTT
>DLOT01000028.1:112205-121925 GCA_002479715.1 Ruminococcus sp. UBA7477 | reverse complement strand
ACAGCAGATACCTGTTTAATTGGGCACTATCCAGCAAAAACACCTTCCCAATGGGAGTCACCTGTACCATATCCGCCTTATCATTCAATGCCGTCTCCAGGAAATACCCGTTCAGCCATTGACAGAGATCCGATTCCGACCATGCCGCTTCTTCGTTTGTATTATGATAATATCGGCAATCGATCACCTGATCCGCCAATAGTAAGATCTGAGCGTCCGTTTCATCCAGAATACGCCAATTTAGCGGCTCATAGGCAAAATATCTGTACTCTTCCCCTGCTTCCCATGTATCATGACCTTCCGCACCGTCTAACGCATGATAAGTCACCTGATCATAGGCAACCCGACGATATCTCGTCCCACCTACCCATGCATCACCATTCTCATCATAATCCGCATGCACGATCTCCTCCGTCAGAGCCCGTCCCGTCACCTCTGACTGCGGATACTCTCCTAAAATCACATATCCTTTCCGCCATGTTCCCAGCCAGCCCGGTTCACCATCGTCGGCCTGTCCAATAGGCAGGCTTATCCCTGCCTTCAACGCAATCGCCGCAATAACAAGTCCCAAAGTAACCAGTCCAACTACGACCGCGGCAGCATTCATCCTTCTTGACTCTCTATTATCTTTGCTTTTTTGCTCTTTCTTATGTTCTGACTGACTCATATTCTTATATATTCCGTAATTACTTTGCGTCGGATTCCAAAACAAAAGAGGCTTCCTTCGCGGAACCCTCCTTATTTATGAAAAATTAACACTGTCCACCGTTAATAGCGCCGCTGATTTCACTGTTTGTTTTTGTATCTTTCCCTGCGCCTCATCCTTCGACTTACACTTGATCGCTTGTGAAATATCACTGGTAAAATAAAATCCCCGCATAAATTTCTCAGCCATATACTCTCCGGATTTTGTATCCCTGACGACAAAACGCTCTGCCATATATAACCCAACCCTTTCTCAGACACTGCCGCTTCAAGGTCTGTACTCTGCATCAGCACAAAATGCTCCCAAAAATCATTCGTACAATATAGTATATCACATGTTACATGAATTTGTCACCTATTATTCCATTTTTAATTATTTTTTTCAATATTTACAATATCCTCTGATTACTGCTTTTTTTCTTTTAATATCCTTTGAAATTCTCCCGACTGATAGATTGTATCCAGCATTTCTCCCGATAATTCAATGAAAGCTCCCCCGTATGCATTGAGGGCAATGCCCTCTATTTTAACGGTTTTGGAGCAGACCACATCAATACAGTCCACAAATCTCAGCGCCGCAACCCGCAGGGCATCATTATGATCTCCGACATTCTCCGGAATTGAGGTATTCGCCGGGTTTCCCAGCTTGTTCCAGTCCCCCAGCATCATCTGAAATTTATCCGTAAATACAAGCATGTCTCTCCTGCCCGACTGATCAAATCTGCTGAGCACAGCATCCCCATCTTTTCCCCTGAGCACAGGCACCAGAACATTGCTCATCAACAGCTCTGATATGAAAATATCAAAAAAATCCGTATTCCTTATAAATTTCCGATATCCGAAGGACAATCCCAAGACATAGGGATTTTCTATAGATGCCGGGTCTCCACGGTCAAGCTGAGGCTTCACGCTGGTCAGCACGGCATACTTTGCCACCTTTTCCCTGCCTGCAATATCATATATCTTAACGCCTGTGACCCGGTTAGCGGCTTCCTCCACCGGTTTCATCTGCCCGCCATCCTGTACGGCAAGCCCTATCACATTTACCATACAGATCCGGTCGCCCGGTTCCAAAAGATACACCGCATCACCATTTTTGATCGTGCCGCGCATCATGCCTACCGTTACGATTCCGTCATTATCCTTTGCCGGAAACGCTTCCTCGACCATCATCACAAATCGTCTGTTCTCGTCATTTGTGTAAGATTGCTCCTTAATATTTACCTTATCCGCAATCCTGTTATATTCCACCACATCCGCAGCGCTTTCAAGATCCGTCTTATTCTTTTTCCCAAAGCCAAACAAACCCATGAATCCTTTTCTCCTCTCCCAAACCACTCTCCATATTATCATATCGGAACGCTTATTGCAACAAACCTGATAATCAAAAAAGCCATCCACACAGATGGCTTCAGACTGCAAACAAAGTCATCCATACGAATGACTTTGTTTATGCAATGTATAAATTATAAATATAGACTTTCAAAAACACTCATCATATCCTCTGCCTGATCGGATGACATTTTTGCCGACAACAGAGCGCTGACTCCGATCCTGATCCCCGAACCTTTTTCCTGCAGGAACTTCTCATCTATATTTTCATCTTCAAATGTAAAACCTGTTAACTGGTGAAACGCCGCATAAAAATCCAGAAGCTGCTTAACCGTGATCCCCTTCTGCCGTGCACGTTCCTCCAAAATCGCCTTATAAGAAGTCTGCTCTCCCTGCCCCGGTTTGCCAATCAGCTTTTTCGTAATACGGATAACCTCCAACGCATTGATCGGCTTTGGAAGAAAGCCTTTTGCACCGATTTCCAACGCGTCACGAATATGCAGCTCATCACTGGCAGAGGTACAGATCGCCACATTTGCCGCAGGATCGACTTCCAGTATGGCACGCAGACATTCCAATCCGTCCATCTCATCCATCATGATATCACAAAAAACAAGATCCGGCTTTAGATTTTTAAATGCCTCCAATCCTTCTATGCCATTAGAAGCTTCTCCACAGATATCATAGCCTTCATTTATCAATATCTTACTTATCATATTGCGCGCAAATGCAGAATCATCAATCACCAATACTTTTAGCATCTTTCGTTTCCATCCTCTTCTATGAAATAATAAGTCAAACTCCAAAACCCATCAGGAAATTGGTATTATGCGATATATTAAGGTACAAAAAAGAATCCGCGTCAGCCTAAAGCAAATGGGATTCATACAGATCCGTTTTTCATTATTAAGATGCGGGTAGCCGGACTTGAACCGGCACGGGGTCGCCCCCGAGGGATTTTAAGTCCCTTGCGTCTGCCTGTTCCGCCACAGCAGCAAATATAACAACAGTTATAGCAAACGACAAAACATTTTGACGTTCACTATATTATTATACTCGCTCAGATAGAGTTTGTCAAGACAAAATATTCATCCCATAACTGCATATCCCACAAGCAGCCTGCCGCCTCTAAGGCATTTTGCAAGGCTTTCATCAGACCAGTTATACAGACAGCCACTGCCTCGGTTGACCGAAATGAACCGCCCGCCGTCATAAATACATAGAAAAGTATGTATTTTGACAAGACTGAAGCGATATGAGATCACACAGCATACAGCGGAGCTTGCAATACTTTCAAGTTCCGGAAGACGTTTTACAGCCTTTACAGAAAGACCGTGCGCCTCAAGACAAAGACCGATCTTACGGTAATCCGCGCCAAAGTGACCGCTCTTAATAAGGAACGGACCGTTTGCCTCAAACTCGCAGGCAAGCTTAAAGAAGTCGGAAAAGCAGTCGGCTTTGCCGCATATCCGCAAAGCGTTGTAGGCTGCGAGTATTTCACAGCAGACGTCTGACATTTTAGCTTTTGAGAATTTCATCAGAGGGAAATTCCCGCCGTACTGGCAAGTCAGCAGTGAATGACCGCAGCAGTCGATAATATTAGAGTGCAACAGCGCTTCTGCACTGTCACGCTCGATGCAGTCAATATCAGCCGCCGCAGGGTCGTCAGCCGTGCGTATTCCGATATTTGTGTTTAGATGATAGTTTTTCTGGGCGCGCCGAAATCTTTTGCCGCCTATTATTTCGTTAAATACTATCCATCGCTTCACATAACCGCCCCCCCCAGATTAATAATATCACAAACCACTTGAAAATGCAAATATAATATGTTATAATTACACAAGCGATTTCCAATTTATATGAAAGGAAAGTTTTATTGTGAAAGACTATCTTAATAAATCCCTTTCTGCTCAGGACAGAGCCGAAGCTCTGACAGATGAAATGAACATCGTTGAGCAGGCATCGCAGCTCAGATTTGACGCTCCGGCGGTAGAGCGTCTCGGTATCCCTGCATACAACTGGTGGAACGAAGGGCTTCACGGACTTGCACGATCAGGCGTTGCGACCATGTTCCCACAGGCAATAGGAATGGCGGCGACCTTTGATACAGAGCTTATCGAAAAGGCCGGCGATATAACTTCGACAGAAGCCAGAGCCAAGTATAACGAATATACAAAGTACGGCGACAGGGATATCTATAAGGGTCTGACGCTCTGGGCACCCAATATAAACATTTTCCGTGACCCACGCTGGGGAAGGGGTCATGAGACCTACGGTGAAGATCCGTTTTTGACCTCCGAGTGCGGTAAAGCTTATGTCAAAGGGCTTCAGGGTGACGGAAAGGTGTTGAAAACGGCAGCCTGCGCCAAGCATATGGCTGTTCACAGCGGTCCGGAAAATCTGCGGCATAGCTTTAATGCACAAGCCACTCCAAAGGATATGGAGGAAACTTATCTGCCGGCATTTGAAGCTCTTGTTGTCGATGCCAAGGTTGAAAGTGTTATGGGAGCATATAACCGCGTAAACGGTGAGGCTGCCTGCGCCGACAGCTTCTTTATGGCGAAACTCGATGAGTGGAAGTTTGACGGCTATTTCGTTTCAGACTGCTGGGCAATCAACGATTTTCACGAAAACCACAAAATCACCGGTTCACCTATCGAATCTGTAGCTCTGGCTTTGAAATCGGGCTGCGATGTCAACTGCGGCTGCACCTATCAGCATATACTTGAGGCATATGAGTTCGGTCTTATCTCCGATGAGGACATTTCAAATGCCTGCGTCCATGCCATGAGGACCCGTGTCCGCCTTGGTATGTTTGACGGCGAGACCGAGTATGATAACATTCCGTACGAGGTCGTTGCCTGCGAGGAGCATAAGGCTGTTTCTCTCGAATGCGCTGAAAAATCAATAGTGCTTTTGAACAACAACGGAATTTTGCCTCTGTCAAATGACATTAAGACCCTCGCCGTTATCGGACCCAATGCCGACAGCCGCGCCGCTCTGGAGGGAAATTATAACGGAACCGCAGACAGGTATATTACATTCCTGCGCGGCATTCAGGACGAGTTTGACGGTAGGGTTTTGTATGCCGAGGGCTGTCATCTGTATAAGGACAGAATGTCGAATCTTGCTCAGGCGGGCGACAGACTGGCTGAAGCCGTTGCCTGTGCAAAGCACGCCGACGCTGTAATTCTCTGCTTGGGATTGGATGCTACGATCGAAGGCGAAGAGGGCGACACCGGAAATGAATTTTCTTCGGGCGATAAGAACGATCTTCGTCTGCCTGAAAGTCAGCGTATCCTGCTCAGTGAAGTAAAGAAGGTGGGTAAGCCTGTTATAGTCGTATGCGCGGCTGGAAGCAGTATCAATATCGAAAGTGACGTTGATGCGCTTCTGCACGCTTGGTATCCCGGCTCAGAGGGCGGCAAGGCTCTCGCTGAGATACTGTTCGGAAAGATATCGCCATCCGGCAAGCTCCCCGTAACATTCTATAAGTCGGCTGACAGGCTGCCTGATTTCACTGATTATTCGATGAAAAACCGCACTTACCGATTCATTGAGGATGAAAATGATAATGTTCTGTATCCCTTCGGCTTTGGTTTGACCTACTCCGAGGTTGTCTGCTCCGAGCTTAAATATGAAAGCGGAAAGGCGCTCGTCAAGGTCTCTAATGTCGGAGCTACCGATACCGACGAAGTGGTTCAGGTATATATCAAGGATAGCTGTGAGTGTGCTGTTTTGAACTACAGCCTTTGCGGCTTCAAGAGAGTAAGCCTTAAAGCGGGCGAATCACAGATCGTGGAGATCGAAATACCTGAAAAGTCGTTTACTTCAGTTGACGAAAACGGCGTCCGCGCAAAGCGCTCCGAGCAGTTTACGATTTTTGCAGGAACTCATCAGCCGGATGCTGTCAGCGATAAGCTGAGCGGAAGCGGTTGCCTCTCGATCGATATTCTGGCATAACTATTCATTCGTAACCGTTTTATAGCTGACTAATATGAAATAAAAAAGACTCCTCACCAAAACGGTGAGGAGTTCTGCTTATACGAGAAAAAACATCTTAGATTATGTCATCCTCCTGATTGGGGATAGTTAGCTGCTTCTTAGGAATACGCTTGATAGGATCATACTCCCATTTTTTGCAGCTGTAATCACCTGCAACAAGTCCCTGCTTTTCACAAAGAACCTTATTGCCTTCTTTCGCCCTGTTGCCGTAAACACAGTAAGAACAGGACGGCTGAATATTGTTTCCGAAAAAATTTTTCTTTGCCATATCAGACACCCCTTTATAAATATTGAAAATATGTTTTGTGATTTCCCTCGAACGGGGAATAAATAGCTGTCTAATAAATTATATCACACTTCTTTTGAAAATGCAAATCTTTTTTTGTCAATCGTCAAAAATATCATTATTATTAAACAAATTGACGGTAGGAAATTGTCTATATTGACAGTAAGCTCACTTATATTGGCATATACGGGCATAAAATCCTCTGAAAAGATGGGAAACATCAGTTTGAAAAGCAGACCGCTCAGTGCTGCAATCGGTATTCTCAGAAGCAGCGTTTTGATAACAGAGAATTGTTTATTTACCAATGCCGCATTTTGCAGCCATACGCACAGGCCGCCGAAAGATACTATGGCTGTGCTTACCGATATCAGCGAGCCTCCGTAAGCTCCCAGTTTTTCAATGTTCGTTATTTCTGTTACAGACATAAGGATATCAGAAATTTTGTCTGACAAGCCCAATAGCTTTACACACTTTTCGCATATAACCCCTACTGCCGAAAACGCTACGATAACAGCACACATCTTGAAAAGAGCCATGCCGCTGTCCGCTATTGCCTCCGCTATGCCGATGCTTTTTTCGGAATCTAAGCTGTATCTCTCAATTCTGATTTTAAAAAGCTTGTTGTATACTGTACAGGCTGCAAGGTTCGCTAAAACGCATGAGATAAGCATCACTGAGCCTATGTTCTTGTTTCCGTATGCACATAAACCGACTGCGCCGATAAGAAAAGCAGGTCCTGAAGAAAAGCAATATGAGGCGACAACGGGAGCCTGTTTTTCCGATATAACACCTTTTTTGACAAGCTGTGCGGTCATTGAAGCGCCGATAGGAAATCCTCCGATATTGCTCATTAAAAAAACCGGCAGCAGCTGACCGTTCAGCCCGGTTATGTATCCGACCGGCTTAAAAATACGCTTCATAAATCCCGGGACTTTCAGATCTGCGAGAATACGCGAAATTATCATCATGATAAAAAGCGAAGGGATTATGATATTAACGCATCTGGACAGAGCCTGCGAAACTGCCGCTGATATGCTTTGCATATCAGCTATCACGAACACTGCCGCAAGCAACGCTGCTATAGTTTTTAAGTAGCTCTTCATTGTTTTTCTCCTTAAAGCTTGTTTGTTTCAAGTATATGCCGTGTCTGACGGCAATATAATTTATAGAAAGCGACAAGCTTATAATATTGCGCGACAAGGAGATACATAATGAAAAAACCAAAGCTTTTGAATGAAATTCTCTGTCTCAACTCATACATAAGTATTATCGACAATGACCGCGTGCTGGTCGAGAACTGTAAATCAATCAGCGAATGCAACGAGATCCTTGTTCGGGTTTCGACCAAGGAAAACGATATCGAGATCTGGGGTTCAGAGCTTACAGTGACCAACTACACTAACACCTCTGTGCTTGTTGAGGGCAAGATCAGCAGCGTAAGTGTTGCAAGAAAGAGCGGCAGATTATGAGATCGACAATAGAAGAAAGAGTCGGAACTGCCAAGATCAGTATTTCGGGCGACAACCGTTACAGGCTTCTGACCGCACTGTTAAATGAGAACATCAGCATAAGAGATATGACAGATGCTGCTGAGAAGATCAGCGGAAGCGTCAGTCTGACAAAACTGCGAAGCCTTAAAACTCTCTGTGAAAAATATGAAACCGAGCTGACGGTCGAGAGCGAGAAAGGGCTGCTTGTCAGCGGCAGAAGATACTATAAGCACTATGGCATTCCGGCCGGGCTTATTGCCGTGGTAATAATGCTCACTTATCTTTCAAACACGCTCTTTCAGGTGCGGATTATCGGTGCGGACACAAATACACGCCGGGAGATCAACGCCGTTCTTGACGATTTCGGTATCGGCTTCGGTTCTTTTATTCCTTCGATCGACTTCTATGCTTTGGAAACTGCATTGACCAAGGATACCGATTCTATCGCATGGGCAGGAATCAGAAGCAACGGAAGCGAGCTTATCATAAACGTGAGCCAAACGAAGCAAACGCCCGATATGACTCAGAAACGAATGCCGGCAAGCATAGTATCGAGTCGGGACGCTGTAATAACAGATTTTACCGTTTACTGCGGTGAAATAGACTTTCTGATCGGCGACGCGGTCGCCGAGGGTCAAATACTTATAAGCGGCGAGTATTACGATAAAAACGGAAATATGCGTTACCGATATTCACAGGCGAGCATAACAGGCAGATTTACAGATGTTCAGACGTTTTTTGAGCCGTATATCCAGAGAACCAAATCCGTCAAGGAAAACGCCTTGTCAGAGAGCGTTCTGCGCTTTTTCAACACAGACATAAGGCTGTTCTCGAAGCAGCCCACAGGACGGTACATTGAACATAAGTCTGTCAGCTACATGAATTTTCTCGGCCTGCCTTTGCCGATCGGAACGACAAAATATGTCTATGACAGCTATGATTATGTGCAGGTCACGCGAACGGAAAGAGAGGTCAAGGATAAGCTGGATGAGGATATTGCAGTATATGAACAGAATTTTTTGTCCGACTGCGAAATCATAGACAAAAAAGTTACCTACAAGGCTTCGCCTGAAGGTATCACCGCTACCGTCAGCTATACAGCCGAAGGAGAGATCGGAGAAACCAAAATAATATTTCCTAAAAAAATGTGAAAAGCTCTTTAAATTCACCGAAATATGTGTTATAATATCTTATATGTGCTTGGCTGATCGCCGGGCGGAGATTTAGTGAAATTCGGTGATGCTTTAAATGTCTGAGAGAATTATCAATATCGAGCGTTCGGAGCCTGTTATTGCTCTGTTCGGCAGCTTTGACGAAAATCTTAACCTTTTGCAGCGGCAGTACAATGTCAGCATTCTGAACCGTGGCGGAGATATCAAGATAACAGGTGACGAAGTGAATGTCTATAAAGCGGCTCAGGCGATAGAAACGCTTCTCTTTATGATCTCCAAAGGTGAAAACATAACGGAGCAAAGCATCAGGTATGTTTTCTCGCAGATCGAGGACGGCACACAGGAGCAGCTCAAACAGCTTTCCGATGACGGGATCTGTGTTACAACAAGCGGAAGGATCATAAAGCCCAAAACACTCGGACAGAAGAAATATATCAGCGCAATAAAAGAAAACACTGTTGTTATCGGAGTCGGCCCCGCCGGAACAGGAAAAACCTATCTGGCTGTAGCCTGTGCAGTAAAGGCGTTCCGCTCCCATGAGATCAACAAGATTATACTTACAAGACCTGCGGTTGAGGCCGGGGAAAAGCTCGGCTTTCTTCCGGGAGATCTGCAAAATAAGGTCGATCCGTATCTGCGTCCGTTGTATGACGCACTGTTTGATATGCTGGGTGCCGAGTCTTTTGCCAGACAGCAGGAGCGGGGAAGTATCGAGGTCGCGCCGCTGGCA
>DLOT01000028.1:78672-112200 GCA_002479715.1 Ruminococcus sp. UBA7477 | reverse complement strand
CGACGAGGCACAGAACACCACTCCCGAGCAAATGAAAATGTTTCTTACACGTCTGGGCTTCAACAGCAAGATCGTTATAACCGGCGATATTACGCAGATCGACCTGCCTGACAAGCGAAGATCCGGGCTTGTTGAGGCCATAAAGGTTTTGAAAAATATCGACGATATTGCGACTGTCCGCTTTTCCGAAAAAGACGTTGTCCGGCATAAGCTTGTGCAGGACATTATAAAGGCATATGAAAAATATCATGACGGTATGCGATAAGCGGCAGTGCCGGTATATCTCTTCCGCAAGGCATGATCAACATAACAAGATGAGGACTGAAAAGCTATGAATAAAGTAAAAGTTATGATCTCCAACAAACAGGACAGAATAAAGGTTCCTACCGGAATAAGACTGTTGATAAGACGGTGCTGCCACGCTGTTTTGACATATGAGAAGTTTTCGGGTGACGCAGAGGTCAGCGTTTCGTTTGTTGATAATGAGCAGATCCATGAGCTTAACCGGGAATACAGGAATGTCGATCGCCCGACGGATGTTCTGTCTTTTCCGCTGGGTGAAAACGGTGTCTATGATATCAATAACGCTACAGGCGCTTATGTTCTCGGCGATATAGTTATATCTATGGAAACTGCTTTTAAACAGGCGCGCGAATACGGTCATTCTCTTGAGCGTGAGATAGGATTTCTCACAGTTCATTCGATGTTGCATCTTCTGGGATATGACCATGAAACAAGCCCACTCGACGAATGCAATATGCGTGAAAAGCAGGAGGCTATTCTGGGCGAGCTGGGGATCTCGCGCGAGGCGACCTTTAACACCAACGGCATTCAAGCCTGATAACGGAGAAAAAATATGCCTGATAAAAAAACAAAAAACGCATTTGTAACGATCGTCGGCAGGGCTAATGTCGGTAAGTCCTCGCTGCTCAACTGCCTTGTCGGGGAAAGAATTGCTGCCGTCAGCTCTAAACCGCAGACCACCCGAACAAAAATATCCGGGATAGTGACAAAAGGGGAAACCCAATTCGTTTTTATTGATACTCCCGGTATGCATAAGCCTAAGACCAAGTTCTCTACTCACATGGTGAAAACTATATCTGATGCAGTTTCCGACGGAGAGATCATTCTCCTTGTTGCCGACTGCACAAAAAAGATCTCCGATAATGAAATAAGCCTGATAAAAAGCTTCAGGGCTGGGAAAATGAAGGTTCTGCTTCTGCTGAATAAGATAGACCTTCTCGACAATAAATCAAGTCTTATGGAGAAGATAAATGAATACTCCGCGCTTTACGATTTCAGCGAGATCCTTCCGATCTCGGTTATTGAAAAAGACGGCACGGACAAGCTTGTCGAGATACTGGAGAGCTATGCAGTTGAAGGTCCGCACTATTTTCCCGACGATGCCGTCACCGATCAGCCGGAACGTGTTTTGATGGCTGAAATGATAAGAGAGAAGGCACTGTTCAACTTAAACGATGAGGTTCCTCACGGGATCGCCGTAACAATTGAGCAGCTTAATGAACGAACTGACCGCAGCGGGGACGACATTCTCGACGTTACTGCCGTGATCTACTGCGAGAGGGATTCCCATAAGGGAATAGTTATCGGCAAGGGCGGAAGTATGCTGAAAAAAATCGGCAGCGAATCACGCGCCGAGCTTGAAAGCTTTTTCAGGATCAAAGTGAATTTGCAGCTCTGGGTCAAGGTCAAGGAGGGCTGGCGCAACAGAGAGGGACTTATCAAGAATTTCGGTCTCTCCGACTAAAATTTTACATCAATATATCAGACAGCCTTTGCAGATAATAATGCCAAAGGGCGGTGAAGGCAATGTCTGACGAGTTATGGAATAAATTTGTTCTCACAGGAAAAATCAACGACTATCTTGAATATAAGACAAACAGCGGCGTTAATGGCGCGATGCTGAAGGCGGTGAACATTGATGACCACGGTGACGGGAGTGATAATACGGGAAAAGAGAGTCGGTGAAAACGACAAGATCCTGACAGTTTTGACCCGTGAATGCGGTCTTATCGAGATAACCGCCAAGGGGGCGTTAAACCTTGGCAGCAAAAACGGCTCCAACACCCAGTTGTTTATGTACTCCAAGCTTTGCTTCAACGACAGCCGCGGCAGAAACTATATAAACAGCAGCGAGTCGGTAAACAGTTTTTATAATATCAGACTTGACGTCAAAAAATATGCGCTTGCCTGTTACTTCTCAGATATAATCCTGTATACGATACAGCAAAACGAACAGTGTGATATAATCACAAGGCTTTTGCTGAATACTCTCTATTATCTGGATAACGGAAAAGTGGACTGTTCTGTTCTGAAGCCGATCTTCGAGTTCAGGCATATCTGCGAGATCGGTATGAGGCCGCAGCTTCTTTGCTGTCAGAACTGCTGCCGATATTCCACTGATCTGGGTCTTGATATGTACTTTGATATGAGTGAAGGAACACTTGTCTGTGAGGACTGCTATGAAGCTTCCGATGACGATTCGGAGATAGTTAAACTTCGCCCGAGGACGGTAGAAAATCTGCGCTACATAGCCCTGACAGATTATAAGGACTTGTTTAAGCTCAGACCGGATGCCGATGAGTCCGGCAGGCTTTCTCTTATAACTGAAAAGTATATGCAGATACGCCTTGGCAGGAGCTTCCGTTCTCTTGGCTTTTATAAGTCTATATGACAGAAATACAGAAAGGTAATATATGAACAGCTTTTTTTTAACACTTGAACTACATAAAATACTTGAGCTTTTGGCAAAAGAATGCTCAAACGAAATGACCAGATCTGCCGCGCTTGCTCTTAGTCCGTCAACGGATCTGAGAGTCGTACGCGAGGAGATATGTAAGACCGCGGACGCTCTTGAGTTTTCGACAAAGCTCGGAACTCCCGTGTTCTATCGGTTTACCAATATAACCGGGCTGGCTGACAGAGCTGCATCCGGATCGGTGCTAAGCCTTGAGGAGCTTATCGAGATACGCACTATGCTCCATCAGATATCAGCCCTTACTGATTGGTATAACCAGATAGAGGATGGCGGCGCGGGGACTATAGACAGCTATTTTGAATGTATTTTCCCCAATTCCTATCTTGAACGGCTTCTCGACTCTGCGATACTCAGCAGCGAGGAGCTTGCCGACGACGCGAGTCCGGAGCTTGCATCTATCAGGCGTAAGATAACCCGCGCCGGTTTTAAGATCAAAGATTCGCTGGAAAGCATGATAAAGTCCTCGGAGGCCAAGAAATTCTTGCAGGATACCAGAGTAACACTGCGCGACGGAAGATATGTCCTTCCTGTAAAATCCGAATACAAAGGAGCAGTCGAGGGGCTTGTTCATGACACTTCTTCGACCGGTGCAACGCTTTTCATCGAGCCTATGTCGGTCGTTGAGGCAAACAACGAGATCCGCGTGTTAAAAGCGCAGGAGCAGGAAGAGATCCACCGCATAATGACTTGGTTTTCACAGCTTGTTGGCGAATTCAAGGAGCAGCTCATCTCAGGATTTAACGCTTCGGCTAAGCTCAATCTGTATTTTGCAAAGGCAAATCTTGCGGCAAAAATGCGTGCAGGCGTTCCCAAGATATCAAACGACGGCGTTATTATGCTGAAAAAGGCGCGCCATCCGCTTATCGACAGTCAAAAGGTCGTGCCTATAGATTTTTCGCTTGGCGAAAACTACAGCTCGCTTATCATCACCGGTCCGAATACAGGCGGCAAAACGGTAATACTCAAAACCGTTGGACTTCTGACAGCAATGACAATGTGCGGACTGCTTATCCCGGCAGCAGACGGGTCTAAGATATCTGTGTTCAAAAATATATTGGTAGATATCGGCGATATGCAGTCGATAGAGGAAAGCCTGTCAACCTTCTCGTCGCATATGACCCGGATCGTCAATATTTTGCAAGCCGCTGATGACAGCAGTCTGGTCTTGCTTGACGAGCTCGGCTCTGGTACAGATCCCGTTGAAGGCGCGGCACTTGCAGTGGCGATTATTAATCGGCTACGCGGACAGGGAGCAAAAACCGTCTGTACAACACACTATCAGGAGCTAAAGCTTTATGCCGTTGATACGGCCGATACGGAAAATGCAAGCTGCGAGTTTGATGTCGATACTTTAAAGCCCACATATCGGCTTATAATCGGCACTCCCGGAAAATCAAATGCCTTTGAGATCTCCGGTCAGCTGGGTATTCCCTCCGATATCATCGAGGAGGCCAAGGCCATTATCGGAGAAGACAACAGGCGCCTTGAAAACGTTTTGGAGGCGCTGGATAAATCGAGGCAGGAGCTTGATCTGCTGAGAGATCAGGCCGCTGAGGACAGAGCTGAAGCCGCCAAAGCACTGGCTGAGCTTGAAAAGGAAAAACAGGCGCTTTATGAACAAAAGGAAAAAGAGCTTGAGCTTGCAAGGCGCGAAGCAAACGCGATCGTCAAGCGCGTGACGGCGCAGGCTGAAAGCATTGTGGACGAGCTTGACGCTGTCCGCAGGGAAAAGGAAAAAAACGATTTTGCCAGTCGTGTTTTATCTGCAAAGCAGAGCGCTAAGCAATCGCTGAACAGGCTGTATGACATTGCAAACCCCGTAACGCAAAGCGGAGAGGATTATGTTCTTCCAAGGCCGCTTGTAAAAGGCGATACTGTTCTGATCGCCGATATGAATAAAAATGCCATAGTCGTTTCCCCTCCGGACAGCAGCGGTAACTGTATCGTTCATGCCGGAGTCATGAAGACCAAGATCAATGTTTCCAAGCTCAGGCTGATCGAGGGGGAGAAGCCTAAGCAGCAAAAGAAATCTGCCGGCAGAGTTACAAGCAAGGGCGTTGAAAGCAAGATGACCAGACGCCCCATGATGGAGCTTGATATCCGCGGATACGCAGCCGACGACGGTATCTATGAGCTTGACAGCTTCCTTGACGGAGCCGTAATGTCAGGAGCCGGGTCGGTCACGGTCATACACGGAAAGGGAACAGGTGTTTTGAAAAATGCGGTCAGAGAGCATCTTCGCAGGCATAAGCTTGTAAAGTCTTTCAGAAAAGGACTTTTCGGCGAAGGCGAGGACGGCGTTACTATCGTTGAGCTGAAATAGCGGAGGATCATATGAAGCAAAAGTACAAAGACGACTGTCCCGAATATTTGGAAAAGTTTTTGAACTACATCAATATAGTCCGCAATCTCAGCGACAGAACTACTGAGGGATATTATATCGATCTGAGGTGTTTTCTCCGCTATCTGAAGCTGAAAAACAGACTTGCCGACAGAGATGCCAAGTGGGAAGATATACCTGTCGGTGATACTCCGTTTGAGGTTGTTCGGAATTTTGATCTATACGGTGCTTATGTTTACATGAAGTGGCTTGCTGAGGNNGCGGGCTTGCTGAGGTTCGCAGGAACAATGAAACCACAAGGGCGAGAAAAACCTCAGCACTGAGGGAGTTTTACAGATATCTTTCACAAAAGTCTGGACGTATGACCGAAAATCCGATCGCCGAGCTTGAGTCGCCAAACAAACGCAAGGCTCTGCCGAAATATATGACATTGAAGGAAAGCAAAAGCTTTCTTTCAAAAATAGAGGACGACAGTCAGCTACGTGATTATTGCATAATGACGATTTTCTTGAATTGCGGACTTCGTCTTGCGGAGCTTTGCGGTCTGGATCTGACCGATGTCAGCTTTGAAAACAAAACTCTGAGAGTTCTGGGAAAGGGCGGAAAGGAGCGCATAGTCTATCTGAATGACGCCTGTATCAGTGCAATAGGCGACTATATCAAAGTCCGGCCCGATGCGGAAACCAAGGCACTGTTCCTTTCAAACCGAAAGACGCGCATCTCGCGCCGCCGTGTTCAGGAGCTGACTGAAAAATACGTCCGAGAGGCAGGGCTTACCAACAAAGGTATAACCACTCATAAGCTTCGGCATACTGCGGCAACACTGATGTATCAGTACGGAGGCTGCGACACGTTGGTGTTAAAAGATGTTTTAGGGCATAAAAGCGTTGCTACGACCGAGATATATACACATCTTTCAAGCGAGAATCTCCGCGCTGCCGCCGACGCCAATCCGCTCTCCAAGGTCAAAAAAAAGTAGGCCTGTCATACATATAAAAACTCCCGCATAAGTATTGGTAAAACGAAATTGTGCGGGAGATATTTATGGATAAGTATTCTAAAGAAAACGACATAACTGTAAGAGAGATGATCATGCTTGCGTCTATGCTGATCATTATGATATTAGCGACTGTCGGACTGTTAAACTCAGTCAGCGATATTGCCGAAAGCAGCCTGTGGGAGATGTTTTCGCTGGATGAATATGCCGAAGTCTTTTGGCATCTGCTGGGTAAACTCTGTTGCTGAGTTTTAATCTGCGCGGCATAAGGCTTGAGCTTTCGTTCAGCTTCTTTGCAGTTATCGCTTTTGCTGCCTGCTGTGACGCCAAAGGAGTCTGCATTTCGCTTATCTGCTGTGCTTTGCACGAATCTGGTCATCTGGCGGCAATGCTGCATTTCGGTAAGACTCCCGAGGCGTTGTGCTTTTACGGAGGCGGTATAAAGATCAAATCAGCGTTCACAGGTCTCAGCGTCGCACAGGAAGCGTTGATCCTGTCCGCTGGCTGTGCGGTCAACGCCCTTCTCGCTGCGGTTTGCTTTTCTGCCGGTCAGGGGAACGGTTCATTCGCTGCGGCTAATGTCATGCTTTGCCTGTTTAATCTGCTTCCTTTTGAAAAGCTTGACGGGGGCAGGCTTGCTTCGCTGATAACCGATAAATGCCCATCGCTGTATAAGCTTTTTCAGGCTCTAAGGATCACTGCCTGCGCCGCGCTTTGCGCTGTGGCTGTTAAGTCCGTTTCGACGGGAGATGCAAGCATAACGCTGATCGCAGCGCTTGTTTATATAGGCGTTGCGGACGCTTTAAGCTGATTTTGTGCATAATTGCCAAAAACAAAGCAAAAAATTTTTCAAAAAACTGCTTACTGATTATTGCAAAGATATCGTGAATGTGGTATAATATTAAAGCATTTGATTGACCGTCGTTTATCGACGAGAGTCAGTGCCTGCCGAAAGGCTGACATTGAAGCGGATAGTCCTCTGGCTTTGCCGGATATTAGCTTGACTCCGGCGTTAGCGGCATGGGCCGCGCATAAAGCGAATGAATATCTGAAAATATAGGAGGTATTTAAAGTGGACGCTTTAAAACTTATTTCTGAATCAAGCATGAAAAAAGACGTTCCTGTTATTAACGTGGGTGATACCGTTAAGGTTCACGTTAACATCAAGGAAGGCGACAAGTCGAGAATCCAGATTTTTGAGGGAACAGTTATTGCCAAGAAGCACGGCGGCATCAACGAAACCTTCACGGTTCGCAGAGTTGCACACGGCTGCGGCATAGAGAGAGTATTCCCGGTTCATTCGCCTGCAGTTGCAAAGGTTGAGATCGTTCGCCTTGGAAAGGTTCGCCGCGCTAAGCTCTANNAAGGCTGCTAAGGTTAAGGAAGCACTCAAGTAAAATGCATTTTCGGAGAGCAGTTTTTAAACTGTTCTCTTTTTTTTCGTTTTTTTGCTGACGGAACTTGAAAATAGATGCGGGATTTGATATAATATAAAGATAGTGTGAAAGGAGCGCTCGGATTATCATGGACAGAAAAACAAAAAGAGATATGGGAATAAAGAAAATCGAAAATACAGTTACTGACGATCTGCTTGATTGGTGCGATTCGTTTGCGTTTTCTCTGTTTGTAATAATTCTGATCTTTATGTTTGTCATAAGGATCGTTGTAGTTGACGGCCGCTCCATGATGCCGACTTTGCGCGACGGCGACAGAGTTTTAATATTGCATATGTTTTCTGATCCCAAGCAGGGCGATGTTGTAGTTATGAACAGTGATGCTTTGGGCAAAACTATAATCAAAAGAGTTATCGCAACCGAAGGGCAGGAGGTTGAGATCAACTACAGTACAGATGAGGTTTTGGTTGACGGAAAGAAAATAGAGGAAAGCTATCTTTCCGGGGCATCGCTCGATATGCATGAGCTGAATATTTTTAATAATCAAAACTACGATGAAAAAAGCAAGACATATAAATATACCGTTCCGGAGGACTGTGTTTTCGTTTTAGGGGATAACCGCAACAATTCTACCGACAGCCGCGCGATCGGCTGCGTTCCTATTGATTGCATATTGGGCAGGGTGTTTGTGAGAATTTTTCCTTTCTCCAAATTCGGCTCATTTGAATAAGCTTGAGAGGTAAAAATGTATACGGAATATGATGACGACGAGGGTTATTCCCGCAGCGAAAGCCGATTTGAAAATATAGTAGACGCTATTCTCGACTGCTTTGAAACATTTGTCATTTCAATGTTTGTCCTGCTTTTTGCGACAACATTTTTATTCAAGCCCGTTGATGTTGTCGGACCGTCTATGGAAAATACGCTGTACAATAACGATAAACTGGTCTTGGTAACGCTTTTCTATACTCCCAAGCAGGGCGATATAGTTGTAGCACAGTCAAAGGCTTTAGAGAAAACCATTATTAAACGCGTTATTGCAACCGGAGGTCAAACAGTCGTTATTGACTATAACGAGAATACGGTTACGGTAGACGGCGAGCTGCTGAATGAAGAATATCTCGGCGGCAGGTTTATGACGGATATCGGTACTTACGAGCAAAGCGGCAACACTTCCGGAGTCTATACATATATTGTTCCCGAGGGCGAGGTATTTCTTTTGGGAGACAATCGCAACCACTCGACCGACAGCAGATATATCGGCTGCCTAAGCGAAGACGAGATCCTCGGCAAAGTGGTGTTCAGATATAATTCGGATTATGCTCCGTTAGGAAGGGTGAAGTAGTTTGAGCGAAATAACAAATGTGCAGTGGTTTCCCGGCCATATGGCAAAAACGCGGCGCATTATGCAGTCAAACCTCAAGCTTGTTGACGCAGTTGTTGAAATAGCGGATGCGCGTGTGCCCTACTCCAGCAGAAATCCCGAGATGAACAGACTTGTCGGCGCAAAGCCCAGGATATTCCTTTTAAATAAATGTGACTGTGCGGACGATTCGATGACCGCTGTGTGGACAGAATATTATAAGCGGCGAGGTGAAACGGTCCTGACCGTTGACTGCAAAAGCGGCAGGAACGTAAACAAATTTTTACCGCTCCTCAAAGAGCTTTTGGCTGAGCAGATAGGTCGCTGGAATGCCAAGGGTATGACAGGCAGACCGATCAGGATTATGATAGTCGGCATACCTAATGCAGGAAAATCATCATTTATAAACAGACTTGCAGGCGCTAAGCTAACAAAGGTTGCGGATAAGCCCGGAGTTACCAGAGGCAAGCAGTGGATCAGTCTTGAAAGCGGAGAGATCGAGCTTTTGGATATGCCGGGAGTGTTGTGGCCGAAGTTTGAGGATAAGGATGTCGGCGAAAGACTTGCCTTCACAGGCGCCGTAAAAGACGACGTTTTGGATCTCGAATATCTGGCGTCAAGGCTCTTGCAGCTTCTGAAAGAAAAATATCCCGACAGCCTTACAGACCGTTATGGAATATCTCTTGATGATCTGCCCGAAAGCGATGACGATATGACAGGCTGCGCAGTCGGATATGAGCTTTTGATGAGAGTCGGAAAAAAGAGGGGATTTTTGGTTTCGGGAGGAGAGATCAACACCGAACGCGCCGCAATAACCGTTATGGATGAGTTTCGCGGCGGAAGGATCGGCAGATTTTCTCTCGAAAGCCCTAAGGAAAGGTGACAGCAATGGGAGAGCTATCGCTTCACGAATTTGATATGCAAAAATACGCCGAATACGGATATGTTTGCGGTGTGGACGAAGCCGGCAGAGGCCCTTGGGCGGGAGATGTGTATGCCGCCGCAGTTGTTTTCGGGAAAGATACTTTTATCGACGGCATCAATGACAGCAAAAAGCTGTCGGAGAAAAAAAGGGAAGCTCTGTTCGATGTTATTTGCGAAAAGGCTGTCAGCTTGTGTATCGCGACTGCAAGTGTCGCGGAGATAGAACAGCTAAACATTTTGGGAGCGACACTATTGGCTATGAAACGTGCCGTCAACGGCCTCAGCGTTAAGCCCGATTTCGTTTTGGTTGACGGCAACAGAGAGCCGACTCTTGACTGCCCCGTGGAAGCGATAGTCAAGGGCGATGCAAAGTCGCAGTCGATAGCGGCAGCCTCGATTCTTGCTAAAGTCGCTCGGGACAGATATATGAAGCAGCTCGCTGAAAAATATCCGCAGTATGGATTTGAGATACATAAGGGCTACGGGACAAAGCTGCACATTCAGCGCTTAGATATGTTTGGCATAAGCGAGGTCCACAGAAGCAAGTTTCTGCGGAAGTATCTTGCCAAAAAGGAGAGCGAAAAGTGAGTCGCAGCACAGATATCGGCAGAATGGGAGAGGATATCGTCGCCGAATATCTGAAGCAAAAGGGCTGCGAGATCGCCTGTCGGAACTATAGGATCCGCGGCGGAGAGATCGACATTGTCGCTCAAAAAGGAGACAGAGTTTTCTTTGTTGAGGTCAAAACACGCAGGATCGGAGCGCTTACCTCAGGAGAACAGGCAATAACCGCCCGAAAGAAAATGCTTCTCATTCGGGCGGCAGAGCGGTTTTTAGCCGAATATGAAAAAGATGTCATCGGCAGATTTGATGTTGCTGTCGTGGATATACAAAATGAAAAGCTTTGCGGCTTGCGCTACTATGCAGGCGCTTTTGACGCAAGCAAATGATAAAGGAGAGATCGTTAATGGGCATTTACTACAAAAGTACAAGAAACAGTGATGTCAGGGTCACCTCTGCGCAGGCTATCACTGCGGGAATATCAAAGGACGGGGGACTGTTTGTCCCGTCTGAAATACCGTCAATTTCCCTCGACGAGATCAAACAGCTCGGCAATATGACCTACGCCGACAGAGCCGCTGAGATCTTTGCGAAATATCTTACGGATTTTACTCCGGATGAGATCAGATACTGCGTTGACAGCGCATATTCCGATAAAAACTTTGATACCGAAAATATTACGGAGATAGCCCATCTTTTCAACGGTACTTATATGCTGGAGCTGTGGCATGGACCGACCTGCGCCTTTAAGGATATGGCACTTCAGATCTTGCCCTATTTGCTGACAACTTCGGTAAAAAAGATCAATCTCAACAAGAAGATTGTTATTCTTGTTGCAACATCGGGCGATACCGGCAAGGCTGCACTTGAAGGCTTTAAGGATGTTGAAGGCACTTCCATTTTGGTGTTCTATCCCGAGGACGGCGTTTCGGCTATGCAAAAGCGCCAGATGACGACACAGGAGGGCTCGAATGTAGGAGTCTGCGCCATTAAGGGAAACTTTGACGATGCCCAGAGCGGTGTTAAAAAGATATTCGTTGATGAGGAGATAATCAAAAAGCTCGATGAAAACGGTATGGCATTTTCATCGGCAAATTCAATAAACTGGGGAAGGCTTGCTCCGCAGATAATCTACTATGTTTCAAGCTATGCCCAACTTGTTGCCGATGATGAAGTAAAGCTCGGAGAGAAGATCAATATAGTGGTTCCGACAGGCAACTTCGGAAACATTCTTGCCGCGTATTATGCAAAGCACATGGGTGTCCCGGTCAATAAGCTCATCTGCGCTTCTAATTCAAACAATGTCCTTACTGACTTTATTAACACGGGAGTTTATGACAGAAACAGACAGTTCTATACAACTATTTCACCGTCGATGGACATACTTATTTCTTCAAACCTCGAAAGACTTCTCTATCATCTTTGCGGTGAAAACGACTCGACTATCAGAGAGTGGTTCGGTTCTCTTGCAAAAACGGGCAGGTATGAAGTATCGGATACAGTCAAGAATATTCTGTCAGAGGAGTTCTATGCAGGCTGCTGCGATGATAACGCAACAAAACAGTGCATAAAAGAGATTTATGACGAGTATTCATATACGTGTGATACTCATACAGCCGTTGCTGTCAAGGTTTACCGCGACTATGTAAAAGCAACGGGCGATGCTACAAGAACAATCATTGCTTCGACTGCCAGTCCGTATAAATTCAGCGGTTCTGTGCTGGAGGCTATCGGTAAGTTCGACCCCAAAGCAGATGAGTTTACTCTTGTTGACGAGCTTGCATCCGCTTCGGGTATGGCTGGNNAAAGAACAAGCCCGTTCGATTTAACGAAAGCGTTGAGAAGTCGCAGATGGCTGACTTTGTTTTCCGTACACTGAGCAATATGTAAAAAATCCGAGGTCGCTGCAACAGCGGCCTCGGAATTGCACTGTTAATCCTTGGGCTTAAAGGTCTTGCAGCATGTCGAGCAGCTGTCCTCAGCACAAGAGCAGTCAGCGCATACGCAGATGTTTCCTGCTGTGCATTCACAGTCGTTCTTGTTGTATACGCAGTTGGAAACCTTGCAATCAATACCGTAAATCCTGTTCTTATCCATAATTTACTGTTCCTCTGATTTGCCGCAAACTAAACTGCATGATCCGAAAATGCGGCGGTTTACGGAGCATACCGAAATCTCTTTCGCAAACTTATTATGTGCGAAAAACCGCGGCTTATTAATTAAAAGATTGGAGAATTTTATGTCATTATTTGTTATCGCGGATCTTCATCTGTCCCTTGGCACAGATAAGCCTATGGATGTTTTCCGCGGTTGGGACAATTACGTCGAGCGCCTTGAGAATAATTGGCGCAGGCTCGTCTGCGAGGATGATACGGTTGTTATTCCCGGCGACATTTCATGGGCTATGAAGCTTGAAAACGCTAAAGAAGATTTCGCATTTTTAAACGGTTTGCCCGGAATTAAGATCATAATGAAGGGAAATCACGACTATTGGTGGAATTCACGCGCAAAGATGGATAAGTTCCTGTCAGAGAATGGCTTTGATAAAATAAAGATCGTCCATAACTGCTGTTATCCCTATAAGTCAAGCGGGATCTGCGGAACAAGGGGCTGGATAAGCGAAAAGGGCGAGCAAGCCGATAAAAAAGTGCTTCTGCGCGAGGCACAGCGCCTTTCAGTTTCTATTGAGGATGCGCTCAGGCAGGGGCTAAAGCCGTTGGTTTTTCTGCATTATCCGCCTGTTTATTCAAACGACAGGAATGAAGAAATGCTGTCTGTATTAAAAAAATTCGGAATAACCGAGTGCTTCTACGGACACATACACGGCCATGGAGCAAAATTTGCTGTCAACGGCATCTTCGATGGTATCAGATATAAGCTTGCGGCAAGTGATTTTCTACAATTCACGCCTCTGTGCATTAACGAATTTGTGCAAAATGACAATTTGGAAAAACAGGTATAGAATTTACACTAAATATATGATATAATCAGTAGGATAACGCTCGAGATCGTAAGAGCTCGATTTTGTGCGAAAATTTATTAAATCCGGAGGAATATACAATGAGTCTGACAAACACAAACAAAACTGCCGCGAATACCTATGAGTTGGAAATAACCGTTTCCGCAGAAAAGTTTGAGGAGGCAATTCAAAAGGCGTTTATCAAGGCAAAGAATAAAATAAGTGTTCCCGGCTTCCGTAAGGGAAAAGCGCCGAGAAAGATCATCGAGAGGGAATACGGCGAAGGAGTATTCTATGAGGATGCTGTGAATATGCTTTATCCCGAGGCTGTCGATGAGGCTGTAAAGGAAGCTGACCTTACATTGGTTGACCGCCCCGAGGTCGAGGTAACAGAGATCAGCCGTGAGAACGGTGTTAAGATCAAGGCTACCTGCACGACCAAGCCTGAGGTTGAGATCAAAGATTATCTCGGTATAGAAGCCGAAAAAGTTGTCAATGCTGTTACAGACGAAGATGTTGACGCTGAGATCAAGAAGGCTCTTGAAAAGAACGTAAGGATCATAAACGTTGATGACAGAGCCGCTTGCAAGGGCGATGAAGTTGTGATCGACTTTGAGGGCTTTAAGGACGGCGTTCCTTTTGAGGGCGGTAAGGCAGAAAAATTTGAGCTGACTCTCGGAAGCGGCCAGTTTATTCCCGGCTTTGAAGAAAAAGTCGAAGGCCATAAGATCGGCGAAGAGTTTGATATCGACGTAACCTTCCCCGAAGATTATGCTTCCGAGGAGCTTAAAGGTGCTGCCGCAGTGTTTAAGATCAAGCTTCATGAAATAAGAGGCAAGGAGCTTCCTGAGTTTGACGATGATTTCGTTAAGGACACATCCGAATTTGAAAGCGTTGACGAATATAAGGCAGATGTCAGGGCAAAGCTTGAAAAAGCAGCCGCAGATAAGGCGGACAATGAGTTTGAGAAAAACATTTTCGATAAAGTCATTGAGAATATGCAGGCAGAAGTTCCGGAGTGTATGTATACCAACAGGGCAATGGAAATGGTTCGCGAGATGGAACAAAGACTTTCCGCTCAGGGAATCTCGTTTGATATGTACTGCAATATAACAGGTCAGACCGCCGATACGGTTGTCGAAACATTTAAGAAGCAGGCAGAGCCTCAGGTAAAGCTTCGTTTGGCTCTTGAAAAAATCGTTGAGCTGGAAAAAATCGAAGCCAGCGATGAGGAAGCCGAAGCCGAGCTTCAGAAGATCGCCGACAACTATAAAATGGAGCTTGACGAGGTCAAGAAATACATCAATGCCGAAGACGTTAAAAAGGATGTTTGCGTCGGCAAGGCTGTTGACCTTATCAAGAATTCCGCAAAGGTCAAGGAATAAAACAAGCATATTTTCGCTCGCAATGCTGCATCAAGCGGCCTGCGGGCGAATATTGTAAATCTTAAAGGAGGAATTATGTATGACTATACCATATGTCATTGAGCAGACAGGAAGAGGAGAGCGCAGCTATGATATATTCTCAAGGCTCCTCAACGACAGAATCATTATGCTTTCCGACCAAGTCACAGATGCGACTGCAAGTCTTGTTGTTGCACAACTTCTTTATCTTGAGGGTCAGGATCCCGAAAAGGATATCGACCTTTATATCAACTCTCCTGGAGGAAGCGTTACCGCAGGAATGGCGATCTATGACACCATAAAATATATCAAGTGCGATGTTTCGACAATATGCGTCGGCATGGCGGCTTCTATGGGTTCCTTGCTTCTTTCAAGCGGAACTAAGGGCAAGCGCTTTGCACTGCCGCACAGTGAGATAATGATCCATCAGCCGCTGCTGGGTGGGCTTTCGGGTCAATGCACTGATATCAAGATCCACTCCGATAACCTGTTAAAAACCCGCAATACCTTGAACAAGATCCTCGCCGAGAATACAGGCAAGTCGGTTGAACAGATCGCTGCCGATACCGAAAGAGATAACTTTATGGACGCGCAGCAGGCTCTTGAATACGGACTGATTGACAAGGTTATCGTCAGCAGATAACATCGGATAGGAGAAAATATAATATGCCGGGAAATGATAACATAAAACGCTGCAGCTTCTGCGGAAAGCCCGAAACAAGGGTCAAGAATATGTTTTCTGCGGGTAATGTGCATATATGTGATGAATGCGTGCTATATTGCTATGACATTATCGAAGAATCGGGAACTCTCCCTCTTGCGCGGCAGCAGAGAAATAAAAAGTCGGCAGTGACTGCTGCGGTCGAGCTTGCAAAGCCTACTGAGATCAAGGAAACGCTTGACAGGTATGTGATCGGACAGGACAAAGCGAAGATCGCTCTTGCCGTTGCGGTTTATAACCATTATAAGCGTATCAATAATATCAAGTCTGAATCCGATAAAGACGACGACGTTGAGCTGCAAAAAAGCAACGTTTTGCTTCTTGGTCCTACCGGAACAGGAAAAACTCTTTTGGCACAGAGCTTGGCCAGAAAGCTTAATGTTCCTTTTGCCATTGCTGATGCCACGACGCTTACGGAAGCCGGATATGTCGGCGACGATGTCGAGAATGTTTTGACAAGACTTTTGCAGGCTGCCGATTTCGATGTTGAAGCGGCTCAGCGCGGCATAATCTACATTGATGAGATAGATAAGNNTAACACCTCAATAACACGCGATGTCAGCGGTGAAGGTGTTCAGCAGGCCCTTTTGAAGATCATCGAGGGAACTGTTTCCAATGTTCCTCCGCAGGGCGGAAGAAAGCATCCCAATCAGGAGTTTATACATCTTGATACAAAGAATATACTTTTCATATGCGGCGGAGCGTTTGACGGCCTTGAAGGCGTAATTAAAAAGCGGACAGATAGCTCCAGCCTTGGCTTTGGAGGAGATATTTCCAACAAAAAAGACGGTGATAATATCTTTCACAAGGTCGAGCCTTATGATCTCGTAAAGTATGGTCTGGTTCCTGAGCTTGTCGGAAGGCTTCCGGTGATCGCTGTTCTGGATGAGCTTGACGAAAATGCGCTTGTCCGCATACTCACCGAGCCGAAAAATGCCCTTATAAAGCAATATAAGAAGCTTTTTAAGATCGACGGAATAGACCTTGTTATCACAGACGAGGCGAAGCAGGCTATAGCCAAAAAAGCGCTTTCACAGAAAACAGGCGCAAGAGGTCTGCGCAGTATTGTCGAGGGATTACTCACTCAGCTGATGTTTGATTGTCCTGCCGACAACAGCATAGCGGCAATAACTATAACCGAAAAGTGTATTACCGAGAATGCCCCTCCGCTTATCGAAAGAAAGGCTTCGGAACAGCCTCTTTCCAAAAATGCATAATGAGATCCCTCGAAGCTTCTTATAGCTTCGGGGGATTTGTTTGTATGAAAAATGACCGGATCATTGCTGATTCGGTCATAAAGCTTTTAATAAATAGGCTGCAAATACTCAAGATCGTAGGGCGTGCGCTGATATACACAGTAGTTGAGCCAGTTTGCATACATGAGATTTGCGGAGATACACCAGTTAAATACCGGCGGCTTTGTCGGGTCATCATTCGGAAAATAATTATAAGGCTTCTTGATGTCAAGCCCCTTATTCAAATCACGGAAATATTCCTTTGCAAGCGTATCGCGATCGTATTCCCAGTGACCGAGCAAGTAAAACTGTCTCTCGGTCTTGTCTGAAACACAGTGAACTCCCGCCTCGTAAGATTCCGCAACGACCGTCAGATCAGGTATCTTTTCAATATCCTCACGCCTGACCTCTGTGTGTCGCGAGTGCGGACAGTGAAAAACATCGCCGAAGCCTCGCAGTAAAAGGCACTGCGGATATTCGATATGATGCTTGAAGTTGCCGAAGCATTTTTCTTTCAGCATATATTTAGGGATTCCGTAGTGATAGTAGAGAGCAGCCTGCGCTCCCCAGCATATATGGATGGTTGAAAAAACGTTTGTTTTTGACCACTCAAAAACTTCTTTAAGCTCATCAAAGTAGTCAACATCTTCAAAATCCATGGTTTCGACAGGAGCGCCTGTTATGATCAGCCCGTCGAAACGATTATGCTTTATCTCATCAAATGAACGGTAAAATGCGAGCATATGTTCTTCCGATGTGGTCTTGGTCTTGTGAGAAGCCATCTGAACAAGATCAATGTCAACATGAAGGGGAGTGTTGCTCAGAAGACGCAGAAGCTGAGTTTCGGTCGTTATCTTGTCGGGCATAAGGTTTAAAATGGCTATTTTCAGCGCCCTGATGTCCTGATGCTCGGCGCGGTCGTTGCCTATAACGAAGATTCTTTCCTTCTCCAGAGCCGAAAAAGCAGGAAGATTGTTCGGGATTTTAATTGGCATTTATGATGTTCTCCTTATAATTGACACTATACGTCTAGTATATCACATTTTTCGCCGGATTTCAATAGCTTACAGGGCATAATATAACAATAAATGCCCGGCATAAAATCACAATACTTTTTGAGAGGAAAATTGTTGACTTGTGAACGAGAAAATGCTATACTTAATATGTATTGTTATGCACAGACGGTGAGGAGGCCCGATTCATGGAATGTCATAGACTTGTTGTTCTGGAGGGGCTTGACGGAAGCGGCAAAACCACACAGTTCGAGCTGCTTAAGGGCTATCTCAGAGAAAGAGGAGTACATTGCAGAGCGATCAGTTTCCCCGAATACGATAAGCCGTCTTCCGCGCTGGTCAAAATGTATCTGGGCGGCGAGTTTTCAAAAAACGCGGCAGATATCAACGCATATGCCGCCTCAAGCTTTTATGCCGTGGACAGATATGCCAGCTTCAAGCTTTATTGGGAGAAGGACTACCTTAACGGAGCTTTCATTTTGGCAGCTCGGTATGTAACATCAAATGCCATTTATCAGATGACAAAACTGCCGGAGAGCTGCTGGGACGACTATCTCAGCTGGCTTTGCGACTATGAATACGGAAAGCTGGGTCTGCCTAAGCCGGATATGGTCGTTTTTCTTGATATGCCTGTCGAGGTCTCGCAGCGGCTTATGAGTGAGAGATATCACGGCGACGAGAATATGAAGGATATTCATGAAGCAGACGTTTCCTATCTGCAAAACTGCCGCAGGGCAGCTTTGTATTCGGCTGGAAAAATGGGCTGGAAAGTCGTTTCCTGTGCAGAGGGCGGCAGCCCAAAGCCGATAGAAGAAATCTTCGAAGAACTAAAAAGGATGATCGGAGAGCTGGTTGAGGAATGATTGGTCAATGAAACTTGATTTTAGAGTAATATCTTTAGAGGACAAGCCTCGTATCTGTTCTATATTGGAGGCTTCGGATTTTCAGAGCTGTGAATACAGCTTTGCAAACAACTTTGCTTGGAGAAGGCTGGCAGAGGCTAAGATATGCCTGTATAACGGCTTTTATCTGCTCCGTTCCGAAACTCCTGAGGGTCATGTCTACACTTTTCCCGCCGGCAGCGGCGATATAGAAGAGATCATATCCCTTATGAAGCAGGATGCACAAGCATTCGGAGAAAAGCTCAGGCTTATCACTGTTTTAAAAGAGCCTGCCGATAAGCTCAAAGAGATCTACGGAGACAACATAACCGTGACACCCGACCGCGACGGCTTCGACTATATATATAATACCAAGCGAATGATAGATCTTCCGGGAAAAAAGCTTCACGGAAAGCGAAATCATATTGCTAACTTTAAAAAGCTTCAGTGGGAATATAGACCTCTGACGCAGGATATGTTTGACGAATGCATCAAGTTTTCGGCTCTTGAGTATAACGATCGCAATGGATATACTTCTCATTCGGCAGTTGCGGAGCAGTTTGCCATAAATGCCTTTCTGGGCAACTTCAAAGAGCTCGGTCTTTGCGGCG
This sequence comes from Ruminococcus sp. UBA7477, assembly GCA_002479715.1. Taxonomy (GTDB): domain Bacteria; phylum Bacillota; class Clostridia; order Oscillospirales; family Ruminococcaceae; genus UBA7477. The sequence goes on along the minus strand of DLOT01000028.1, from coordinate 93,018 downwards.
GTGTTCTTTATCAGTGCGGCAGGATTGTTGGCTTCACGATCGGCGAAAGACTTAACAGCAATACATTTGTCATTCATATAGAAAAAGCGCTTCGAGATGTTCAGGGAGCTTACCCGACGCTTTTCAATGAGTTTTTGAAATCACAGGCGTCCGAATATGAATTTGTAAACCGTGAGGACGATGTCGGTATCGAGGGTCTTCGCAGATCCAAATTGTCATTTTTCCCGGATTATCTGCTTGAGAAATTTACTGTTGACTTTAAATAAAACAAAAGGAGAAATATTATGGTATATGTTTTTCTTGCTGACGGCTTTGAAGAAACCGAGGCTATTGCGCCTATAGACATTCTTCGCCGGGCAGGCCTTGATGTTAAGACCGTTGGGATAGGTAGCTGTATAATACGCGGCTCGCACAGTATTCCGATAGTGACGGACTTTGACGATATGCAGATAAAAATTGACGATTCTGTGGATATGATAGTCCTTCCGGGCGGTATGCCGGGAACTCTCAATCTTGAAAAGAACAAGACCGTTCAGGCGGCGATCGACTACTGCGCGCAAAACGACAGGTTTATCGGTGCGATTTGTGCCGCACCCTCGATACTGGGACATAAGGGACTGCTTAAAAGTAAAAAGGCCACATGTTTCCCCGGGTTTGAGAATGAGCTTACCGGGGCTGAGGTATGCGGTGACAGCGTTGTGACCGACGGAAAAATTATAACCGCAAAAGGTGCCGGTGTTGCAGTTGAATTTGGTCTGGCACTTGTAAAAGCTTTGGTTGGAGAAGCAAAATATAAGAAGCTTCACGACTCAATGCAGTTCAATGATTGATAAAAAATCTCTTCGCCGTGAGTTCAGGGAGCTTCGCCGTGAGATGACGCGGGAGCAAAGGCTGTCGGCAGACAGACAAATCGCAGAACGCTTTTTAAACTGCCGCGAATACAGATCCTGCGACATTCTTTTGTGCTATGTATCATTTGATATTGAGGTTGATACATATGAGATCATTCAAGCCGCTTTAAAAGACGGTAAGCAGGTTTTTGCCCCGAAATGCTCCGGAACGGACAACACAATGATTTTTTTGCGTATATATTCTTTTAACGATCTTTCTCGGGGAGCTTTCGGGATCAGTGAGCCTGAGGGAGGAGAGGCTTTCTCAGGCAGCAAAGCCCTTTGTGTCGTACCGGCGCTTTCATTTGATATGAGGGGCGGACGGCTCGGCTNNTTGTTCCGGCTCTTGCGGTTGATAAAAATAACTATCGTCTTGGCTATGGCGGAGGGTTTTACGACAGATTTTTATGCGAAAATCCTTCTCTTTTCAGGCTGGGTTTGTGCTATGATTCGTGCATTTCAGATGATATTCCTACCGAGCCGCATGACATACCGATGCAAAAGATAATAACGGAAAATAAGGAAATCGAGATAATAGATAAAAGAAAGGACGGTTGATAAAATGTCTGACAGAGATTTTGACTTGGATAAAATTCTCAGCGAGAGCTTCAGCCGATTGGACAAATTAAACAGCGATCTTAAAAAAGAAACTCTTTCCGACAGCGACTCCCTGACATACAGCGCGAAAGGACAGACATCTGCCGCACAGCCTAAGCAAAATGATGTTTTGGAGCAGCTATCTGCAAGTCTGAAAGTAAAGCCCGACTTGCAGAAAGAGGATATGCACATATCGGAAGAGAATTCCGATGGCAGTGATGCGTCACCTGAAATTGATACGGATCTTAACGCCGATGATAGAAATGATGATCATGACACTTTCGTTGATGATCAATCCGACGACTTTGATGAAGGTGTCAAAGATGACGAGCCGGAGCTTGAGCAATCGTTTGACGAAGGATCTGACGAAAGTCTTGATGAGGATTACCCAGAAGAACCGTATGATGATATTGACGACGGTGATGACGATTTTGTCGAGGAATATACAGATGTTTCTCCGAGAAAAAATCTGATGTTCAATATGCGCGGCGATGAAAATGAGCACAAAAAGAAGAAAAAGAAANNAAGAAAAAGAAGAAAAAGAAAAAGGTCAAGCCGAATAACAGCGTTTTCACCGGTGCATTGATAACCGTTATCGTTGTTTCTATTTCCTTTATTCTGGCATTTTCCGCGATCCAGCTAGGAGTGGAATATATGGGTCTGACGAGAAGCGACGAAACGATCACCTTCGATATCCCGGAGGGAACGACCCGCGAAACTGCTGCCGATCTGCTGTATCAGAAAGGAATTATCGGTAATCCCTCCTTCTTTAAAACCGTAATGAAGATTTCCGGAAAAACTGATGTCGTTGCCGGAAGCATAACCCTGTCACCGAATATGACCTACCCGAGCATTATTTCGGCGCTTGTCAGATCAAGAAGGGTTTATGAAACAGTTACCGTTACTTTCACAGAGGGTATGTCGCTTTATAAAGCAGCTAAGCTTTTGGAAGAAAAACAGGTCTGCGCGGCATCTGATTTCATAGCGGCGTTCAATGAAAACTCGGGCTTTGATTTTGAAAAAGATCTTGATACAACACCTCAGACTCTTTACAAAATGGAAGGCTTCCTTTTCCCGGATACATATGAGTTTTATGTTCAAGACGATCCCGCGAATGTCGTTACTAAAATAAAGACAAATTTTGAGTCTAAGATGGGCGTTGAAGTGATGAAGCTGGTCGAACAGAGCGGCTTATCGCTGTATGAAGTGATCACTTTGGCGTCTATCGTTCAGGCGGAGGGAGATACCGAAACCAATATGAAGCTGATCTCCTCGGTTTTCCTGAACCGTTTATCTGACCCGTCTACGTATCCGCATCTTGAGTCCGACTCGACATATTTCTATGTTACCAATACGATCGCGTCTGCTCTGGGCAACAACTCTGTATCCAGCTATGAGAGCCTTTACAATACGTATACCTGCTTCGGACTTCCCATCGGACCCATCGGCAACCCCGGTATGCAGGCGATTTTGGCGGTTTTAGAGCCTGAAACCACAGACTACTACTTCTTTGTTACCGACTCGGTAACAGGCGAGTATTACTATGCTTCGACCTATGAGCAGCATAAAATTAACTGCGAAAAGGCAGGATACTGATGAACAGCTTTGATATCAACAGACTTGAGGTCCTTGCTCCCGCCGGCGACATGGAGTGCTTTGACGCAGCGCTTGATTTCGGAGCAGATGCCGTTTATGTCGGCGCAAAGAGCTTCGGAATGAGGGCAGGAGCTGGAAACTTCACATTCGACGAGCTTTCGGCAGCCGTAAAAAAGGCGCACAGCCGAGGCGTAAAATGCTATCTGACTTGCAATACACTTCCGCGAAATGATGAAATGAGCGAGTTTGAGCCGTTTATCAAAGCGGCTGAAGCTGCGGAGATTGACGCGGTCATCGCGGCGGATATCGGTGTTTTGGCGCTGATCCGAAAATACACTCCGGACATGGAAATACATATTTCCACTCAGGCGGGGATCGTTAATTACATCACAGCTAGAGAGTTTTACAATATGGGCGCCAAAAGAGTCGTTTTGGCAAGAGAGCTTTCATTGGAGGAAATCGCAGAGATACGGGCTAAAACAGATAAGGAGCTGGACATCGAGTGTTTTGTTCACGGAGCTATGTGCGTCAGCTTTTCGGGGAGATGTCTTCTCTCGCAGTATCTTGTCAACCGAGATGCCAACAGGGGAGAATGCGCGCAGCCATGCCGCTGGGGCTATCACCTTATGGAGGAAAAACGCCAAGGCCTTTATTTTCCGATCTTTGAAGACGAAAAGGAAAGCTATATCCTCAATTCAAAGGATCTGTGTATGATCGACCATCTGGATAAGCTTGCACAGGCCGGAGTCAACAGCTTCAAGATTGAGGGCAGAGCGAAATCATCATATTACGTTTCGCTGATAACAAATGCTTACAGAATGGCTGTTGATATTCTGAAACAAAACCCCAACTGCTACGAGCTTCCGCATTGGATCAGAGATGAGGTTTTCAAGGTAAGTCACAGGGCATATTGCACCGGCTTCTATTTCGGACATCCGAATGACTGTCAATATTATGAGAACAGCGGCTATATAAGGGATTACGATGTTGTCGCAATAGCAGAAAAGGTCTTTGACGGCAGGCTTTATGCCGTTCAAAGAAACAAATTCTGTGTCGGCGATGAGGTCGAGATCCTTGCCCCTAAAAAAAGACCGATAAGCTTGATTGTCACTGAAATAACCAACGAGAACGGTGAAAGTATTGAAAGTGCCAATCATGCGACAATGAGATTTTCAATTCCGTATGACGGAGATGCTTTGCAAGGTGCAATAATCAGAAAAAGAAATTGAGGTTTTGTGCTATGACAGTTAAAAGGATATTGGCTTCGGTTTTGGCAATAACAATGACGCTTTGTCTGACTGCCTGCGAGGGCGGATCGTCCTCATCCGACGGCTCGGCATCGATCGGCGTTTCTTCTTCGCTGACTGACAGCAGTTCATCAGGGCAAACGGATAGCAGCTCCGGAGGTTCAGATGACAGCGGTGAAAGCGACTCAGATATATTGGAAGCTGTCAGCTTCACTGCGGAGGGCGCTGAGGTTACCGACATTCGCTTTCTGTCAGCATTTACCGATGTGACAATAAGTGCTCCGGAAGGTGCAACGGTTTATTATACTACCGACGGCAGTATTCCAAGCTGCGAGAGCGAGGTCTACAGTGAGCCTATAGAGATAAAGCCATGCTTTGGTGACTTTCCGACCTGCCTTCTGCTTAGGGCTAAAGCTGTTTTTCAGGACGGCAGTGAGTCGGAGGTCGTTACTCATACGTTTTTTGCGTCATTCGACATTAACACAAGATTCAGTAATCCTGTTTTTTCAATAACCGGCGATCCGAATGACCTTTTCAATAAGCCGGACGGCATATTTTATGGTAAAAACTATGAGCTTCGCGGCAGAGAAAGCGAAAGAGAAGTTTATGTCGAAGCTATAAATAGCAGAGGAGAGCTGATCTTTGAGCAGGGAGCCGGTGTGAGGATATTCGGCGCCGCTTCGAGAGAGTCCTCTATCAAGTCGCTGAAGCTTTTTGCAAGAAAAGCATACGAACAGGGCAAGGGAAAGTTTGATATCAATGTTTTCGGCACTCCCTCGTCAAGCGGCGAAGCTATCGAAAAATATGACAAGCTTGTTTTAAGAAATGCAGGCAACGATTTTCAGTTCGCTTTTATCCGCGACGAGCTTAATCAGCGGCTTGCCGCACAGGCAGGCTACACCGACTGCGAAGGCGTTTTGCCGGCTGTGGTTTATCTCAACGGAAACTATTACGGGCTTCTATGGCTTCATGAAACCTTTTGCGATGATCTGCTGAAGGATAAATACGGCGGAGAAACCGGCAATTATGAGGTAATAGAAGGCAAAGAAACCGAGAAAAAGACCGATGATGACGATGAGGCAACAGCCGCCGCGGCCAATGAGTTCAATGACCTGTATAATAAGCTTGCATACAGCGATCTGACGGACGAAGCGAACTACAGCGAGCTTTGCAGCCTGATAGATGTTGAGAATTATCTCGACAATTACGCTTACAATATCTATGTTAATAACTATGACTGGCCGCAGAACAACTATAAATGCTATCGCTACTATGCGGCAGAGGGCGAGGAATACGGCTCAGGTCACGCAGACGGAAGATGGAGATTTCTGCTTCATGATACCGATTACTGTATGGGACTATACGAGCAGGATGTCACTGCTGCCGGATATAATAATATCAAGCATATCATGACGGAAAACGACGAGCGCTATTCGCCGCTCTTTACAAATCTTATGGCTCGCCAAGACTGCCGTGAGTATTTTCTTGCAAAGATCACCGAGCTTATGAACGGCGTTTTGTCGTCTGAAAACATCTCCCAAACGCTCGAATCCATGAACAAAGAACGTTATTCGGAAATGCAGAAATATTACAGTCATCTGGAGAATCTCAAGCGCAAGGACGATTCCATTTGGTCATGGTATGACAACTATCTTAAGCAGACCGAAATGGTGCGAAGTTTTGCAAAGTCCAGAGCCGGATATGTCAAAAAGTACCTGATTTCGCAGTTTGAATTGCCGGAGGATTACTTTGATTAAGNNGCAACCGCCCCGACCGAATAAGATATGTCAGTCGGGGGTGAACGTTTTGAGAAGGTATTCTTCACGAAAATCTGTTTTTATCGGCAGGCTATGTGCCGTGCTTGCGATTATCGCAATTCTCACAGCCTTTATAGTTCATAGGCGTATCGAGCAGTATGCGGAGATAATATGCAAAAGCAGCTGTATTCGTTACGGTGAAAGCGTTATCAACAACGCTGTTGCGGAAACACTGGAAAGTGTTGATTTTTCATTGGTACTGACTGCCGACGGAAAGACATATACTACAAATGCCTCGGCTGTCAACCAAATTCAGATAAACTTGACCGAATGCATTATAGATACGCTTGAAAACGAGATGCATTCGGCTGTCAGCGTCCCGGCGGGAGCTTTCACAGGTCTGAGCTTTCTCAGCGGCAGCGGTCCGGAGGTAAATATAGACATCTTTTCGGTAGCAAGTCCGAGCGTTAGCTTGCAGACCAACTTTGAAAGCGCCGGAGTGAATCAGACGCTTTTTGAGCTGACCGCCACGGTGACAATGGAATTTTCGGCNNGGCGGTTTTGCCAACCGAAAGCATACCTGTCAGCGTTGTGCGGGAGGTGCTTTTATCTCAGCAGATAATTGTCGGAGATGTTCCGCAGGTTTATCTGGATTAAAAATTTAAGGAGGACGGCTACGCCGTATAAATATGGACATTATCCAAGCAAAAAACGAGATCGACAGCCTTGTTGAGCAGTTAAACCATCATGCATATCTGTATTATACTCTCGACAGACCCGAGATTGATGACTATGACTATGATATGATGAACAATCGACTCAAGGAGCTTGAATCGCAGTTCCCCTCGCTTGTTCGCCCCGATTCACCTACACAACGCGTGGGCGATAAAATCGGCAGCAGCTTTGAAAAGGTTTCTCACGCCGTTCAAATGGGCAGTTTGCAGGATGTTTTTTCGTTTGAGGAAGTTGCCTCTTTTGTTGAACGTGTAAAACAAACCGTCAAAAATGCTCAGTTCTGCGTTGAACCTAAAATAGACGGGCTTTCCGTTTCACTCGAATACGAAAACGGCATATTTGTCCGAGGTTCTACAAGAGGCGACGGATTTGTCGGAGAGGACGTTACCCAGAACCTGAAAACCGTTATGAGCATTCCGCTGCGCCTGAAAAAAGGCATTCCGCTCATTGAAGTCCGCGGAGAAGTATATATGCCGGAAAAGGCATTTGAAGAGCTGGTCGAGAGGCAGGAGCTAAACGATGAACAGCCGTTTAAAAATCCGCGTAATGCCGCCGCAGGCTCGCTCAGACAGAAAGACGCAAAGATAACAGCTTCAAGAAAGCTTGATATTTTCTGCTTCAATGTGCAGAGGATCGAAGGGGAGCAGCTGACCTCGCATTTCGGTTCGATAGGGCTGCTTTCAGAGCTTGGATTCAAAACGATACCGGAATACAGGCTGTTCTCAAACTCTGAGGACATTGTTAACAGGATCAAAGAAATCGGAGAACAGCGCTTTTCGCTGCCATATGATATTGACGGCGTTGTTATAAAGCTTGACGATTTGGCACAGCGCGAACAGCTAGGTTCGACAGCCAAATATCCCCGATGGGCAGTGGCATATAAATTCCCGCCCGAGGAAAAGGATACGACTCTTCTGGACATTGAGCTTAATGTCGGCAGAACCGGTGCTGTCACTCCCGTTGCAGTTTTTGAACCTGTTTTCTTGGCGGGAACAAGCGTTTCGAGGGCAACACTGCATAACAAAGATTTCATTGCGCAGCGAGATATTTCCGTCGGTGATGTTATCAGAGTCAGAAAGGCAGGGGATATTATACCGGAGGTTCTATGCGTTTCACAGAAGAAGGGGCACGGCATTTATACTTTTCCGGATAACTGTCCGGTCTGCGGAAGCAAGCTGATTGACAGCGACGATGAGGCCGCGATCCGCTGTCCCAACCCGGCCTGTCCCGCTCAGCTTCACAGGGCGGTGGTTCACTTTGCTTCAAAGAATGCTATGAACATCGACGGCTTGGGTCCTGCGGTTTCAAAATCTCTGCTGGAAAGCGGTCTTATTAAATCCGTTGCGGATATTTATGACTTAACTGAGCAAAAGCTTATGACTCTCGAAAGCTTTCAGNNAATCTGATCTCGGCTATTGAGAGATCAAAGCAAAACGGTCTTGACAGACTTGTATATGCACTCGGTATCCGCAATATCGGACAAGCCTCTGCAAAGCTTTTGTGTGAAAAATTCGGCAGTCTTGATGCATTGATGAACGCTTCGGAGAAAGAGATCGCTATGATCGACGGTTTCGGCGATATCATGGCAAGATCGGTGGTTATGGCTTTTAACGAAGAGGGATTTGTCAGACTGGTGCGGCGTCTTGAGGCTGCCGGCTGTAAAACAATATATGAAAGCAGGAGAGTAGACAATCGCTTTGAAGGGATGACCTTTGTCCTTACTGGTACTCTTCCGACACTCAAACGCGATGATGCTAAAGCTTTGATCGAAAGCTTCGGCGGCAAGGCTGCCGGCTCGGTATCAAAGAAAACCAGCATTGTTATAGCCGGTGAGGATGCGGGAAGCAAGCTTCTGAAGGCTAGGCAGCTCGGTATCAAGATCATCGACGAAGCGCAGTTTTTGAAAATGACGGAATGATCCGACATTATATTTGGGAGGAAAAGACTATGGCAGATGTTAAAATTGATATTCGCCACATTGCTAAGCTTTCGCGGCTTGAAATAGGTGACGATAAAATCGAACAGTTTGAAAAGGATATGCAAAATATCGTTGAGATGGCTCAGAGATTGCCCCATCTGGACGAAAACCTTGCACTCGATGAGCAAAACGTTATGAAGCTGCGCGAGGATAAGGCAAAACCCTGCGGCATGACAAGAGAGGAGCTTTTCGCCAATGCACCTCAGGTAAAAGCCGGCTGCATCGTCGTACCTAAAACGGTTGAATAAGGAGTGTTAAGGATATGGAAATATACAATATGACTGCTGCCGAGCTTTCAAAGATGCTCGATAAGCGCGAAATAAGCTCCGAGGAGCTGACATCGGCAGTATTTCAACGAGTAGAAGCCGTTGAGGAAAAAATCGTCGCATATATTACGCTTGACAAAGAAAAAGCAATTGCCAATGCGAAAAGAGTCGATCAAAAGCGCGCCTGCGGTGAAAAGCTTTCACCCTTAGCCGGGATCCCGATAGGTGTCAAGGACAATATTTCGACAAAAGGCTTGGCGACGACCTGCGCGTCTAAAATGCTTTCAAACTACGTTCCGCCTTATGATGCGACCGTAGTTAAGGCTCTCCGCGCGAACGATATGGTCATCACCGGTAAGCTTAATATGGATGAGTTTGCTATGGGCAGCTCAACAGAAACCTCATACTTCAAGATCACTCATAATCCTTTTGATCTGGAAAAGGTCCCCGGAGGATCGTCGGGTGGCTCAGCTGCTGCTGTGGCGGCAGGAGAAGCTATCGTTGCCCTCGGCTCCGACACGGGAGGATCTATACGCCAGCCTGCGGCTAACTGCGGAGTTGTTGGATTAAAGCCTACTTACGGAAGAGTGTCACGATACGGCCTTGTTGCCTTTGCCTCATCGCTGGATCAGATCGGCTCTTTCGGCAGATGTGTTGAGGACGTTGCCATGCTGCAAAACGTAATCAGCGGTCATGATGATATGGACGCCACCTCCGCCTTTGAAGATACGCCCGATCTGACAAAGGCTCTGACAGGCGACGTTAAGGGGATCAAGATCGGACTTCCGAAAGAGTATTTCGGTGAAGCGGTAGACAGCGAGGTTAAAGATGCTGTTATGAGCGCCGTCAGAAAAATGGAAAAGGAAGGGGCAGTTATCAAAGAGATCTCTCTTCCTTCAACAGACTATGCACTCTCTGCTTACTACGTTATTTCCTCAGCCGAGGCTTCATCCAATCTCGCCAGATTTGACGGAGTCCGTTACGGCTATAGAGCCGAAAACTACAGTGACTTGGTTGATATGTATGTCAAGTCCCGTTCGGAAGGCTTCGGTGATGAAGTTAAGAGAAGGATTATGCTCGGCACCTTCGTTTTAAGCTCCGGATATTATGATGCATACTACAAACAGGCCAAGCTTATGCAGAGAAAAATCGCAAGTGAGTTCAGATCTGCTTTTGAAGATGTAGATATAATCGCAACGCCGACAGCTCCGTTCACCGCCTGCAAGATCGGTCAGAACATCGGAGATCCGATGAAAATGTATGCCTGCGATATTTGCACTGTTACCGTAAACATAGCCGGACTTCCGGCTGTCAGTCTGCCGTGCGGACTTGATTCGTCGGCAATGCCGATCGGTATGCAGTTTATTGGAAATTCCTTTGCCGAGGGTACAATACTCAGCGCGGCATACGGCTATGAAAAAATTGTCGGCGGATTTGCTTCACCTAAGCTTTAACGGAGGTTTTGCACTATGAATAACGAATATGAGGTAGTGATCGGTCTTGAAACTCACGCGGAGCTGAGTACCGATTCAAAAATATATTGCTCCTGTAAAAACAAGTTCGGGATCGAGGTCAATACGGAGGTCTGCCCCGTTTGCATGGCGCTTCCCGGAGCATTGCCGACCCTCAATGAAAAGGTCGTTGACTATGCAATAAAAATGGGTCATGCTCTTGGATGTAAGATCAACCGCATCTGCAAGCAGGACAGAAAGAACTATTTTTACCCTGACCTTCCGAAAGCATATCAGATCTCGCAGTCAGATATACCTCTTTGTGAAAACGGTCATGTCGATATTCTGATAAACGGCGAACAAAAGCGCATCGGTATCACAAGAATACACATCGAAGAGGATGCAGGTAAGCTTCTGCACGCAACAAGCTTTGAAGGCAAGTCGCTTGTTGACCTGAACCGCTGCGGCGTTCCGCTTATTGAGATCGTTTCCGAGCCGGATATGAGAAGCAGCGCAGAAGCAAAAGCATACCTTGAAACTCTGAAATCAATACTCAGCTATCTTGATATATGTGACTGTAAGATGCAGGAAGGTTCGATCCGCTGCGATGTTAACGTGTCCGTTCACAAAAAAGGCGAGCCTTTCGGTACCAGAACGGAAATGAAGAATGTTAACAGCTTTTCGGCTGCCGTACGCGGTATTGAGTATGAACAAAAGCGCCAGATAGAATTGCTTGAGAGCGGCGGAACGGTCGTCCAGGAAACAAGGCGCTGGGACGATGCGGCAGGCAAAAGCTTTTCAATGAGAAGCAAGGAGGATGCCCACGATTATCGCTACTTCCCCGAGCCCGACCTTCTTACCATCTCGGTAAGCGAGGAGAGGGTAAACGAGCTCAAATCGCAGATCCCGGAATTACCGACAGAGAAGATTTTAAGATATGTTCAAAAACTGGGACTTTCTCAGAACGATGCAACTATCATTGCCGAAAACGTTGATTTTGCCGCATTCTTTGATGCCTGCACCGAAAGCGGCAAGGTTTCTCCCAAAATTGTTGCCAACTGGCTGCTCGGAGATATTTCAAAGCTCCTCAATGAGAAAAACATAACTATGTCGGATACACGGCTGACTCCCGAAAAAATGACCGAGCTTATCTCCCTGATCGAAAACAAGACGATCTCCACAGCCTCAGGCAAGGTTATTTTTGATATAATTTCCTTTGATGACAAGCCGATCAGATCCATTATTGGTGAGAAGGGCCTTGCACAGGTATCTGACAGCTCAGCGCTGGAGTCAATAGCCGATGAGGTTTTAGCTGCTAATGAAAAGTCCGTCACTGACTACAAAGGAGGAAAGACTAACGCGCTTGGCTTCCTGGTCGGCCAGTGTATGAAGCTCTCAAAGGGAAAGGCAAATCCCGGACTAATGAAAGAGATCATCCTCAGAAAGCTCGAAGGTTGAGCCGGTATTTATCAATGACTAAGAACTGGAGGTAATACTGTGAAGAAGCGAGTTTTATCATTTGTTCTAGCGATAATGACAGCCTTAACATTCACGGCTGTTTTGCCGTCAGACGTTTTAGATTTTAACGTTGCGGCTGCTTCGACTGTCAACTATAACGGAAACAGCTTTGCAGTATATTCGCGTACTAAAGAACAAATCGGCGCGCAGTACGGAAAGGCTCTTGCAGCAGGTGACAGCTATTTTTACGATGGGGAATACTATGCTGTCCAACCGTCAAATAAAAGCCCGTATCATCAAGGCGTCCTTTCCGGCGACACACTTGCGGCTATGCAGGAGATGACGAATTATGTCCGCTATATTTACGGTGCAAAGCCGCTCCTGACCGATTGTGTTCCTACCGAGCGGCTTCAATACGAATGCCTTGACAGAAACTTTGTTTTCAGCCATTGGGTGTCCGATTCGGATAAGCCCGATGATATGCCGCAGGAGCTTTGGGATAAGGGTGCCAGCTGCACTCACAATATTCTTGCTTGGGGATACTCACCTCACGGCGCTGTTGTCGGTTGGCTTAATGAGGGCTATTCTATTTCAAACGGCAGTTGGGATACTCTCGGCCACCGCTATGCTTTGCTTTCGCCGACGCTTTCGGAAATACAGTTCGGATATTGCTGCGGTATTGCAGTAGGAGATTGTGTCAGCTACGATAACACAAGTAACGATAATGCGTTTTATGCGTTTCCGTCACCTGGATATATGCCAAACAACATTATCTCTACAAGATCCTCTGCATGGAATATTGACCTGAACAATTCTAAACTCACCGTTCCTGATACAGCTGATGTTAAGATAACTATCAAAAATATCGGTACAGGGTCAGTGTCCGTTCGCAGCGAAGCTGATAACACAGCGCAGGTTTCTTCATCTTCGATAGTTTTTGCACAGCCTGCCGATGCTGCCAATATTAATACTTACACCGACAGCTACAAAGTGACTGTTACAGGACTTAAAGATGCAGCTACAGGAAATCCGGCAACAATAACATATACCGTCAACTTCTTTGATGTTTCATCCTATACGCCGTCGTCGGTTGTTTCCGCAACAGCCGACGGTTTCAGCGAGCTGACTTTATATAAGACCATGGACAACGAAGAAAGTCTTAAAAAAGCGGCTGCCGTTCTGCCAAATAGCGTAAGCGTCAAATCTCTTTCAGGCAATACCTGTACAGTTCCGGTAAAGGGTCACTGGACATTAGATATGAAAAATCACTGCTGGTATAATTCCGCTGACGTTTCGGCACTTCCGAAAACAATAGATGATAAATTCAATATGCTTTCAAGGGTCGAAATAAGCTATACCATTTCGGATGACGTGTATGACAGCTACAATTCTCTATACATATCTCCAAACACGATGACTGACAGCGAGTCGGGGTATATGTCCGTATACCGCACGTTAGTCACATATCAGCACAGCAGGATTTTCAGGATAATAAAAAACAACGACGGCACATATTCCGGCGTTACAGTGTTTGACAAAAACACATCTCCCGCCTTTGACAAGGAGCAAAGTCAGTCGGCAAGCGATTACTACAAAACCGATGGTCTTACAGGTGACGACAGCGGCGAGTATATATCCATATACTTCAGTGACGATCCATATTGGACTGACGCAAAGGTCTGCACAGCAATAAAAATCCTCACGATCACCCATGATTTCGGCAGTTGGACCGTAACCAAAGCGCCGACCGCAGATGCTGAAGGGATCCTGACAAGAAAATGCATCGGCTGCGGCAAAACGGAAACAAAAAAAGCTCCCAAGCTTGCCCTGAACGGCTGGTCTAAATCCGGCGAAACATGGTATTATCTTGAAAACGGCAAAAAAGCTGTCGGTTGGAGAGAGATTAAAAGCGTTTGGTACTACTTTGACAGCAACGGTGCTATGGCGACAGGCTGGCGCGAAGTCGGCGGAAAGTGGTATTACCTTGACAGCAACGGAAAGATGGCCACCGGATGGAGGCTGATCAGCGGTAAGTGGTATTATCTAAAGCCCTCTGGTGCTATGATGATCGGCTGGGCGCAGATCGAGGGGAAATGGTATTATTTCGCAAAATCAGGCGCCATGCAGACACACTGGACACTGGTCAACAATAAATGGTATTACCTCGGAAAATCCGGTGATATGCAGACAAGCTGGCTTCTGCACGGTGGAACTTGGTATTATTTAAGCAGCTCCGGAGCAATGCAAACGGGCTGGCAAAAAATAAACGGTTCGTGGTATTATTTCAATTCCTCCGGCGCTATGCAAACAGGATGGCTGACGCTTAGCGGAAAGCGTTACTACCTAGACAGCAACGGCAAGATGGTCACCG
>DLOT01000028.1:48063-78627 GCA_002479715.1 Ruminococcus sp. UBA7477 | reverse complement strand
ACGCCAAGGCTCTTTTCATGTTTATTCCAATCAAAGTCTTCCTGTATTTTTGAGAAGAGTAGTGATCTTTTCGTGGGGATCAATGATAGCCGAAATGGAGAGATCATGATTAATTGATGCGATAAAGTATGCGATATACTTTGAGCAGTCAACATTATGGAACCATTCTCTAGACAGAAGCTCCGGTGTGCGGTAAGTAAGATTTGTTCCGAATACGCCGTCGACGATGCCTTTGGCATATGCATCATCGAAATCCTTAAGACCGTTAGTGAAGAGGGGATATGTCGCATACGCATAGATCTTGCGTGCATTTCTCTTTTTAAGCTCCTGTGCGACCTCAAGCATAGACTCACCCGAGGAGATAATGTCATCAGCAATGAAAACGTCTTTTCCGCCGCATGAATTTCCCAAAAACTCGTGAGCAACGATCGGGTTTCTTCCGTTTACGATAACAGAATAATCACGCCTCTTATAGAACATTCCCAGGTCAACACCCAGAACCGACGCATAGTACATATTTCTGTTTATAGCGCCCTCATCGGGTGAAACTATCATAAAGTGGTCTTTGCTGACATTGATATCCGGAATAGCCTTGAAAAGAGCCTTCAGTACCTGATAAGTCGGCATAACATTGTCAAAGCCCATAAGCGGAACTGCATTCTGAACTCTCGGGTCGTGAGCATCAAAGGTTATTATATTTGAAACGCCCATATTTTCAAGCTCCTGCAATGCTACCGCGCAGTCCAGAGATTCGCGGTAACTTCTTCTGTGCTGTCTGCCGCCATAGAGTATAGGCATAATAACGTTTATTCTGTGTGCCTTACCGCCGGCCGCCTGAATAATTCGCTTAAGATCCTGATAATGGTCGTCAGGCGACATACAGTTCGGCGAGCCGAACATATCGTATTTTACGTTGTAGTTGCCGACATCGCACAGGATGAACAAATCATCTCCGCGAACGGTCGACTTGATAAGTGCCTTGCCGTCACCTGAAGAAAACCTGGGACAGGAGGTTTCAACTAAATAAGAGTCCTGTTCCGAGCCCCCCTGCTTGTACCAGTCAACAAGATAACTGTTGATGCTTGACGCCAGCTCCTCCGTTCCGCTCATAGCAATAATTCCGAGATCTGCCACTTTGTTTTTCTGAATAAACAATAATTCGTTATTCTCCATTTCAAAACTCCTCCAAAATTTTATAAGAACGAAGCACAAAAGTATCTAAATAAAATTATAACTTATTAACTCGCGTTTTACAAGCCCAAAAAACCATTTTTATTTTTTTTCACAAATTTTTTGCCGACTGATCGCAATAATTCTACATTCATATTTTTTCTTGTCAAAATAGCAAAGCAAAATTAAAAAAACGCGCAAAATCGTATTGCTATTTTATTTGAAATGGTATATAATAACTATATATAACTCTAAGGAGATTTTGACATGACAAATACACAGGCGTTTTTTGATTTGTTAAAAACTAAAAAAGTTGCGGTCATCGGTGCCGGAGTCAGCCACCTTGATCTTATCAAGCTTATGCTTTCAAAAAATATCGACGTTACTGTTTGCGACAAATCCGATAAAGAGAAGTTCGGAAATGCTCTTTTTGATGAGCTGTCATCGCTCGGGGCTGAATTTGTCTTGGGGGAAGGTTACCTTGAGGCACTTCTTCAAGCCGATGTGATATTCAGAACACCTGGAATGTACTACAATCATCCAGTCATTCAGAAGGCTCTGAGCATGGGTATTGCGGTGACTTCCGAAATGGAGGCTTTTTTCGACCTTTGCCCGTGCAGGACCTATGCGGTTACAGGGTCTGACGGCAAAACAACGACAACGACGCTGATATCCGAGTTTTTCAAGGCCGAAGGTAAAACGGTCCACCTTGGAGGAAACATCGGAAAGGCTCTTTTGCCGATAATAGAACCGGTCAGGGATACAGACATCGCGGTCGTCGAACTTTCGAGCTTTCAACTCCTCTCAATGCGCGAATCTCCCGATGTTTCTCTCATAACAAATATAGCGCCGAACCATCTGAATGTTCACGGAACTATGGAAGAGTATGTTGATTCCAAGTGCAATATTATCAGGCACCAGAATGCCTTTTCCAGAACCGTCTTGAACCTTGACAATGAGGAAACCAAAAAGCTTTCTTCGCTTGCACGCGGCGAGCTAAGGNNAAACCGTGCCTGAATGCGGAGCGTTTCTGCGGGATGACGGTATGCTTTGCTTTAATGAGCGCGGCAAGGTCACTGAATACTGCAATATGCGCGATATAAAGATTCCCGGAATGCATAACGTTGAAAACTATCTCGCGGCCATCGCAGTTACATACGGTGAGGTCAAGCCGGAAACCGTAGCCAAAACAGCCGCAGAGTTCGGCGGCGTTGAACATAGGATCGAGTTTGTCCGCGAGCTTGACGGCGTAAAGTATTATAACAATTCGATAGCCTCAAGCCCGACAAGAGTGCTTGCCTGCCTTGCTGCTTTCGACCAAAAGCAGATCCTCATACAAGGCGGCTCTGACAAGGGCGTTTCCTTTGCACCGATGGCTGATGAAATCTGCCGAAAATGCAAGGCTCTTATACTTATGGGGCAGACGGCTCAGAAAATACAAGATGCCGTTACCGCTTCGCCGCTGTTTGAAAAAAGCGGACTTAAGATCATCCGCGTCGGAAATATGCCGGAGGCCGTTAGAGCCGCAAGGGAGAACGCCGTCCAAGGTGATATCGTATCGCTTACGCCGGCCTGCGCTTCATTTGATATGTACAGAATGTTTGAAGAACGCGGCAAGCATTTCAAGCAGTGCGTCAATGACTTAAAATAAGAGGTTTTTTCAATGAATACTAAAGAACTGCTTTCAAAGCTTACTGAACCGATGGGCGTTTCGGGCTGTGAGTGTTGTGCGGCAAAGATTGCTGCAGAGCTGTTGCAGCCCTACGGTGAAGCGAAATATGATCCGAACAGCGGTTGTGTTTACTTTAAACGCAGTCATTGGAATGATGATAAACCGACCGTTCTTCTTGATGCGCATATTGATGAGGTCGGAATGATCGTAACATACATCACCGATGACGGCTTCCTTAAAGTCGCTCCGTGCGGCTCTCCGGATGCCCGATGTCTGCTTGCACAGCAGGTGACAGTTTACGGCAACGAAAAGCTTTTCGGCTTTGTCACCTCGACGCCTCCCCATCTCGAACATGACAATACCAAGGCAGCCGCATTTGATGACATTTACATCGACCTGGGAATTAGCGGAGAAAGAGCAAAATACCTTGTTTCTCTAGGCGACAGAGTTTTGATCGAAAACAAGCTTGAAACCCTTTCCGGAAGTAGAGTAACCTCAAAGGCACTCGATGACCGAAGCGGCGTTGCGTCAATAATCCTCGCATTGGATATTCTGAAGGACAAGTCAACTGATGTGAATATTGCTGTTTTGCTTTCTTCACAGGAAGAGATAGGCGAGCGGGGCGCAAACATGGGAGCATATAACATAGATCCCGACATGGCAATAGCTGTCGATGTTTCATTTGCAAAGACCCACTGTGAAAGCGGCGAGAACCTTGGCATATTGGGCAGGGGTCCTATGATCGGCTTAGCTCCGTCCCTCTCAAGAAAAATGTCGGAGGATCTGATAATGCTTGCTGAATCTAACGGCATTCCGTATCAGCTTGAGGTCATGGAGGGCAAAACAGGCACTAACGCTGATATTATCGGAGTAACGCGCGGCGGCATCCCGTCGGTAACGGTTTCTATACCCGAAAAGCATATGCATACGCCTGTTGAGATCGTGGATATTAACGATGTTGAAAGCACGGCTAAGCTGCTTGCAAAATTCTGTGAAAGTGTGTATGTGGATCTATGATAAAAGAACTTGAAAAACTTTGCCTTCTTGATGGCATTTCGGGCGATGAGGGGCAGATTAGGGATTATATTGTTTCGAGAATTAAAAATAAGGCAGAGATTAAGGTCGATCCTCTCGGCAATGTTATCGCCTTTGTAAAAGGGCAGAAAAGAGCCAAAAACCGCATTATGGTGTCGGCTCACATGGATGAAGTCGGAATGATCGTTACCTATATCAACTCCGACGGAACACTCAGGGCGGCGCCTGTCGGCGGCATAGACCCGAGAGTCGTTTTCGGTCAAAGGGTTCGGGTTGGCAGGAACGATACTCTCGGTGTTATCGGCGGAGCGGCAATTCATAATCTTTCGCCTGAAGAGCGCAAGCAGTCTGTGCCGTTTGACAAAATAGTCGTTGATATCGGAACAGACAGCCTTGAAGAAAGCAAGGCTTTGGTTTCTCTCGGCGACAGCATCCGATTTGTTTCAGGCTTTGAAAGCTTCGGCGACTGCAAAATAAAATGTAAAGCGATAGATGATCGTGCAGGCTGTGCGATCATGCTTAAAATGATCGAAGAGGGACGGGAATACGACACGTATTTTACCTTTGTCGTTCAGGAGGAAATAGGACTTCGCGGTTCAAAATGTGCAGCCTACAGCGTTGATCCGGACATCGCGATCGTGCTTGAAAGCACCACGGCTGCTGATATTCCGTCAGCCTCTGGTGGTGACAGAGTTTGCGAGCTTGGCAAGGGAGCCGTGGTTTCGTATATGGACAGAAGCACCGTATACGATAAGGGGCTGTATGCCATGGCTTTTGAAATTGCAGAAAAAAACGGTATCCCATGCCAGACAAAAACAAGAATTGCAGGCGGAAACGATGCAGGAGCAATTCATCTTTCAAGAGGCGGTGTGAGGACCTGTGCGATCTCACTTCCGTGCCGCTATCTGCATAGTTCCTGCTGCGTTATAGACAGCCGTGATCTTGATAGCTGCTTTGTTCTTTCAAAGCTTTTATCCGAAAGGGCAGCGCAGTTATGATAAAGCAGATATCAGACAACAGTGATATGTTAATAAGCCGCTTGAAGGACAGTCGTTATACGGGAAAAATCACAGCCAACTTCGACGCATACGGCTTGGGGTATGATTTTTGTCGTTTTTTTGCCGTATATGAGAACGACAGACGCGTCGGAACAGTCAGTCTTTTCAACGCCACAATGATATGCGAGGCTCTTGAGGGAGAAGTCTTCGGCAGTGAATCCGTCGCGGATTTTGCTTTTATGATAAGGATTAACAAGCCGACGACCTGTGAGCTTGAACAAGAGTGTGCCAAAGCTCTGATGAATTATGTATCCGACGGATATACTCTCGGTGAACGCCATGAATTTGAGTTTCAGTGTCCAAATGGGCTGCCTGAGCTGACGGTGGATGAAACACCTCGTCTTGATGATGTATTTGACATACTGAAAACGGGCTTTCCGAATCTTGTGTCAGCCTACGATCTTTGGCTGACCGATACATCGCACCGAATCAGGCGCGGGCTGTCACAGGCTTTCGTTTTGAACGGCTGTACCACCGCGACTATACAATACATAGTCGGAAGCAAGGCGCTCATAGGTCAGGTTGCAACTCTGCCTGAAATGCGCGGAAAGCATTATGCCAGATTGCTTCTTTACTATATTGGTGAGCGCCTTGGCATGGACGGTATAAACGTTCGCCTGTTTGCCAGAAACCACAGAAAAAGCTACTACGAGGAGATAGGCTTCAGAGAGATAGGCGTTGACTATGTTCTCGATATAAAGGACGGAATATAAAATGAGCTTAGAAAACAACCCCTTCGGTTTTGACGACAGACTTTTAGATCTGGCACGCGAGGCAGAGGAAGAATGCGTACAGCAGTTTAAGCGCATCGATGAAACAGCGGAATATAACGGTCATAAAGTTTTAAAAGCGTTTATTGATAACAGGGTGAGCGAAAGCTGCCTTAAAGGAACCGACGGTTATGGATATGGTGACTGCGGCAGAGAAGCCCTAGACAAGGTTTTTGCCCAGGCTCTCGGCGGTGAGGACGCACTTGTACGCCATACCTTTGTCAACGGAACGCACGCGCTTTCAACAGCGCTCTTCGGTGTTCTTAGAAGCGGCGATGTGATGCTTTCTGCAATAGGAGCGCCTTATGACACCCTTGAAGAGATCATCGGAATAAGAGGCGAAAAGGGAAGCGGTTCACTTATTGATTTTGGAATAAAGTATGAACAAGCCGAGCTTTTGCAGGATGGAACTCCGGATCTTGAGGAAATTGCCGCAAAGTGCGCAAATGCGGCAGTTTGTTACATACAGAGATCGCGCGGCTACTCACTCAGACCTTCACTGACAGTTGAAAAAATCGGCCGAATAGCCGATATCGCCAAGAACGCCAACCCGAACATTATTGTAATGGTCGATAACTGTTACGGTGAGTTCGTTGAAAAAAATGAGCCTTTGTCTGTCGGTGCCGATTTGATAATCGGCTCGCTTATCAAAAATCCGGGAGGCGGTATTGCGCGGACCGGCGGATATATTGCAGGAAGAGCAGACCTTGTTAACAAATGTGCTGACAGGCTGACCTGCGTCGGAATGGGCAAGGAGATCGGGTGTACTTTAGGTCAGAACAGGGAAATGATGCTTGGATTCTTTCTTGCGCCTCAGACGGTTGCAAACGCTCTTAAAACAGCTGTTTTTGCCTGTAGACTGTTTGAAAAGCTCGGCTTTGAAACACTTCCTAAATCAAACGAGCCGCGCACAGATATTATTTCCTCAGTGCTATTGAAAAATGAGAGAAATTTGACAGTGTTTTGCCAAGGTATTCAGAAAGGCTCTCCGGTCGACAGCTTTGTAATGCCTGAAGCGTGGGATATGCCGGGCTATGACAGCAAGGTAATTATGGCTGCCGGAGCATTCACTATGGGAGCTTCTATTGAGCTTTCGGCGGACGCACCGATAAGACCTCCGTATGCTGCATGGCTTCAAGGAGGTCTGACCTACCCGAGCGGCAAGGTGGGAGTAATGACTGCCGCTCATGAGATGATAAAAATGGGCCTGATATAATCATAACGGAGGACAATGAATTATGAGCGAGAATTACAGCGTTTCACTGAAAGAGATCGTTGATGAGATGCACCTCGAGGTACTATCGACGATAAAAGACGTTTCCGAGATAAACATTTCCTGCGATGACTGTAACCGTCCGGGGCTTCAGCTGACGGGCTTTTACGAGTATTTCAACGTAGACCGCATACAGATCTGCGGCAACATGGAGTTTGCATATCTTGCTTCAATTGATGAAAGCGAGCGCCGAAAGAGAACGGAAACTCTCTTTTCACAGAAAATTCCGCTGCTTGCGATATGCCGCGGCCACGAGCCTTATCCTGAGATGCTCGAGTTTTCAAATAAATACGATGTTCCTATCGTCAGGACTGATGCCAGTACGTCTGATTTCGTTGCAGAGCTTATAGCTTTTCTCCATGTGCGTCTGGCGCCGCGGATAACAAGACACGGTGTTCTGATAGAGGTTTACGGCGAGGGTATCCTGATCGTCGGAGAAAGCGGTGTCGGCAAAAGCGAAACTGCTATAGAGCTTGTTAAGCGCGGGCATCGGCTCGTTGCTGACGACGCTGTTGAGATACGCAAGGTTTCAAGAATAAGCCTTGTCGGACAGTCACCTGACAACATAAGACACTTCCTTGAGCTTCGCGGAATAGGAATTATAAATACTCGCCGTCTTTTCGGTATGGGTGCCGTAAAGGTCACCGAGAAGATCGACCTTATCATTCAGCTTGAAACATGGGACGGCAGCAAGGTATACGACAGAATGGGAGTCGATAACGAATATACATCCATTTTAGGTGTAAAGGTTCCAAGCCTTACGATCCCTATTAAGCCCGGACGTAATCTTGCGGTCATTATCGAAGTTGCCGCTATGAACAACCGTCAGAAGAAGATGGGATACAATGCGGCTCAGGAGCTTTTGAGCAAACTCGGCCTTCAGATGGAAGGCAAGGAAAAGGTCAACGACTGGGAGGTATTTTGATGTTTCGGATCGAGGCGGATATGCACACCCACACAGTTGCTTCAACTCATGCATATTCAACAATAACCGAAAACTGCACCTTTGCAGCAGGCACAGGTCTCAGAGCTGTCGCAATGACAGACCACTCGATCTCAGGCTGCGATGCGCCGCATTGCTGGCATTTTCATAATCTCAAGGTTTTGCCGCATAAGATTAACGGGGTGTATGTCGTTCACGGCATCGAGGCAAACGTTACGGATTATGACGGAAATCTCGACATTGATGAGGCCAGCTACAAATTTCTTGAGTGGATAATAGCATCATATCACTCAACAGTTATCGCGCCCTCAACTCCTGAGGAACACACCATGGGCTATCTTAAACTTGCTGAAAACCCGGATGTCGATCTTATCGGTCATCCTACAACGGCTTCATATGAATTTGATATGGAAAAATGCGTTAAGAAGTTTAAGGAATACGGAAAGTTTATTGAGATAAACGAAAGCTCGATAAACTGGAAAAAAGGTTCCCGCGAAAACGCCTATGAGCTTATGAAGCTCTGCAAAAAGTACGATGCGATGATATGTATTGACACAGATGCACATTTTCATGAGCTTGTCGGGCAGATGCCATTATCTCTTCAAATGGCCGAGAGCCTCGATTTCCCCGAAAGACTTGTAGCAAATGCGCATTGGGATTATATTAAAGAGCATATAGAGAAAAAACATGGTAAAACGCTTTTTGAATGATTGGAGTGCCTATGGACAGACAACATATCAACGATCTGATCGCCGCCGCCGAAAAACACGGCTGCTGCTATCTTATAAATGAGCCGCTCAGCAGACATACGACCTTCAAGGTCGGCGGAGAATGCTCTTTTTTGACTTTTGTAAACAGCGAAAGAGCATTGGCAACCTTTTTGAAGTACTGCACTGATAACGGAGTGAGATTACTGGTTTTGGGCAACGGCTCTAATGTTCTTTGCAGTGATAAAGGCTTTGACGGTGCCTGTCTTGTTATCGGCAGGGATTTTCAGGGAATAAGAATGACAGATGAAACGACCATTGAGGCTCAATCCGGCTGCACGCTTATGCAGCTTTGCTCATTTGCTTTGCAAAACAGTCTGACCGGTCTTGAATTTGCCTATGGGATACCGGGAACAGTCGGCGGCGGAGTCTTTATGAATGCCGGAGCATATGACGGAGATATTTCTAAAGTGATACTGAGTGCAGAAGCTATTGATTTCAGCGGAAAGCCTATGTCCTTTTCGGCGGATCAGATGCAGCTCTGTTACCGCGGCTCAATATTTCAGCATATCGACTGCGTTATCACAAAGGCGGTATTCCGGCTTCAAAAAGGCAGCAGGGAAGAAATAAAATCAAAAATGGATGACCTTATGAGCAGGCGAAAGTCCAAGCAGCCGCTCGAATTTCCAAGTGCAGGCTCAACCTTTAAACGCCCGACAGGAAACTTTGCCGGCAAGCTGATTGATGAATGCGGGCTGCGCGGCTATACAGTCGGCGGAGCGCAGGTCTCTGAAAAGCACTGTGGGTTTGTTATAAATAAAGGCGGCGCAACCTTCGATGATATAGTTACGCTGATAAAGAACATACAAAATATAGTTTTTGATAAAACAGGCTATTCTCTTCAGTGCGAAGTAAGAATTATTGAATGATCCGGACGGGAGCGATCTAATATGAAGTATTTAATAGTTACGGGAATTTCCGGAAGCGGCAAATCAACAGCGATCGACGTTCTGGAGGATATGGGCTACTACTGTATCGACAATATGCCTCCCGAATTGATCTCCAAATTTGCGCAGATCTGCTCGGCGACCAACGACAGTGTGGATAAGGTCGCTTTTGTAGTTGATATTCGAAGCCGTGATTTTATATCCGGCTTTCGCAGCACGCTTTCCGAGCTTAAATCGGAAAATACAGTCTTTAAGCTTTTGTTCCTAGATGCGAGCGATGAATGCATAATCAGACGATATAAGGAGACCAGGCGCAAGCACCCGCTTGATGATGCATACTACGGCAACATAAAGAATGCCATTGAGGCTGAACGTGACTTTCTCTCGGCTGCCAGGGAAGCGGCGGATTACTATATTGACACCTCAAATCTCTCCACAGCTCAGTTTAAAGAAAAAATGTACAGCACCTTCCTGTCCGGCGCGGGCGACTTTATACACATAGATGTCTATTCGTTCGGATTTAAATACGGAAGCCCGACAGACGCCGATCTGGTTTTCGATGTCCGCTGCCTGCCAAATCCTTTCTATATCGAGAGCCTAAAGACAAAGACAGGACTGAATACCGAGGTCTCGGAGTATGTTATGAGCTTTGAAGATTCTCAGATTCTTTTGCATAAGCTGGAGAACCTGATAGATTTTCTATTGCCGCTCTACATCAAGGAAGGAAAATCTCAGCTCGTTATCGCATTCGGCTGCACTGGTGGTAAGCACAGAAGCGTAACATTTGCCGAAAAGGTCGGAAAGCACTTAATAAAGGATCAACATAAGGTGAGAATATCTCACAGGGATATAGATAAACATTAACGGAGGAATTATGCGGGCATTTTCTGCGGAGGTCAAGGAAGAAATACTGCAAAGCTTAAACACGCGCCGTCAGTGTGACGCGTGTCTTTCCGGTATGCTGCTTTTCGGAAAACAGCTGTCCGAGAACTGCATTTCTTTGATTACGGAAAGCGAGCCTACCGCCGTATTTTTTGCCAAAAATCTTTCTCGTATCGCGGAGGTTTCGTTGACACCCGAGGTTATCGAACAAGGCGGCAGAAGGCTTTTCTCGGTTTCACTGACAGCAAGCTCTGCAATAAAAAAAGCATTTGATAGATTTTCATTTGAAAAAGGCTCAAAGCGCCCCAAAATGCCGGCAGACTTATGCAGCAAGCAAAAGTTGACAGCCGCCGTTGTAGCAGGCGCTTTTTTGGTTTGCGGAAGCGTAAATGATCCGAATAAACCGTCACATCTAGAGTTTGTCTTGCCCAATTTAGGTCTTTGCAATGACCTTGGTCTGACACTGATAGAGAGTTGTTCCGTTCTTGCAAAACAGACTGAGCGCGGCAAAAAGCAAATCGTATATCTCAAGGACAGCGAAAGCATACAGGATCTGCTGATATTTATGGGCGCCTCGGGCTGTGCGCTCAAACATATCACCGTCAAGGTTGATAAGGAGGGCAGCAACCGGATCAACCGTTCGATAAACTGCACCTATGCAAATATGAAAAAGCTCGGAGAGGCTGCCGGCAGGCAGATCGAGGCGATCAATATACTGACAGATCGGGGAGAGCTGGGCTCTCTTCCGCTTGACCTCGCGCAGATCGCAAAAAAAAGACTTGAACACCCGGATCTGCCGCTGAGCGAGCTTTGCAGCCTGATCGAGCCACCTGTTTCGCGCAGCGCACTCAACAGGAAGCTTAGCAAGCTTGTTGAGCTTGCTAAGAAACCATGAATCCGGAGGGGAAAAGCATGACTGATTTTGTTCATCTCCATGTTCATACCGAATACAGTCTTCTCGACGGTGCCTGCCGGATTTCAGAGGCAGCAGCCACCGCCGCAAGTATGGGACAAACTGCACTCGCAATCACAGATCACGGCAATATGTACGGAGCTGTGGAATTTTATAATGCCTGCAAAAAGGCCGGTATCAAGCCGATCATCGGCTGTGAAGTGTATGTCGCACCGCGCTCACGTTTTGACAAAGCAGGTGTTCTTGATAAGATGCCTTATCACTTGGTCCTACTTTGCAAAAATATGCAGGGCTACAAAAATCTCATCAGCTTGGTTTCTCTGGGATATATTGAAGGCTTCTATAACAAACCGAGGATCGATCTTGACAGTCTGAAAAAACACTCAGATGGACTGGTCTGCCTGTCAGCCTGTCTTGCAGGACAAATTCCGCGTCAGCTGTCTGACGGTGACTACGACGGCGCAAAGAAAACCGCACTGTTATATAACAGCATCTTCGGACAGGGAAATTACTATATTGAAATCCAAGATCACGGAATGGCGGAGCAGAAGCGTATACTTCCGCTTCTTGTGCGGCTTTCTGATGAAACCGGCATACCGCTTGTCGCAACCAACGACGCTCATTACATTTCCAAAAGCGACGCTCTGATGCAGCGCGTCCTCAACTGCATTACAACCGGAACTACTTTGCAATCTCCCAGCAGTATGGCTTTCTCAACGGATGAGTATTATCTTAAATCCGCCGATGAAATGTACGAGCTTTTTAAAGCATACCCCAAGGCAGTCGAAAACACTTGTAAGATCGCAGATATGTGCGAGCTTGAATTTGAGTTTGGAAAGCTCAAGCTCCCTGCATTTCATGCAAAGGGCGTTGATGACAGCAAAGTGTTTTTCAGGAAGCTGTGCGAGGAGGGCCTCGAAAAGCGATACGGAAAGGGCAACGAGGCCGCCAAAAGCCGCATGGAGTATGAGATATCCGTAATTGAAAAAATGGGATTTGTCGATTATTTTTTAATAGTGTGGGACTTCACAAGCTATGCAAGAAGACAGGATATTCCGATCGGAGTAGGCAGGGGAAGCGGCGCAGGCAGCATTTGCGCTTATTGTTTAGGCATAACCGGTATAGATCCTCTGAAATATGATCTGCTTTTTGAAAGATTTTTAAACCCTGAGCGTGTCTCTATGCCCGACTTTGATATTGACTTTTGTATCATCGGCAGGCAAAAAGTCATCGACTATGTTAAAAACCGCTATGGAAGCAGCTATGTGACGCAGATCGCCACCTTCAATACCATGGCTGCCAGAGGAGCCGTGCGCGACGCCGCCAAGGCAATGGGGCTGCCATACAGCCTTGCAGATGATGTTGCCAAACGAATACCGAGAACTCCCGGGCTGACATTGGCGAAGGCTCTGAAAACGTCTCCGGAGCTAAGAGAGATATGCGACACCGACAAACGTGCCCGGGAACTAGTTGACACTGCGATGAAGATCGAGGGAATGCCGAGAAGCGTCGGAACGCACCCTGCTGGTGTTGTAATAACAAACGAGCCGGTAGGCAGCTATGTACCTTTATTCTGCCGTGACGGTCAGATCTCAACTCAGTATGAATACGGAGTTTTGGAAAGCCTGGGGCTTATTAAGTTTGATTTTCTGGGTCTTCGCAACCTGACGGTCATACACAGATGTGAGCAGGAGATCAGAAAGAAGTTCCCCGATTTTGATATTCTGAAGTTCCCGATAGATGATAAAGGCGTTTATGAAATGCTGGCAAACGGAGAAACAGACGGAGTTTTTCAATTTGAAAGTGCAGGAATGACCGCAACGCTTCAAAGCCTTGTCCCTCAGAGAATAAACGACCTGATCGCCGCGATAGCCCTCTACCGTCCGGGTCCTATGGACAGTATTCCGACTTATATCAGAAATAAAAATCA
The DNA here is from genome assembly GCA_002479715.1 of Ruminococcus sp. UBA7477. GTDB lineage: Bacteria > Bacillota > Clostridia > Oscillospirales > Ruminococcaceae > UBA7477. Next base: position 65,327 of record DLOT01000028.1, on the reverse strand, counting down.
ACCGGATAAGATAACCTATCTTCACCCTCTTTTAAAGCCGATTCTGGAGGACACCTACGGCTGCATCATCTATCAGGAGCAGGTCATGCAGATATTTCGCAGCCTTGCCGGCTATTCCTACGGCAGAGCGGATATTGTCCGCCGGGCAATGGCTAAGAAAAAAGCAAAGGTTCTTGAGGCCGAAAGAAATGCTTTTGTATACGGAGAGAAAAATCCCGACGGTTCTGTAAACTGCACCGGCTGTATCGCTAACGGTGTTGATGAAAAGACAGCAAACAAGCTTTTTGACACTATGACTTCATTTGCATCTTATGCATTTAACAAATCCCATGCTGCCGCATATTCTACCATCGCCTACCACACGGCTTATCTTCGGAAATACTTCTACAAGGAATATATGGCTTCACTGATAACCTATGAAATAGGCGAAAGCGTCTTGAAGGCAGTGTCTTACTGCGTAAGCTGTCGTAAAAACGGAGTTGAAATCCTCCCTGTTGATATCAACAGAAGTCAAAAAGAATTTGAAACCGAAAATGGCTCTATACGCTTCGGTCTTATTGGCGTTAAGAACACAGGCTCTGCAATGATCGACGGCATTATCGCCGAAAGAAATGCAAACGGCGTGTTTAAATCGCTGAGCGATTTTTGTTCGCGGATAGGCTCTGAGAATATTAACTCACGAGCGCTTGAGTATTTTATACGGAGCGGCGCTTTTGACGGCTTAGGCGGCTCTAACAGACGGCAGATGCTTCACAACTATGAACGTCTGCTCAAGGAAGCGGCTTCACAGTCGCGAAGCAACATCAGCGGACAGATGGATCTTTTCGGCTTGTTTAACAATGAAGAAACAACAGTGACTGAGCTTGACTGTTTTCCTCCCGAACCGGATTTTTCAGACAGCGAAAAGCTTGAAATGGAGAAAGAAGCTTTGGGTATGTATTTCTCAGGACATCCCCTTGAAAAATATATGCCTATATGCCGTGCGGCAAGAATAACGCCGGTTTCTAAGATATTGGAGATTGCAGACGGCGGTGCAGCCCTTAATGACGGCGACAAAGTATCTGTCATGCTGATAACAACTTCGATAAAGCTGCATAACACCAAAAACGGCGACCGAATGGCATTTGCGACCTGCGAGGACATCAGCGGTGAGATTGAGATCATCGTTTTCTCGAACATACTGAAGGACTCCCGCGATATGCTCTCATCGGGAGAGCCGATAGTCGTTTCGGGCAGGGTCTCAACAAAAGATGATGAGTTGCCCAAGCTTGTCGCGGAGGATGTTGTTTCTGCAAGAAGCTACTCAGACAATATGATGCAAAAGACCTTATATATTAAGATCTCTCAGAATGACGAAAAAGCAGCTTCGGCTATTGCAAAGCTTGCTGCCCGAAATCCCGGAAACACACCGCTGCTTTTGTCAATAAAAGAGAGCCGAAAGACAGTCAGAATGTCAAGTACGAAAACTATCGGACTTACAGAACAGGTTTTGAAGGAATTAGAAAAAATCGCAGGCGAGGGCAATGTTGCCTTCGGTTTGAAATAAGGAGTGAAAAAGCTTGAGATTTCTGCATATTTCCGATCTTCATCTCGGTATACAGCTTAGTGATCTTCCGCTCATAGACGAGCAGGAATATATATTGAACGAAATTGCAGATATCGCTGTTGAAAAAAGATGTGATGCTGTTGTGATCGCCGGAGATATCTACGACAAAAGTATGCCGACCGTTGAAGCGGTTCATCTTTTTGACAGCTTTCTGACCGCACTCAATAATAGGAAGATCACTGTTTTGGCAGTCAGCGGCAACCACGATAACGCAGAACGCATTTCATTTGCAGGCAGTATTCTGTCGCAGTCGGGAGTTTATTTTTCAAAAGCCTACGACGGAGATAAACATCCTGTAGTTTTATGCGATGACTTCGGGCAGGTAAACTTCTATCTTCTGCCGTATATCAGACCGTCGGATGTAAGAAATGCCTTGAACGACACGGAAATCAAGACATTTGACCAGTGCGTTTCAGCCGCAGTCAGAAACCTTGAGATCAACAGCGAATACAGAAATGTTATTGTTGCACATCAGTTTGTCACCGGTGCATCAAGGTGTGACTCCGAGTTTTTCTCTGTCGGAGGAACTGACAACGTTTCGGCAGAGATTTTTGCTCCGTTCGATTATGCGGCACTCGGTCATATCCACACGGCGCAAAAGATCGGCGGCTATGAGCATATAAGATACTGTGGGACTCCGCTTAAATATTCATTGAGCGAGCTGAATGACAATAAAAGTGTCTGCTTTGTCGAGATGCGCGAAAAGGGAAGTGTAACGATTGAGCAGATCCCCCTTAAACCACAGCATGATATGTTCCGCCATCGCGGAGCGTTTTGCAAAATTATGTCGGAGGATTTTCGTGAAAGTGTTGATACCGAGGGCTATACGGCTATCGTTCTTACAGACGAAGTCGAGATACCCGATGCGTATGCAATTATCAGAGAAGCTTATCCGCGATACTTCAATCTGACTTATGACAATGAACGAACAAGAAGCATCTCAAGCCTTGAGCTTTCGGAAAATGCCGAGCGAAAAAATCCGATGGAGCTTTTCACAGAGCTTTATGAAATGCAAAACGGACGTTCGCTGACAGATAAGCAAAAAGACTATTTATCCGGATTGATCGAAACGGTATGGAGGAATGAAGAATGAGGCCTCTTAAGCTTACAATGACCGCCTTCGGACCTTATGCCGACACGCAGGTCCTGGAGCTTGACAAACTTGGCAGGCAAGGGATCTTTCTCATAACCGGCGATACGGGCGCGGGAAAAACCTCGATTTTCGACGCTATAACCTTTGCTCTTTACGGCGAACCGAGCGGTACTAACCGCAAGACAGGAAACCTGCAGAGCAAGTTCGCCAAAGCGGGAACAAAAACCTCTGTTGAGCTTGTGTTTGAATATGACGGCAAGATATACACGGTATACCGCGAGCTTACATACATTAAGGCCGAGAATCTGAGCAGCCGTTCCAGCACTGCTACGTCAGTAAGGCTGACATTGCCGGACGGAAAAGAAATAAGTAAGCTCAGGGAAGCAAAAGATAAGATCAGAGAGCTGCTCGGTGTGGATAAAAACCAATTTACGCAGGTTGCAATGCTGGCACAAGGCGACTTTCTGACATTTCTGCTCAACTCCGAAAGCAGGGGAGCTATTCTTCAGAAGGTTTTTAAAACACATAAGTTTGCGAAACTACAGGAAAAGCTTGCAAAATCTCTTTACGACGCCAAGAAAGACCTTGAAAATGCTAACAGAGACGTCTTTTCGCTTCTCAAAAGAGTCTTGACAGCCGGCGAAACTTTTGCCGATCAAATGCCCAAAACGGACGCAGAGTTTACTGTAAAACTGTCTGAGCTGAAAGAGCTTATTGCACAGGATGAGAAAACAGCCTCAACTTTAGCTGCAAAAGAGGCTATTCTTGCAAGTGAATTGAAAAGGGCTGAAAATGAGCTTGAAGCCTATAACACTTATCAGGCGAATAAGCAAAAGATCGTTCAGCTTGAAGAAGATCTGATAAAAGCACATAATAATCTGAAGTCAGCCGAAGAGGCTCAGACCGCAGCCGACGCCAGAAACGGGGAATACAGCGAGAAGATAACGAAGATCGGAGAGATAAAAAACGAGCTTCCGAGTTATGAAAAGCTTGATTGTGCGACTGAAAGAATAAAACGCCTTTCCGGAATGCTGAATGAGCTTAACAATACCTGTAACGGACTGAGGACAACTCTCAGTAATTCTGCTGCGGAGCTTAGATGTATCGATGAGGAGATCAAAAACTTAGCTGGTGCCGAAAAAGAGAGAGCTGATGCCCTTCTTCAACTGCGAGAGGTCGATGCCCGCATTGAAAAAACGGAAAGGCTTATTACCAAGATCAACGAAGCCAAGGAGCTTAATAATGCACTCGGCAGATCATTGGCAGACTACAAAGCAGCGCAGGCAGCGGCGCAAGAAGCAAACGAAAGCCACGCCCTGCTTTACGAACGATTCATCAGCGAGCAGGCAGGATTTCTTGCGAAAGAATTGGAGGATGGAATGCCCTGCCGTGTATGCGGCTCAACTGTCCACCCAAAACCTGCCGTTTTGTCTGACAAAGCACCTGATAAGAGCGATGTCGATAAGGCAAAAGCGGTTTATGAAAAAGCCAGACAACGCGCAGAAAAATTAAACGCCGAAGGTCTGTCGCTTCTTGATCGCAGAACAGTGGCAAAAAACGAAGTGCTTAAGATTTTCGGTATGCTGTTTGAAAAAAAGATGCAAAGTGTGACCGAGATCGCGCCGATAGCCGAAAGTGAAGCTGTAAGGCTTGGCGATCTGTACAAAGAACTGTCTGCGAGAACGACCAAGCTTGAAAAAGATATAAAGCGAAAAGAACAGCTTGAGAATAAAGCTGAAAAGCTGAGAAATATCATTGAAAAAAAGCGCAGCGAGCTTTCAGAAAACGAAAAAAACGCTGCCGCGCTAAGCTCTCAACTCAATTCGGTGCGTGAGCATCAAAACGAGCTTAGCCGTTCTCTGAAGTTTTCCGGAAGCGAAGAAGCAGAAAAAGCAATAAAAACACTCGAAGCCGAAACGGAAAGGATCAAGGCCGAGCAGCAGTCTGCAAGGAAAAGAAAACTCGACGCTATGCAGGAAGCTGCCTCAAAAGAGAGCGCGATCAAGACTCTGAAGGAAAACATCCGATACGAGGGAATCACAGATATAACCAAGCTGACTGAAAACCTTGAAAATGCCAAAAAGGCATCTGAAGAGAACAAAAAACATCAGCTGGACACCAATACTCGTTTAAAGCTTAACCGACCGCTGGAGGCTGAGCTTTCGTTAGAGGTCAACGCCCGAACGAGAGCCTTTGAAAAGTATTCTATGATATTGCCGCTTTGCGAAACAGCTAACGGAAATCTCCCGGACAAGCGCAAGATCATGCTTGAAACATACGTTCAGGCGTCTATGTTCAACAGGATATTGAACCGCGCAAACACCCGTCTTTCGCGCATGACCGATGATCGTTTTTCGCTGTCTCTCGGCGACAGCGGAAGCAATTCCGGCAAAAGCGGTCTTGACATCGACGCAACCGACCGTCTCAGCGGAACGGTTGTGCCGGCAAGCTCTCTTTCGGGAGGCGAGGGCTTTATGGCTTCGCTGTCTTTGGCACTGGGTCTTTCTGATGAGATTCAGTCATCCTCCGGTGGCATTCGTCTGGACACACTCTATATCGACGAGGGCTTCGGAACACTTGATAAGGATAAGCTGGGCAATGCTATCAAAACCCTTTGCGCCCTGTCCGAGAACAATAAGCTGATCGGGATTATCTCTCATGTTGACGAGTTGAAAAACAGCATTCTCAATCAGATAATAGTAACAAAAGAAGCTCACGGAGGCAGCCATGCCGAGCTGCTGATCAATTAGCAAAAAGCAAAATCCAGGAAAGGAATTGAACAGTTATGGATATTTCAATTAAAACTGAAGCGTGCAGGTTTCTCAATTTCGCTATGCAGCAAAACTATGTTCCGACCATCTACAGTATAGTTGTCACAAACAACTCGGACGAGCCTGCAAAGGATGTTATTTTGTCTGTCAGGGCTGAGCCGGAGTTTGCGCCCGAATTTAACGTCAATATTTCACTTATTGAGCCGCACAAGTCATTTGAAATAAGGCCAGTACCTTTCAAGGCATCTACAGAATTCATGCTTTCTTTGACGGAAAAACTGTCGGCGCAGATAATTGTCGAGGCAGGCTGCGGAGAAGGGATAGTTTCTTCTGATATTATTGATATAGACCTTCTTGCCTTTGATGAGTGGAACGGAACGAGCTATATTCCCGAGATAATCAGTGCATTTGTTACTCCCAACCATCCTTGCATTGCAGGGATCATCGCAAAGGCAGGCGAGTTTTTACAAAAGTGGACAGGCGACCCTTCGTTCACAGGATATCAGACTGAAAATCCAAACAACGTCCGCAAGCAGGCTGCCGCAATTTATGCGGCGATTCAATCCCAGAACATCGCTTATTGCGGTGCGCCTGCAAGCTTTGAGTCAACAGGGCAGCGGATCAGACTTGCAAATGATGTTATTTCTGTCAAAAGCGCTACTTGCCTTGATCTGACACTCCTGTTTGCAAGCTGTCTCGAATCGGTTTCCATTCACCCAATCATTGTTATTCTGAATACTCACGCCTTTGTTGGCTTGTGGCTGGAGAACCAGACCTTTGCCGAATGCACGGTCGATGATGTCACCGCTATCACAAAACGTCTTGCTGCAGGAATAAACGAGCTGTGTGTCATAGAATGCACGTCAGTCGTCGCGGGAAGAAATATATCATTTGAAGATGCCGAGAAGGCAGCCGCAGAGAAGCTCTCTGATGCTTCAATCTTTGAGATCGCCGTAGATGTCAAAAGGTGCAGGGGCGGAGGAATAAGGCCGCTGCCGCTGCGCGTAAACGGATCAGACGGCAAAATTATCGCCGACTATGGAGAGCGCAGTAAAAGCGACATTACCGCGGAGCCAAGTAATCTGATCGGAAGCGACCGCTTCTTGGAGCAGACTAAAACCGTTATCTCAAAGCAGCAGCTATGGGAAAGAAAGCTTCTCGACCTTAGTCTTAGAAACCCTCTGCTCAGCTTCCGCGCCACTAAGAGTGCCGTCCAGATCATGATCTCAAACATCACGGAGCTTGAAGACATGCTTGCCTCCGGAGACAGCTTCACCGTCATGCCGCAGCCGACGGACTGGGCGAAAACCTGTAAAGACAGCGATGTTTTCAATGCGGAAAACGATCAGAGCGTTATTTCGCAGATCGCCGAATCAGAGTTTAAGAATAAGCGTATTCGTACCTTTTTGAGTGAAGCGGAGCTTGTAAAAAACTGTAAGGCTCTTTACCGAGCTGCAAAGCTCAGCCTTGAAGAAAACGGAAGCAATACCCTCTATCTCGCTCTTGGATTTTTGAGATGGTATGAAACCGACAAGAGCGAAAAAGCCCGTTACGCGCCTATTGTCCTTGTTCCGATAGATATAGTCAGAAGCGTTCAGGAAAAGTCATATAAGATCCGGATACGCGATGAAGAAACTCAGATGAATATTACCCTTCTTGAGCTTCTGCGGCAAGATTTCGGGATAGACATAACCGGACTTGACCCTTTGCCTACAGACAAAAGCGGCGCAGATCTTCAGCTGGTTTTCAATACTGTCCGCCGCGCGGTCATGGATAAAAAGCGCTGGGATATAGAGCCGTATGCATTTATAGGCCTGTTTTCATTCAGCCGGTTTATCATGTGGAATGACCTCAGGAACCGCAGTGAGGATATTGCCAAAAACAAGGTCGTTGCTAGTCTTATCTCCGGAAAGATGGAATGGCAGCCGACCGAGCTTACGATCCCGGCGGAGGAGCTTGACGACAGGCTCATGCCGACGGATATCGCTGTTCCCGCAAGCGCTGATTCTTCACAGCTTACGGCTGTATGCGCAGCCTCGGCAGGGCAGAGCTTCGTTCTGCACGGCCCGCCCGGAACCGGTAAATCGCAGACTATCACAAATATGATCGCCAACGCACTGAGCCATGGAAAATCGGTGCTGTTCGTTGCCGAAAAGATGGCTGCTCTATCTGTCGTTCAAAGCAGATTGGAAAAGATCGGGCTCGGTCCGTTCTGTCTGGAGCTTCACTCAAACAAAGCGCAGAAAAGAGCAGTTCTTTCACAGCTCGAAAGAGCGCTGAACGTCGGCAGAATAAAATCTCCCGAGGATTATTCCGCGACCGCGCAAAAGCTTTTTGAGCAGCGCAGTGCCTTAAACGGCATCATGAAGGCTCTTCACAAAAAGCGTTCATGCGGAATGTCGCTTTACGAAGCGATCTCTCTTTATGAACGGTATGCTCGACACAAAGGCGAGATACAGCCGGACGAGCAGTCGCTGTCCACCCTTACGCCCGAAACATCCCGGACACGGCTTGAAGCAGTTAAGCGGCTTCAGAGCGCGGCAGGGGAGTTCGGAGTTATCGACAAACACACTCTCAAAGACTACGGACGCCGTGACTACAGTGTTACTCTTCGCGAAGAGCTTGCCTCAGATCTGACAAAAGGCGAAAAGCTCTGTGAAAAGTACAAATCCGCTGCCGCGGCCTTGTGTTCTGCACTTGGAATATCCCTTTGTCAAAGCAAAACAGACTGTGCTGAATTATCCGCTCTTTGTGAAATGCTTTGCAATAGCAATGTTTTGATGCCCGGTGTTTTGAGCGGAGCCCTCAGCAGCCAACAGCTTGAATATATCAATGACCTGTTTAAAAACGGAGAAGAGCTGTCATCGCTTACGAATGAGCTTTCTCAGCAGTTTGACCCCTCGGTTTACACAATAGACAGCCAAGCCGCAAAGCTGGAATGGAAAAAAGCTTCGTCATCATGGTTTTTGGTAAAGGCACTGGGGCGTTCAAAGCAGTTGAAGGCTCTGAAGCTGCATGCCAAGAATGCCGACAGTATAACTGCCGATAACTTTACTGAGATTGTCGATAAACTGATACAGCGCGCCGAGCTGATGAATGCCATCCGATCTGCCGACCCGACAGTAACCGCTGCTGTTTCACAGGTTTGGCTTGGTGAAAACACCAATTGGGCGACTGCCGCAGAAGCACTGAAGCACAATCTCTCGGCAGCGCAGATCCTTTTAAATCACAAAATATCCGCCGAGCTTTTCGTACAGCTCAAGGGCAGCGAGGATGTTACGGATTATAGATCTGCATACACGGAATTTGCAGCTTTCAACGATAGTTTCGTCAATAAATTCAAGGTGACAGAAAACAATGCTACCTGGCTGACTGACTGTGAAAACCGTTATGGCAGCTGGCAGCTTTTCACGGACAAAATCAAAGACTGGTCGGCACTTCTGCGTGAATGCGACAGTGTTTGCAAATGCGGCACTCCTCAGGTAGTTTCCGCACTTTGGAACGGCAGTGTATCCGGACAGGAGCTAACCGACGCATATCTTTGTCATGTCGGCTACAGTGTGGCTGTAAAAACAATATCGGAGGAGCCTGAGCTTTCGTCTTTCACTGGCAGAGCTTTTGAAGACAGCATAAAATGCTTTTACGATGTAACAGAGAAATTCCGCAGCCTAACTATCAATGAGCTTGTTGCTAAGCTCTCGGCAAACATTCCTACTGTATCGGGCGGCATGGCAGGCTCATCTGAAATAGGTATACTGCAAAGAGCTATCAAAAACGGCGGCAGAATGCTTCCTCTTCGCAAGCTGTTTGACAGCATTCCTCTGCTTCTTCGCAAAATCAGCCCATGTATGCTGATGAGCCCGATCTCGGTAGCGCAGTATATCGACCCGGCTTATCCTAAGTTCGATCTTGTCATATTCGACGAAGCCTCTCAGCTGCCGACCAGTAATGCTGTCGGTGCTATTGCGAGAGGTGAAAACGTTGTTGTAGTCGGCGACCCCAAGCAGCTTCCTCCTACAAGCTTTTTCTCTGTCAATCATATAGATGAAGAGAATTTCGACAAGGAAGACCTCGAAAGCGTTCTTGACGACTGTCTTGCGCTCTCTATGCCGCAAATGCATCTGCTCTGGCACTACCGTTCACGTCATGAAAGCCTTATCGCATTCAGCAATTCGCGTTTTTACGACAATAAGCTTTATACTTTTCCGTCACCGAATGATCTTGAAAGCCGCGTAACGCTGGTCAAGGTAGACGGCTGCTACGATAAGGGCGGCACAAAACAGAACAGGGCTGAGGCGGAGGCTGTTGTGAATGAGGTCGTTCGCAGGCTTGACGATGAGCAGCTCCGTAAAGAAAGTATCGGCATAGTCACATTCAATATCGTACAACAGGCTTTGATAGATGATTTGCTTGCTGACAAGTTCCGTGAACGTCCTGAACTAGAGCAATATGCAGCGGAAATGTATGAACCTATTCTTGTCAAGAACCTTGAGAACGTTCAGGGCGATGAGCGCGATGTGATCTTGTTCTCGATCGGTTACGGTCCCGACAAAGACGGTAAGGTTTCCATGAATTTCGGACCGATCAACCGCGACGGCGGCTGGCGTCGTCTGAATGTTGCGATCTCCCGTGCAAGGAAGCGTATGACGGTATTCTCAACAATAACGAGCGATATGATCGACCTTTCGCGCACGACCGCAGAGGGTGTCGCCGGGCTTAAAGGCTTTTTGGAATACGCTCAGAAGGGCAGCAGCGTTTTGACAACACGTTCTCAGACAGCAGCACGGAGTGAAAACTCAATAGAAAAGCTTATTGCCGAGGAAATAAACAATGCAGGATATAAAACGAGATGCAATATCGGCTGCTCGGAATATAAGCTGGATATCGGAATTATCGACCCTGATGACGAATCGAAATACATACTCGGTATAATGTGCGACGGTCAGACCTATGCCGATGCCAAGACGGCAAACGACCGCAATCTTTCGCAGCCGTCCGTTCTTAAAGGACTCGGATGGAATCTTATCAGGGTCTGGACTTTGGACTGGTTCGACAATAAGCAGATGGTTATCGACAAGATCCTGACAGCTATATCAGACATTCAAAACGGCAAATGCGAAACTATTGAAAATTCGGAAGCCCGTAAAACTGATATTGATGTTTCAAGCTTTGCCAAAGAAACCGATATGCCGAAAAGCGAAAGAGTGAAACCGTATATTTCCGCTCAGATAACACAGCTCGGCAATTCGGAGGCTCTGTATAATCCGCAGTTTAAAAAGCGCATAGAGAATCTGATGACGGAGATAATTGATACCGAGGCGCCGATCAGCAAAAGAATACTGTTTAAAAGAATACTTTCGGCATTCGGAATGAATCGCAGCACCGCCAAGTCTGACGCATATCTGGCTGAGATCTGCTCCGGATTGGGTCTGATGACTACTGCTTCAAACGGAAACGCCTTTTTGTGGAGTGAAAAGGTTACACCCGAGGGTTTGACATACTTCAGGCAGCCGGGTGACACAAAACGGGCGATAGAGGATATATCTGCCGAAGAGATCGGTTGTGCAGTGCTTTATGTACTGGAACAGCAGCTGACGCTGACAAGGGTCGATCTGACCAGAGAAGCTGCAAAGGCGCTGGGCTTTACACGCACTACTCCGGCGATAGACAGCGCAGTGACGGAGGGAATTATCCTTTGCAAAAAGCGCGGAAACATAAGTATTTCTCCGGAAAACGGCAAAATAAATCTATGCTGACAGACGGCACATTTTGTCCGTGATTTATACCGCAGGCGGAACTTGTCTGTTTATATTAATGCTCCGCCTGCTATAATATATAATAAAAAACCGGGCGCGTATTAAGCTCACATAAATATTGTGGTTGAAATCTTGACAACTTACAAATAATAGTATATAATAATGATTGATTTTCTTGATTTGAAACTGTTTTGCGAGGAGAACAGATGCATATTATCAAACGCTCCCGTTATTTGCTCGGTCATTCGCCGATGAAACGAGAGCTTCGGGCAATAATAATAGGCAGCGCTATTGTATCAGCGGCGGTTTTTGCGGNNTTTGCGGTTTTGAAGCTGATATGCTGCTCGGGCTTGGGACAGGCTGGATCTTCCTGATCGTCTGCGAGTTGTTTCTTGCTCAGGAAATATGCCGCTGCGCGGAGCTTAAAATCAGCCAAATACGCAAGGGCAAGCGCATAATAAGAAGCTGCTATTTTCTGCGGTTTTTCGGACTGTTTTTACTTTGCTGGCTGGGCTTTGAGAGTAACGCATATAATCCCATCGGTATTCTTATTCCGCAGTTTACACCAAGGATCATTATTACATTTATTCACTTTTTCAAGAAAGGTAGTGGCAAACTCGATGGACGGACCGAAGGTCGTGTTCACAATTCCGATACTGGGCGGGATTGATATAACCGAAACAGTTGTTATCGGTTGGTTTGTTATTTTGATAGTACTTTTTGTCTGTCTGTTTCTGACAAGCTCACTGCAAAAGATACCGAACACAAAACGGCAGATAATCGCTGAAATGGCTGTCAATTTCGTCAATAACACAGTCAAAACGACAATGGGCGAGCGCTTTATGAGCTTTTCACCGTATGTCGCGGCGATCCTTCTGTATTCTCTGCTTGGATCGCTGGTCAGTCTGCTGGGGCTTCGCTCGGTTACTGCCGATCTGAATACTACGCTTTCGATGGCACTGGTGACATTTATTCTTATAACCTACTTCAAGATCAGAACGAACGGAGTAGGCGGCTATTTCAAGGGCTTTGCTTCGCCTATTGTGCTTATGACTCCGCTGAATATACTCAGTGAGATCGCAACGCCAATCTCGATGTCCTTCCGTATGTTCGGAAACATTGCAGGAGGCTCTATCATAACATCGCTTCTTTATATGGGACTCGGCGCACTTTCCAAAGCCGTTAATCTGTCCTTCTCTTTCGGTGTGTTTGAGCTTAATATCGGACAATTATTTGTACCCGCCTTCCTGTCAATATACTTTGACCTGTTTACGGGATGTATACAAGCGTATATTTTCGCTATGCTGACTATGGTAAACGTGAGCATGGCGGCTGAAAAATAAATACGAAAATGTTATCAAAGAAATTTTAATTTAACGGAGGAAATCATTATGGAAAAGGCAATAGTTTTGGGATGTTCGGCAATCGGCGCAGGTCTTGCTATGATCGCAGGTCTCGGACCCGGTATAGGTGAAGGCTACGCGGTAGGTAAGACGATCGAGTCTATCGCACGTCAGCCCGAGGCGCAGGGCGACTGCACAAGAACAATGTTCATCGGTGTTGCAATGTCTGAGTCAACAGGTATATACTCTCTCGTTATTGCCCTCGTTTTGTTGTTTGCTAACCCGCTCATTAAAAAGCTTTAATTTGGCAAGGAGTCATAAATCATGCCGTATGCAAAAATAACAGAGTTTATTACCATTGACCCGGCAACGATTATCGCAACGCTTTTAAATCTGCTGATACTCTTTTTAATACTCAAGTTCCTGCTTTTCAAGAGAGTAAATGCCGTTATCGAAAGCAGAAGCAAGGAAATAGCCGACAGCTTTGAAGAGGCCGATGAAACCAAGCTTCGCGCAAAGGCAGTTGAGCTGGAGTATAATGAAAAGCTGGCAGGTGCAAAAGAGGAGTCGGCGGAAATCCTTAGAGATGCGACCCGCAGGGCTCACGAGCAGAGCGAGAAAATCATCAGCGACGCTCACGGGGAGGCTCAGGAGATTATCGAAAGAGCCCATTCCGAGATTGAGCGCGAAAAGCGCCGAGCCGTCAACTCTGTCAAGAACGACATCACCGACATAGCGTTTGACGTTGCAGAAGCACTTGTCGGCAAAAAGATGACACGCGAGGATGATGAGGCTATCATCAATTCGTTTATAGATGAAATCGACGGCGTAGGTGACAGCGATGAGTAGTCGGAAAGACAGCTGTGTTAAAAATTATGCCGCAGCTTTGTTTGCGCTTTGCAAAGAAGAAAACATCATTACTGAAAATATGCACGGCGAGCTGAAAAAGGTCGGAGAAGCCTTCGGGAATAATACGGAGTTTTTGCAGCTTTTATGTGTGCCGACTGTAACGAAAGAAGAAAAGCTCGGAATGGTGAAGAGCGTTTTCAAAGGAGCAGTCTGCCCGCTTACGCTTGACTTTTTGTGCGTGCTGGTCGAAAACGGTGAAATCGGCTGTTTTAATGAAATCTGCAGTGAGTTCAAAAAGCTTTATTACAGTGAAAGCCATATCATAGAAGCAACCGTCACAACAGCCTCACCGCTTAGCGACAGCCTTCGTCAAAGACTTAAGCAAAAGCTTGAAAAGAAGCTGGGTGCAAAGATCATTCTCGTTGAAAAGACCGACGAAGCACTTATAGGGGGCATTGTCGTAAAATACAATGATACACAGCTTGACGGCAGCTTGAGCAGCAGACTTTCAGAGATGAAAAAGAGCGTTGACAGCGTTATTGCATAAGAAAGGTCAGGATCAAATTATGAATCTTCACCCCGATGATATCACAAGCATAATAAAACATCAGATAAAAACATACCACAGCAAGCTTGAACTTGCCGATGTCGGAACGGTAGTGACCGTCGGCGACGGAATTTCAAAAATCCATGGGCTTGATAACTGCATGAGCGGCGAGCTTCTAGAGTTTGACTGCGGGGTTCAGGGCATGGCTCTCAATCTCGAAACCAACTTTGTCGGCGCCGTTTTGCTAGGCTCTGATGAGGACATCAAAGAGGGAACACAGGTTAAACGAACCGGCAGGATAGTTTCAGTTCCGGTCGGAGAAGAACTGCTCGGCCGAGTTGTAAATGCCCTGGGAGAACCGATCGACGGCAAGGGGCCTGCTTTGACTAAGGAAACTCGCCCGATCGAAACTCCGGCATTCGGAATAATCACAAGAAAATCGGTCAGCCGGCCTTTGCAAACAGGCATCAAGGCGATAGACTCGATGATACCGATCGGCAGAGGTCAGAGAGAGCTTATCATAGGCGATAGACAGACAGGTAAAACCGCTATCGCTTTGGACACTATAATTAACCAAAAGGGAAAAGACGTTATTTGTATATATGTCGCAATAGGTCAAAAGCGTTCAACCGTTGCAAATGTTGTTGAAACGCTTGACAAGGCAGGTGCTATGGCATATACGATTGTTGTTGCGGCAACAGCCTCGGAGCTTGCTCCTCTGCAATATATCGCCCCTTATTCCGGATGCGCTATGGGAGAATATTTCATGCTTCAGGGCAAGGATGTATTGTGCGTATACGATGACCTTTCAAAACACGCAGTCGCTTACAGAACAATGTCGCTGTTGCTTCAAAGACCTACAGGCCGTGAGGCTTATCCGGGTGACGTATTCTATCTCCATTCAAGACTGCTTGAGAGAGCCTGCTCACTGAATGAAAATTACGGCGGCGGAACGCTTACCGCTCTGCCTATAATAGAAACCCAAGCAGGCGACGTTTCCGCATATATCCCGACAAATGTTATTTCTATTACAGACGGACAGATATTCCTCGAAACAGAACTTTTCTACTCGGGAATACGTCCCGCAGTCAATCCGGGTATTTCGGTTTCCCGTGTAGGCGGCGCTGCACAGATTAAGGCCATGAAAAAAGTTTCAGGCTCGCTGAAGCTTCTTTATTCACAGTTCCGCGAGCTTCAGTCTTTCTCACAGTTCGGATCAGACCTTGATAAGGACACAAAGGACAGACTTGCACAGGGCGAGAGGATAGTTGCTGTTTTGAAGCAGGGAAGAAATCAGCCTCTCGAGGTTGAAAGACAGGTCGTAATCATCTACGCCGTTGTCAATAACTACCTGAGTGAGATTGCCGTGAATGACGTTGAACGTTATCAGAATGATTTGTTTGAATTTATTGAAGCTTCTCATAACGATATTTTCGCTTCGATCGTCGATACAAAAGACTTGACGGCCGAAACGGAAGAAAAGCTCAAGGCAGCATTGACAGAATTCAACGCACGTTTTTTAAGCGAGAAATAAAGGAGTAAAGGCTTATGGCAACAGCTAATATGAAAGCTGTCAAGCGCAGGATCAAAAGCGTTGAAAGCACAAAGCAGATAACCAAGGCCATGCAGCTTGTGGCATCCTCAAAACTCAGGCGTGCCAAGGAAAAAGCAGAAGGCGCCCGACCGTTTTTCAATACACTTTATGAGACCATGTGCGACCTTTCCAATGACCGAGCTTTGCAGTCGCTGTTTTTGTCACCGCAGTTTCGCAAAACAAATCTGCTTATAGTAATAGCCGGGGACAGAGGTCTTGCAGGCGGTTTCAATCACAATGTTCTGAAGCTCGCTCAATCGAGATGTGACGAAATTATCGCAAACGGAAACAAGGTAAAAATATTAGCGATCGGCAAAAAATCTATCGAGTATTTTGAAAAGCGCGGCTATGATGTTTTAATGAAACTGAGCGGGATATTCGACAATATGAGCGATGACACGCTTGCCGAAATTTCTTCGATGATAATGACAAAAATGAAAATGCAGGAAATAGGCAGCGTTGAGCTGATCTACACTACCTTCGTTTCCACCCTAAATCAAGAGCCGATGTCGATCAAAGTGCTGCCGATAGAAACGCTGACCAACAACACTTCATCGGCAAAGGGTGTAACTGTCTATGAGCCTTCGGTAGAGGAGCTTTTTGAGAGCCTCATTCCGAAGTATCTGAGCGGGATCGTTTACAGCGCTGTTGTGGATTCCTATGCCGCCGAGCTGGCGGCAAGGCGCAACGCCATGGAAAACGCGACCGATAACGCCGATGAGATGATAAGTAAGCTTTCACTTATGTATAACAGAGCGAGACAAGCCCAGATAACTCAGGAACTGACCGAGATCATGTCAGGCTCTTTGAGAAACGAATAAAGAAGGAGCGTTATTATGCAGTCAGAGAATATAGGCAAGGTTGTTCAGATCGTTGGTGCTGTTGTTGACATAAAGTTTACAAAAAACAACCTGCCAAAGCTTTTAAACGCTATAGAGATCGACAACCACGGAGAAAAGCTTATCGTTGAAGTGGCTCAGCATATCGGCGACGACACGGTGAGATGCATCGCAATGAGCACTACCGACGGACTTGTCAGAGGAACAGACGCTGTCGACACCGGCAGAGCTATATCTGTTCCTGTCGGAAGAAAGACTCTTTCGAGAGTTTTCAATCTTCTCGGAGAGCCTATTGACGATATGCCGTTCGACGAAAGCGACACCGAGAGATGGGAGATCCACAGACCGGCCCCGTCATATGAGGAGCAGGCGGCTTCTACTGAGGTCTTGGAAACAGGCATCAAGGTAATCGACCTTATAGCGCCTTATCTTAAAGGCGGAAAGATCGGACTATTCGGCGGCGCGGGAGTCGGAAAAACGGTTCTCATTCAGGAACTGATCAACAACGTTGCCAATCAGCACGGAGGTATTTCGGTATTTACAGGTGTTGGTGAGAGAACCCGTGAAGGAAACGACCTTTACAATGAAATGAAGGAATCCGGAGTTATTGACAAAACGGTGCTTGTCTACGGTCAGATGAATGAGCCGCCCGGAGTGAGGATGCGTGTAGGCCTGACAGGACTTACAATGGCGGAATATTTCCGTGATAAAGGCNNCCCGGAGCAAGAATGAGAGTCGGTCTTTCGGGATTGACAATGGCCGAGTATTTCCGCGATGTCGAGGGGCAGGACGTTTTGCTGTTTATCGACAATATATTCAGGTTTACTCAGGCGGGCTCGGAGGTTTCGGCACTTCTCGGACGTATG
>DLOT01000028.1:17779-48057 GCA_002479715.1 Ruminococcus sp. UBA7477 | reverse complement strand
GGGCGCTTTGCAGGAGCGTATAACCTCGACGAACAAAGGCTCTATCACCTCCGTTCAGGCTGTTTATGTTCCTGCCGACGACCTGACAGACCCCGCCCCTGCTACTACATTTGCTCACCTTGATGCCAAAACCGTTCTTTCCAGGAGTATTTCTTCTCTGGGCATCTATCCTGCCGTTGACCCGCTTGACTCTACCTCGCGCATACTGGCACCCGAGATCGTCGGACAGGAACACTATGATGTTGCAAGACAGGTCCAGTCTATATTGCAGCGTTACAATGAGTTGCAGGATATCATCGCCATCATGGGAATGGACGAGCTTTCCGATGAGGATAAGCTGACTGTTTCACGGGCAAGAAAAATACAGCGTTTTCTGTCACAGCCGTTCAGTGTTGCCGAGCAGTTCACGGGAATGAAGGGAAAATATGTTCCTATCAAGGAAACGATACGCGGCTTCAAGGAAATAATCGAGGGAAAGCATGACGATTTACCCGAATCTGCATTCCTGTTTGTCGGAACGATCGACGAGGCTGTCGAAAAAGCCAAAGCCTCTCAGAGGTAACTGTCATGAAGACTTATACTTTGAAAATCGTAACTCCTGTGACCAGTACCGTCGAGCATGATGTCGTAAAGACCATTGTTCGTGCTGCGGCCGGCGATATAGGAATTATGGCAGGTCATGTTCCATACGTTTCAACTATCAGGGACGGAAAAATCAGAGTCGTATTGGAGGGCGGGATCGAGAAAGTCTATGAAGCTACAGACGGGATCGTCAAGGTCGGTAAGGACGAAACGGTCATCCTTGCGCAGTCTGTTAAATAACAAATTATCATAACCGCGGACTTTGGGCATATTGCCTGAAGTCCGATTTTTACGCGTATACTTGGCTTAAAATGGGGTATAGTACCTTTGCAAAGAAATTTAAGGCCGAGGTATACTTATGCAATACAATAAGGTTGAAATCAGCGGCGTTAATACATCACGGCTTCAGACATTAAATGAAAGCGAAAAACTGGATCTTATCCGCAAGGCGCATAACGGTGACAAGCAGGCAAGAGAGCAGCTGATCGTTTGCAATCTGCGTTTGGTTCTTAGCGTTTTGCAAAAATATCTGGGAAGGGGAGAATGCCCGGATGATTTGTTTCAGGTCGGAGTTATCGGTCTGATAAAAGCTATTGACAACTTTGACGACACCCTTGATGTGCGTTTTTCTACCTACGCTGTTCCGATGATCGCAGGGGAGCTAAGGCGTCACCTTCGGGATAATACTCCGGTAAGAGTGTCAAGATCACTGCGAGATCTCGCGTTTAAAGCTATGCAGAGCAAGGAAAAGCTGACGGCTTCACTGAAACGGGAGCCGACCGTAACCGAAATTGCCAAGGATATCGAAGCACCGAGACATGATGTGGTTACGGCACTTGAATCCATCTCAGACCCTCTTTCGCTCTACGAACCTGTTTTCTCAGACAGCGGTGACGCACTCTATCTTCTGGATCAGCTCAGCGACCGCTGTGACGACGAAGAATGGCTCAGTGAGCTTTCCGTGCGGGAGGCTCTTAAAAAGCTCTGCGAACGTGAAAAAAAGATACTGTATATGCGCTATATTCGCGGAAAAACACAGGTTGAAGTGGCAAAACAGATCGGAATATCACAGGCTCAGGTTTCAAGGCTGGAAAAATCCGCACTGGATGAAGTCAAAAAACAGCTTCGCTCTTGACAATAGGGGAAAAACGTGTTATCATATCTTGAGAGGAAATGTCCTCTGACGGCTTGCGCTGTCGGAGGATTTTTGTGTGATACAAACGCCGCTCACCATGTCGGCAAATAAATATATAATATGTTTAATTTGTAATTAATCGGGCAGCGATACGGCTGCAAAATATAGGAGGATAATCAATGACACTATTTGAAGAACTCAAAAGGCGCGGCTTGCTCGCGCAGCTCACCGATGAAGACGAGATAAAGGAACTCATAAATAACGGCAAAGCAACCTTTTATATCGGTTTTGATCCTACGGCGGACAGTCTGCACGTCGGTCATTTTATGGCTCTGTGCCTTATGAAGCGCCTCCAGCAGGCAGGCAACAGACCTATTGCTCTGCTTGGCGGCGGTACAGGTATGATCGGAGACCCATCCGGTAAGACCGATATGAGAAAAATGCTCACCAAGGAAACTATCGAACATAACGTTGAGTGCTTTAAAAAGCAGATGTCGAGATTCATTGACTTCAGCGACGGCAAGGCTTTGGTCGTTAACAATGCGGACTGGCTTCTGACCCTTAACTATGTCGATGTTCTGCGGGAAGTAGGCGCCTGCTTTTCAGTAAACAATATGCTGCGCGCCGAATGCTATAAGCAAAGAATGGAAAAGGGTCTAAGCTTCCTTGAATTTAACTACATGATAATGCAGTCCTATGACTTCTACAAGCTCTTTACCGAGTACGGCTGCAATATGCAGTTCGGGGGCGACGATCAATGGAGCAATATGCTCGGCGGAACTGAGCTTATACGACGCAAGCTCGGCAAGGACGCTTACGCAATGACAATAACACTGCTCCTCAATTCCGAGGGTAAGAAGATGGGCAAGACCGAAAAGGGCGCGGTTTGGCTCGATCCGGAAAAGACTTCACCTTATTACTTTTTCCAGTATTGGAGAAATGTCGCCGATGCAGATGTTATCAAGTGCATGAAAATGCTTACCTTTGTTCCTATAGAGGAGATCGAGGATATCGAGAAAAATCTCAGCGACGGAGCCTCGTATAATAAAGCTAAAGAGCTGCTTGCATATGAGCTTACAAAACTCGTTCACGGCGAGGAGGAAGCTGATAAGGCTCTGGCCTCGGCAAGAGCACTGTTCGGCGGCGGATCGGGAAATGCGGATATGCCGACAACCTTTGTTTCCGCAAAAGATCTCTGTGACGGAAAGCTTGGTTTGCTTGATATATTGGTCAGAACAAAGCTTGCTTCTTCAAACAGCGAGGGCAGAAGACTCGTGCAGCAGGGCGGCATAACGATTGATGACGTCAAGCAGACAGACCCGAACGCTAAGATCGAGATCGGCGGCGGAATAGTCATTAAAAAAGGCAAAAAAGTATACCACAAGCTTGTTGTTGAATAAAAGTTAAAATCAGAGGTAAGAACCCGTTTCCTGCCTCTGTTTATCTTAACAAAGAGGGGTGTTTTTCGTGACATTTAAGATAGATGTCAACCGTTGGGGCGGCTTTTTCAGCGTTCCATGCGCAATCGCAGAAAAATACCTTAAGCTGTCGAGCGGTGATTTTCTCAAGGTGCTGCTGTGTGTTCTTGCCGGCAGCTCACCTGTAGCCGATACCGAGATGATCGCCAAAGCTACCGGCGTTTCAGAGGAAACAGCAGAGGAAGCGCTTATGTTCTGGGCGCAAACAGGAGTGTTAACATTTGAGGGCGCTCCACCCGTAAAGGAGTTTGCCTCTGGCACAGTAATGCATCGTAAGCCGGCAGAAGCTATAAATGCAGCCAACGAAAAGAAAACAGCTGTCAAATATACTCCGAAGGATCTTGAGGTGCTTGCTGCGAGGTCGGAGGATATCAGATTTTTGTTTTCGTCGGCACAGCAATCGTTGGGAAGAACTGTCAACTCAACTGAACAAGCCGCATTGGTCGAATTTCATGAATACTACGGTTTCCCGATTGCTTCTATCGTGATGATCTTACAATTCTGCGTTAATATTGGCAAGGGAAATATGAGATACATAAAAAGCGTTATTAGAGAATGGAACGAAAGGGGAATACTGGACCATCACGACGTAGAAAATGAGATAGCCAGACAAAAAGAATACTATACCTATGAGAGTACAATAAAGCGCGCCTTGGGTCTCAAGGCTCAAACAACCAAGAAGCAGAAGGAGCTTTTTGAGGACTGGCAAAAGCGCGGAGTGACAGAGGATCTGGCAGCCGAAGCAGCCGAGCATTCAATAAACAATACCAAGGATCACAGCGTCAATCTGAACTATATCAACAAAACGCTTATTTCATGGTCAGAGCAGGGCATTAAAACAGCTGAGGATGCGGAAAAAGAAAAGAAAACCTCCCGCGGAAGCGCAAAATCATTTTCAGTAGAAGAATATAAAAGGCTTATTAAAGACTACGTTCCCAAGCTCTCAGGCGATGATGACTGATTAGTCCGAGGAGTGATTAATACGATGAAATATACAAGTGAAGTTTTCGACATAGCTCAGAGCAAGCTTGAGGAGCGCCGGCTGACTGCAATCTCTGAGGCGAACAGACGCAGAATACAGGTCGAAAATGATTTTCCTGAGATAAGGAGGATCAACGAGCAGCTCAGTAATACTCTTGCGGAAATATCTTTGGGAATGAAGTCCGAAAACGTCAGAGAAGCTATTGACATGATAGCTGAAAAAAACTTGGCGGCACAAAAGCAGCTTGTGTTTTTTCTTGAAGCAGCCGGCCTGGGCAAGGACTATCTTAGACCTGAGTTTGTCTGCAAAAAATGCAATGATACAGGCTTTGTAAGCGGCAAACGCTGCGAATGCTTTGAGGAGCTGCTGAAAAAAACAGCCATATCCAAACTCAACGAGCAGTGCAGAGTTAAGCTGTGCAGGTTTGAAGAGTTTTCTCTGGAGTTTTATGAGGGCAAAGACAGGGCAACTATGGAAAACGTTTTGAATATCTGCAAGAAATACGCAAGAGGTTTTTCATGTAATTCGGATTCATTGCTTTTCTACGGCGGAACAGGCCTCAGCAAAACGTTTATGTCATCGGCAATAGCCTCCCAAGTAATAAACAACGGCTTCAGCGTGACATACGACAGTTTTTCCAACTATGTGAGATTGTTGGAAAATGAACGCTTCGGAAGATCTGATACGCACACTATGTCGCTGCTTATTTCAGCAGATCTCGTAATTCTCGATGATCTCGGCTCCGAGATGTATTCGCCATTCGGCGAGGCTTCGCTGTATGAGATCATCAATACAAGGATCAACTACGGTCTGCCGACGATAGTTTCAACCAATCTTTCATTTGACGAGCTGGAAAAGAAATATAACGAGCGCATCTATTCTCGCCTTTGCTGCACTTTTATTCCTATCGAATTTGTCGGCAGGGATATCAGAATGCAGAAACGCTTCGGAAAATAATTAACAGGAGAGTATTTTAATGAGCAGCCAAAGACATTGCGGTGTAATTATGCATATTTCAAGCCTTCCTAACGATTATGGTATCGGAAAGATGGGCAAAGAGGCTATAGGTTTTGTTGACTGGCTTTGCAAAGCAGGGCAGCACTACTGGCAGATCCTACCGATAAGCCCGACCAGTTTCGGCGATTCGCCATATCAGTCTTTTTCCATCCATGCAGGAAATCCTTATTTTATCGACTTTGAGCAGCTTGAAGAAGATGGTCTTTTGAAAGCCGCCGATTACAAAATCATCGAGTGGGGAACTGATCCGGAAAAAGTCGATTATTCGCTTATTTACAAGAATATATGGAATGTTTTCCACGCCGCATACGCAAGATTTGTTAAAGACGAGGATTTTGAAAAATTCTATTCCGAAAACAGCTACTGGCTTGACAACTATGCGCTGTTTATGGCTCTCAAGGAGAAAAACGGTGGTAAAGCATGGTATGAGTGGCAACGTGAGCTTTTGATGTGCCGTGAAAGTGCTTTAAATGAAGCAAGGCGAGAGCTTTCAAATCAGATAGGTTTTTACTGCTTTTTACAGTATGAGTTTTTCAAACAATGGCGCAAACTAAAAAAATATGCAAATGAAAAGGGCATTGAGATTATCGGAGATATCCCGATATATTGCGCGCTTGACAGCGTTGATGTATGGAAAAATCCGCTGATGTATGATTTGGATGAGGATAAGATGCCTCTGAACGTTGCAGGATGCCCACCGGACGGCTTTGCGCCGCTAGGTCAGCTGTGGGGAAACCCGGTATATGATTGGGACGTTTTGGAAAAGGACGGCTTCAAGTGGTGGATCGACAGAATTGCCTTTGCCGAAAAGCTCTACGATGTTGTCAGAATAGACCATTTCAGAGGCTTCGACAGCTACTATACAATCCCGTCCGAAAATAAGGACGCTGTGAACGGTGCTTGGAAAACCGGCAAGGGCAAGGAGCTTTTTGCGGCTGTTCGCCAAAAGCTCGGAAATGTTCGTATAATCGCCGAAGATCTTGGCTTTATTACCGACAGTGTGAGAGAACTGCTTGATTTCTGCGGCTTTCCGGGTATGAAAATGATGCAATTCGGCTTTGATCCAAACGCAGAAAGCGAATACCTGCCTTGCAACTTTAACACCAAAAACTGCGTATGCTATACCGGTACACATGACAGCGACACGATAATCGGCTGGTATAACAGCTGTTCCGACAGCATTAAAGAATTTATCCGTGACTACACCGGAGCTGAAAATACGGATAAGGATATCAGCGACAGATTTATCAGGGCAGCTTATACGAGTATTGCTGATACGGCTATGATCCAGATGCAGGAGGCGCTTGAGCTGGGCAGCGAAGGAAGAATGAACCTGCCCTCTACTGACAGCGGTAACTGGCAATGGCGTATGAAAAAAGGCGCTGCGACTGAAGCTCTTGCCAAAAAGCTTTTTAGAATGTCACGCGCAAGCGGCAGAAGATAATTCCGAAAAGGAAAGGTTTTTTGAATGAAACGTGAAAACATCAGAAACTTTTGTATTATTGCACACATAGATCACGGAAAGTCTACTCTTGCGGACAGAATTTTAGAGCAGACCTCAGCTGTTGCTCTTCGCGATATGGAAGAACAGCTTTTAGATAATATGGATATTGAGCGAGAGCGCGGTATAACCATTAAGGCTCGTGCCGTCAAGATGAAGTATAAGGCCGACAACGGCGAGGAATATATCTTCAACCTTATCGACACTCCCGGTCATGTTGACTTTAACTATGAGGTATCGCGATCCTTGGCAGCCTGTGAAGGGGCTGTTCTTGTAGTTGATGCGACGCAGGGCATTGAAGCGCAGACCCTTGCTAACACCTATCTTGCCATAGAACATGATCTGGAAGTAATGCCTGTCATCAATAAAATGGATCTTCCCTCAGCAGACCCGGAAAGAGTATGTGCCGAGATTGAGAATATTATCGGTATACCCGCAATGGATGCACCGCGCATTTCTGCAAAAACGGGCAAGAACATTCATGAGGTTCTTGAAAAGATAGTTACTGATATACCGGCGCCAAAGGGTGACCCCGATGCTCCTGCCAAGGCGCTGATATTCGACAGTGTTTACGATCCGTATAAAGGTGTTATTATATACGTCAGAGTGATGGACGGCAGGATAAAAGTCGGGGATACGATAAGGCTGATGGCAACAGGAGCCGAGTTTTTGACTGTAGAGATAGGCTCTATGGGCGCTACAGAGCTTGTGCCGACAGGCGTTTTGTGTGCGGGTGAAGTCGGATATATTGCGGCTTCAATTAAATATATCGGTGATACCCGGGTGGGGGACACGGTAACAACCGTCGAAAATCCATGCAAGGAGGCTTTGCCGGGATACAAAAAGGTAAATCCTATGGTCTTTTCCGGTGTTTATCCCGCAGACGGAGCAAAGTATCAGGACTTGCGTGATGCTCTTGACAAATTGGCTCTCAATGACGCCTCCCTTTCCTTCGAGCCTGAAACTTCTGCGGCTCTCGGCTTTGGTTTTCGCTGTGGATTTCTCGGGCTTCTGCATATGGAGATCATTCAGGAAAGACTGGAGAGAGAATACAATCTTGATCTCATAACTACCGCGCCGTCGGTCGTTTATAAGGTCACACTGACAAACGGAGAGGTCAAGTTTATTGACAATCCTGCAAGCTATCCGGACCCTGTAATCATTTCGCTGGCTGAAGAACCTGTTGTCAAGGCAAGCATTTTTACGCCTTCTGAATATGTGGGCGGAATTATGGAGCTTTGCCAGCAGCGCCGGGGAACTTTTAAAGATATGAAATATCTCGAAGAAAACCGTGTCGAGCTTCATTATGATCTTCCTCTCAATGAGATCGTATATGATTTTTTTGACGCGTTGAAATCACGCACCAAGGGCTATGCTTCGTTTGACTATGAGCTGACAGGTTATCAGGCGAGCAAGCTGGTCAAGCTGGATATTTTACTGAACGGCGAAACCGTTGACGCGCTCTCGTTTATCGTTCACGCTGACAGTGCATACTCACGCGGCAGACGCATGGCGGAAAAGCTTAAGGAAAATATACCGCGGCAGATGTTTGAGGTACCGATACAGGCAGCTATAGGTGGAAAGGTCATCGCGCGGGAAACGGTAAAAGCCTATCGCAAGGACGTTTTGGCAAAATGCTACGGCGGAGATATAACAAGAAAGAAAAAGCTTCTCGAAAAACAAAAGGAAGGAAAAAAGCGTATGCGTCAGCTGGGAACCGTCGAGGTTCCGCAGGAGGCGTTTATGTCTGTTCTGAGGCTCGATGACTGAAGAAAGGCAAGATATGGAGGATAACAGCTATCTTAACAGCGCCCTGAAATACGGCATAATAGGCGCTTTGGCGTTTCCGCTTATATATGAGGGTTATGCGAATATTATGAAGTCGCTTGCGGTGATCGCGGCATTCGTAATCTGCGTTTTAGCTGCCATAAGACTGTCAAAGCACTCTGCCCCACAGGCTTTTGTAGGTTATCTTGGTTTTGTTTTATTGAGTTGCGGCTTTGGAGCATTTGCCGAGCTGATGCTTCATAAACATATAGTTGCAGCGCTTGAAAAAAGCTCTGAATACTTTTATCTGACAATCAGAGACACTGTTGATTTTGTTTTGTATGTTGCAGCCTGTTATGCGTCCGGCGCCGTGATAATGCTGATGATATTTGCCTTTAAGGCTGCAAAAAAGAAAATACACACAAACGGAGAGATTGCCAAGAATGTTATCGACAACGCCTTCGGCGATGAAGTCAACGCCTTCGGCGATGACGAGGAATAGCCGCATTATGGGAAAAGCGGGAGTTTACATTCACATACCTTTTTGCAAAAGCAAATGCCCATACTGTGCATTTTTTTCAAAGCCGGGAACCAGCAGAGAACAGATGCTCGAATATACCGATGCTCTTTGCCGTGACATTAAAGAAACGACTGGCAGCAGGTCAATAGAGGTCGATACGGTTTATTTCGGCGGGGGAACGCCTACGGTTATGCCGGACAATGCTTTGATACGCATATTGAATGCCGTGAAAGATCGCTTTAATGTGGCTGAAAATTCCGAGATAACCGTTGAGGCAAATCCGGGAACTGTTGACTCTGACAGACTTATTGCTCTCAGAAAAAGCGGCTTTAACCGCATTTCGTTCGGAGTTCAGTCAGCTCAGGACAGTGAGCTGAGGTCACTGGGCAGAGCGCATTCTTTTGAGAAGGCAAGGGAGGCGATACTTGCCGCCGAAAATGCCGGATTTGACAACATATCGTGCGATCTGATGATCGGCACCCCATACCAGACCGAGAAGAGCCTGATCCAGAGCGTGGATGCTTTGTGTTCTATGCCAATCGTTCACATATCAGCATATATGCTGTCCATTGAGAAGGGAACTCCTTTTGACTGTGAAAGGATCCGCTCACTTTCAGCTGACAGCGACATGACCGCTGAGCTTTACCTCTCGGCAGTCAAGCGGCTTGAAGAAAACGGCTTTGAACAGTATGAGATATCATCCTTTTGCAAGAACGGAATGAGATCACGCCATAATATGAAATACTGGCTGAGAGATGATTACTACGGCCTCGGTGCTTCTGCACACTCATTTGTGGGCGGAGTCAGATATTATTATGAGAGCGATATTCTCTCATACATAAAAGATCCGAAAAACTGCATAAGAACAGAGGATAATATGCCTAATGAGCTTGAAGAATACACTATGCTTTCTTTGCGGACGACGGACGGGTTGAATGTCAACAGGTTTGCTTTTTTGGGCGGTGATTCAGACAGGCTTGCAAAATTAGCTGCCAAGCTTGAAAAGAATGATATGGGTCGGCTTTGCAATGGTGTTTTAAGACTGACGCCAAAGGGATTTTTGGTTTCCAACGGCATTATATGCTCTCTGTTGGCATAACCCTATTTGTCAAAATGAACAAAAATGCATGGGTGAGTTTGTGCGTTCATACAATGTTAGCGAAACGATTGGGTTTGTGTTGTAATTTATAACGGCAAATGTTAAAATATAATAAGAATATTGTGTGCGAAAGGAGTTTTGCACTGTGAAAAGATTTCTTTGTTCCGTCCTATGTGTTGCCCTGTGCTTCACATTGTCATCATGCGGAGGCAGCGAATCATCAGTTAATTCCGAAGATGTCGTTATTGAAGCTAAGGAGATTACTTATAATACCGTTTCCGCCCAGATAGGTTCTATCGGAACGGCATACCATGCCGAAGGGTCATTCGGATATCCTTACTCGGAACGGGTCTTCTTTAATCAGTCAGGAATTATTGCAAAGCTTTATGCTGATGACGAGATTGAAGAAGGGGAACTTATCTGCGAGCTTTTGGTCGATGATGAGCTTCAGGATCAGATAGAAGATCAGAAGGTCATTATGGACGCAGCCGAGGAAACATACAAATCCTTGAAAAAATCCGGAGCCGGTAAAAATGAGATCGAAAAAGCCGAGATAAACTACGAGCTTGAAAAGCTGAAATACGACAAGCTGAATAAAAGCAAGGAAAACACCAAAATATATGCTCCGTGCAGCGGAAGAATCAAGATCTCTCAGGAAGGCGTTGCAGCCGGACAGCGGGTTTACAGCGGTCAGTATCTCTGCGAGATCTCAGATAAAAGCAAAACCTATTTGACCGCCTTTGTTTTCGGCGATCCGTTGGCAAATGTCAATTTCGGAAGCAAGGTCAGAGTCGTTCAGGGTAAGATCGCCGATATTGACGGTAAGGTCATAGACATTATCAAAAGAGACGGCGGTGTAGACTTCAGCGGATACCTCTATGTTATCGAGCTTCCGGATACGGCGCAGCTTATGGACTTCGGCACGATCGATGTATTTTTTGATGTGTACACCAAGGATAATGTTGTTCTTATCCCGAAGGCAGCACACAGACAAGTCGGATTACGGGAATATGTCAATGTTCTGATAGACGGTGCCAAGGTTGAAATTGATATAGAAACAGGTATATCTGACAATAGCTATTTTGAGGTCGTCAGCGGACTTGATGGCGATGAAGAGCTTATTGTCAACTGACATACATAATATGAAAGGCAGACATATTCCAAAATGAAAGACATATTGAATAACATTTGGTTAAAGCGTGCGCTGGCCGTCTTTAATCTGATTTATGTAGCTGTGATCGTTCTTCTGACGATCGCTACCTTCCTGTATAAATTTGAGATAAACGAAGGTGCGCAGAGTGCGTTTTTCACCGTATACTTTATATTAAGCGCGCTGTTTTTGGTTTTTATGCTCTTTACAAAAGACATAATCATAACGCGGATAAGCAGTATGCTGCTTTTACCAATAGTTTTCTTCCTTGTTCTTTTCAATATGAACAACATTATAATTTTTGTTCCGCCGCTGATCGTTGCTATTGTAATGTTTTTCTATACCAGTGCGCCAGCAAACCTCAAGGTCTTGCTGGGAACGATCTATATTATGATGTACGTTCTGGGTATATTCGCTTACTTTATCGCAAACCTGCTGTTTGGATCATCATCAACGGTCGAAACCGTTTTGAACGCAGACCTCTCGCCCACAGATCCTGTATACGCTGCATATGATATGAATTATGTTATGGCTATGACAAGCGACGGCAAAACCGTTTCACCGGACGGAAATCTTGAATTTTATATATGCGATGTTCAAAACAAGGAGGAGGGACAGGTCATCATCTATGTTGTTCCTCACGGACAAGACAAAACATTCAACTTTTTTACTCTGAAGCAAAAGGGGATCAAGCGTAAGGTCAAATTTTTCTACGGAAGAGGAAAAGTTCCGGAGGTTTATTGGTCGGGGAGCAATATCCTCACCTTTAAGATGGAGGACGATGAGGAGTATACAAATTCATATGTCGTTATGCCTGACAAAAACTACTTCGAGTTCCTTGGAATAAGCTGATAATAAAGAGATATACAGATTAACGGAGATCGACATGGAGAACAAAACAAATGAAAAAAAGCGCAGTATGACAAAGCTGCAAAAGCTTTCGCTCAACCTGAAAATAATACTGCTGATCGTAATATTGATATTGCTGGGATTTTTCGCGGCTTATATGTTTGCAACGTCGCTTGACGACGTTCTCAACTCTGCACCCGACGGCGAAGTGACTACAACGGTTGTAACAAAGGTATACGAAATCGGCGGAGAGGATACTTCGCTCACTTCGGTCGGAGAATAAAAAAGCTTAAAAGGCGGGATTAAGTTCCTGCCTTTTTGTGGTTTGTGAAAATTTGAAAAAATATTGGATTAGCTATGGCAATCCGAAAGAAAATGTGATATACTTGTAGAGAAAGTTTCATTGACAATTTGCAAAAGGAGTATTGTTATGACGCATTTTTGGACTTCTGCATTGGTTATGGCCAAAGAGCTTGGCAGTGATGTTGTGCAGAATATTAAAAACAACCCCGATAAAACTTATTTTCCTTTCTTCGGTGACAGCGAAAATATTTTCAATTCGGGAATTACGATCGACAGGGTCTTCTTCACGATCCCGGGAACAGATTTCAAGATTTATTGGTATGGTTTTCTGATCGCACTTGGAATTATTCTGGCGCTGTTTTACGGTTACCGTAAAATGCCCTCCAGCGGACTTAATCCCGACAAGATCACCGACGCGATAATCGGAGGTCTGATCGGTGCGATATTCGGTGCTAGACTCTACTATGTTATTTTCAATGAAGTCGGCGTCGGCTTTAAGGACTTTTTCAATACAAGAAGCGGCGGTCTTGCGATCTATGGAGGTCTAATCGGCGCGGTGCTGGTCGGAGGAACTATCGTTATCCTCCATAAGCAAAACCTATGGGCGACTCTTGATGTCGCAGCACCGTGTTTTTTGATCGGTCAGTGCATAGGACGCTGGGGCAACTTTTTCAATCAGGAGGCGTTCGGCACTAACACCACCCTGCCATGGGGAATGATGAGCAGCAAAACTATCAGCTACCTTGCTTCGGTTTGTGATGACTATGCCTTGAGAACAGGCGAAACCATTGACTATTATCTGCCTGTTCACCCCTGCTTTTTGTATGAGTCGATCTGGTGTCTTGTCGGATTCATCATGCTGCACTTCTATTTCAAGAATCGTAGGTTTGACGGTGAGATTTTCCTTATGTATATCGGCTGGTATGGCCTTGGAAGGTTTTTTATCGAAGGCTTGCGTACAGACAGCCTTTATCTCGGAAACATAAGAGTATCCCAGCTGGTTGCGGGAACCTGCGTCCTGGCGTCGCTTGTCCTTATCATTATTTTCCGCGGCTCTGTCAAGCGCAGCAGCGGCAGAAAGCTGTATTATGAAACAAAGGATTCGGAGATCGGTCTGGCAGCTTATATGTGTGATGTTGAGTATACGAACCGCAAAGCAGAGCTGAGAAAAAAGATCGCAGCGGCAAAAGCAGAAGAAAAGGACTTTTCGGCTCTCCAGAAGGAATATGACAACAGCTACGGCGCTGATGGCAAGAAAAATCACGCCGAAAAGCTCGCAAAACTGAAAGCCGAAGCAAAAGAGTATTTTTCCAAGAAAAAAGCTCAAGAAAATAAGAGCGATGAAATGGCCGGCGAGGAAAACTATGAATCTATTCTCGGCGATGATGAGAATAACACCGAGGAAGTCCCCGATAATGATACTGCCGAAGGTGGTACTGTTGAAAACGATGCTAAGGAGGATGAATAATTCATATGTCTGCAAAGATAATTGACGGAAAATCGGTTTCCGCCGCGGTAAAGGCAAAGGTCGCCTCTGAAGCCTCACAGATCAAAGAGAAGCTGGGGATAGACATAGGACTGGCTGTCGTGATTGTCGGAAATGACCCGGCATCTAGGATCTATGTGAATAATAAGAAAAAAGCCTGCGAGCTTTGCGGCTTCAAGTCGTTTGAATTTGCAATGCCGGAGGAAACAACTCAGGATCAGCTGCTGGAGCTGATCGACAAGCTAAACGGTGACAAAAACGTTAACGGAATACTCGTTCAGCTTCCTTTGCCAAAGCATCTTGACGAAAAATCGGTCATTAACCGTATAAGGCCCGAAAAGGATGTTGACGCTTTCCACCCGGTCAATGTCGGCAAGATCATGATAGGCGACTATAGCTTTCTTCCGTGTACACCTGCCGGTGTTATGGAGCTGATAGCCTCAACCGGAACAGATATATCCGGCAAAGAATGCGTTGTTGTCGGCAGAAGTAATATTGTCGGAAAGCCTATGGCAATGCTTCTTCTCCACAAGCACGGAACCGTTTCGATTTGCCACTCACGGACAAAAGACCTCGCGGAGGTCTGCCGTCGTGCGGATATTCTGGTTGCGGCGGTAGGGAAGGCAAGGCTTATAACCGAAGACATGGTCAAAGATGGCGCGGTCGTTATTGACGTCGGTATGAATAGAATGGAAAACGGTAAGCTCTG
Organism: Ruminococcus sp. UBA7477; assembly: GCA_002479715.1. Classification (GTDB taxonomy): domain Bacteria; phylum Bacillota; class Clostridia; order Oscillospirales; family Ruminococcaceae; genus UBA7477. Next base: position 33,479 of record DLOT01000028.1, on the reverse strand, counting down.
CGGTGATGTTGATTTTGACGGTGTGAGCGAAAAGGCTTCATTTATAACGCCCGTTCCCGGAGGGGTCGGTCCTATGACTATTGCTATGCTGATGAAAAATACCCTTACTGCCGCCAAGCTTCAGAACTCAATAGATTAATTCTTAATAAATTATGAACAAGCTTTACAATTGGGAAAAGCTGTGGTATAATTATTAATGCTGTGTGCAGGCGTTTCTCAGCCTGTTCGCATAAACCGTGAACGCAGATACAGGGACTTGCCGCATTTTAGGCGGAAAGTACCGTACCCGTTTCTTCGTCACAGGAAATTTATTTGAAAGAGGTACGATTACCATGATGAGAAAAGAAGAAAAGGACGCTATAATTGCGGCCAACAAAAACCACGAGAGCGACACCGGTTCGCCTGAGGTCCAGATCGCTATTCTGACAAGAAGAATCTCAGACCTCACCGAGCATCTTAAGAAGCACCCTAACGACCATCACTCAAGACGCGGTCTTTACAAGATGATCGGTCACAGAAGAAACCTTCTCAACTATCTCTCTAAGAAGGACATTGAGAGATACAGAAGCGTTATCGCGAAGCTCGGAATTCGTAAGTAAATTAAAATGTGCGTTGAGGCAGTCGGGGTTATATCCCTACTGCCTTTACGTCTATATTTACTAGTTTGTACTGCGGCAATCGATGCCGCAAGAACGAAAGCCTGTTCTGCCGGAAACAACCGGATTTCCGCATGGGCAAGCCTAAAAATTGTGAACAGACGGAAGATTAGCATTAAACAGAGCTTCTTTTCGGAGGTTGTGTTTATTGCTAAGTCCTCCGTCAAAATAAATATAACGGAGGAATAACAAATGTTTGAAAATTTCAGGCGATTTGAAACAACTTACGCCGGCAGACCGCTGAGTGTTGAAACAGGTAAAATGTGCGGACTTGCAAACGGAAGCTGTGTTGTCAGATACGGCGAAACTGTCGTTATGGGCAATGTTACAGCCAGCAAGCAGCCCAGAGAAGGGATTGATTTTTTCCCGCTCTCTGTTGACTTTGAGGAGAAGCTTTATTCGGTCGGAAAAATTCCCGGATCTTACCTCAAGCGCGAAGGAAAGCCTTCTGACAAGGCAATACTTGCATCCCGCTGCGTAGACAGGCCTATCAGACCCCTTTTCCCAAAAGATATGAGAAACGACGTTTCTGTCGTTATGACTGTTTTAGCTGTTGATCCTGACAACTCTCCGGAGATCGCCGGAATGATCGCGGCATCTATCGCAATTTCTATCTCGGATATTCCGTGGGCTGGTCCTGTTGCATCTATCAATGTCGGCTATGTTGACGGTGAGCTTGTTCTCAATCCAACACTGGAGCAAAGAGGGGAGAACAACAGGCTTAATCTTACTGTTGCAGGCTCAGCCGAAAAGGTTGTCATGATCGAAGCCGGAGCAGACGAGATCCCCGACGATCTGATGCTTGAAGCTATTATCAAAGGCCATGAAGAGATCAAAAAAATGGTCGCCTTTATTTCAGATATTCAAAAGCAGATCGGCAAACCTAAATTCTCATTCGAGTCTATGGAGCTTGACCACGATATGATGGACGAGGTAGAGGCTCTTGTAGGCGAAAAGGTTAAGTTTGCACTTGATACAGATGACAAAAACGTTCGTGATGCAAGACTTGTTCCGATAACTCAGGAGGTTCTGGACACTCTTTCTGAAAAGTATGAAAATCTGCCTAACATTATCGGCGAGGTAATGTATAAGCTGCAAAAGAAGATCGTCCGCAACTGGCTCTATGAAGGTAAGCGCGTTGATGGCCGAGGAATCGACGAAATCCGTCCTCTGGCTGCCGAGGTAGGTCTTTTCCCGAGAGTTCACGGCTCCGGACTGTTCACAAGAGGACAAACTCAGGTTATGACAATATGTACTCTCGGACCGGTAAGCGACGCGCAGAGAATGGACGGAATCGACGAGGAAGAAACCAAGAGATATATGCATCAGTATAACTTCCCGTCATATTCTGTCGGCGAAACAAAGCCTTCAAGAGGTCCCGGAAGACGCGAGATCGGACACGGCGCACTTGCAGAAAGGGCCCTCGTTCCTGTTATCCCGTCCGTTGAGGACTTCCCGTATGCTATCCGTATGGTTTCTGAGGTTCTGTCGTCAAACGGCTCGACCTCCCAGGGATCAATATGCGGCNNGCTCGCTCTTATGGATGCCGGCGTTCCGATAAAAGCTCCTGTTGCGGGAATCTCCTGCGGTCTTATCACTAAGGAGGACGGAAGCTGGATGACTATGGTCGACATTCAGGGTCTGGAAGATTTCTACGGCGATATGGACTTCAAGGTCGGCGGAACGCACAAGGGTATCACCGCCATTCAGGTAGATATCAAAGTCGATGGTCTGACATATGACATCATCAAAGAAGCATTTGCCAAGACTCACAAGGCAAGAGATTATATTCTCGATGAAATCATGCTCAAGGCTATCCCAGAGCCTCGCCCGACTGTCAACAAGTGGGCTCCCAAGATGCTTACTACTAAGGTTCCGGTTGATAAGATCCGTGAGGTTATCGGCTCGGGAGGAAAAGTTATTCAGAAGATCGCCGCTGACTGCGACTGCAAGATCGACATTGAGGAGGATGGAAATGTATTTGTTTCCGGACTTGATCTTGAGAAGGCGCAGAAGGCCATAGACATCATCAACACGATAGGCTTTGATCCTGAGGTCGGCGCTATCTACAAGGGCAAGGTTGTCAGAATCATGAACTTCGGCGCTTTTGTCGAAATCGCTCCCGGTAAGGACGGTCTTGTTCACATCTCCAAGCTTGACAATAAGAGAGTGGAAAAGGTTGAGGATGTTGTATCAATAGGCGATGAGATCGTTGTTAAGGTAACTGAGATAGATTCTCAGGGAAGAATCAATCTTTCCAGAAAGGACGCTCTTGCCGATATCGCGGCAAAGAAGGCGGCTAAGAACGAAAACAATTAAAATTAAAAGAAAAAAGGCAGGAATACAAACTGTATTCTTGCCTTTTTGTTGATACTACGCTATTCGGCCGACTCCTCAAGTGAATCGTTGCTGCCGCAGCCGCAGCTTTCGTCAAGACTTCTGGGGAAGAACTCGGATACAGGGAAATCGAGTTTGTCAAACAGCTCACACGGGCTGTCGGTGTTTGATGTGCATTCCTTTTGCGGCAGGCTGTATTCATAGGTCGGAACAAGAAGCGGAACACGCCTTTGCAGCTGAACTATGGAGAACATTCCGATCGTAACATAAACATACTTCTGACAGGACTTGCAGACATCCTCACAGGGCTGGCAGCAGTTAAGGCATACATCGGCTGTCGGAGCACCGTGGATCGGGCGGCAGGTCTGCTTGATGTCAAGAACTATCGGATCGACAACGGAGACACAGGCAGTCGGTATTGTCGAGCGGCAGGAACAGCAGCAGCCGTCATTAGAGTCGAACTTGGCAACAGAGTCGGAACTGAAGGTCTTTGTATGACCGTCGCTTCCGAAAAGAATCACCTTTTTGGTGAAGGCGCTTGTTCCGACAACCTGCGTCGGAGCGCAGTTGGCAGTCGGAAATACGTCAACATACACCTTGAAGGTGTATGTAATGTCAACGGCGAAAAATCCGCTGTGGAAGGGAACAGGCTCAATCGCAAAGGCAACACTGTCCACCTCAGTACAGCTGCTCTTGACATAACAGGAGTTATTTACAAGCTGCTGTCCGCTCTGTGAAAAACTGACGGGGAGATCCTCGAGGCAGTCTTTGTCCGAGCAGGAGTCAAAGATCTTCATAGCGTCGATGCAAACGGCCTCTTTGAAGCATGAGAGATTTTCATTCATATCAGTCACTGGTCCTTTCATAAATTGCGTCGCACATAGTGCGGACGGAAGATTGACTTCTGTATATTGTATTCATTATCAGCTGCTTTCGTGACAGCTTTTACGGAAGGGATTTGTGGAATAAAAATTTCTGAAAAAATGCAAATATCTCTTGTAAATCAATGCGAAATGGTGTATAATAGATGTATGTGAAATTTGGCTAAGGAGAGAGCTTATATGACAAACCTAACGTCGGCTACTGTTATGGAAATGAAAATGGACGGCACTTATGTCGCCTCAGTCGTTCTGACAGGCTTGGCCGTTGTTTTTTTGGCACTGCTTTTGCTGATCGGCATATTCTATCTGTTCGGTGCAGTCTTTAATAAAAAACCAAAGGTAAAAAAAGCGCCGCCTGCCGCTGAAAAAACGATCAGCACAGAGAAAACTCCGATCATCAAGGCTGAACCGATGCCTGTTATCGAGAACGGTATAGATGACGAAACCGTTGCGGTTATAGCCGCAGCCATTGCAGCCATGAGTGCGCAGACAGGCAAAAAACTCAGGCTTTTGAGTGTAGGATCGGCTAAGAACCGCCGCACCGCATGGGCGCAGGCAGGACTGGCTGACAACACTCGCCCGTTTTAAATAAAGCAGAAAGGATTGAGCTTATGGGTTCGGTTATAGATATATTTTTGAATACTATTGCAGACCTCGCTAATACTTCGGGTCTTGCACAGCTTCTTGCCGAGGGCGGCTGGAAGAACATCGTCATGATACTTATTTCGTTCGTTTTTATGTATCTTGCCATAGGGCAGGGCTTTGAGCCTCTGTTGCTTTTGCCTATCTCTTTCGGAATGCTGCTTACTAATCTGCCGCTTACTGAGATGTATCATCCCGAGCTTTTTGACGGATATGAGGATGAATTCGGAAACCACCTGATTGATTTCGGTCGGGTTATAAAATACGGCGGACTTCTTGATATTTTATATATCGGTGTTAAAGCAGGATTGTATCCGCCGCTGATATTCCTTGGCATCGGGGCTATGACAGACTTCGGACCGCTGATCGCCGCTCCGCGAAGCTTTATTCTCGGCGCTGCGGCGCAAGCAGGCATATTCCTGACATTCGTAGGCGCGGCTTTGCTCGGCTTCACAGCTGCCGAAGCAGGCTCTATAGCGATCATCGGCGGTGCGGACGGACCTACTGCTATCTACGTTTCGACGCGTCTGCTTGGACCGGAATCTTCAATAAGCACCGGAACGATTGCTTTGGCGGCCTATACCTATATGGCTCTTGTTCCTCTTATTCAGCCGCCTATAATGAAAGCTCTGACTACCAAAAAGGAACGCTCGGTCGTTATGGGGCAGCTGAGAACTGTCAGCAAGACCGAAAAGCTTCTTTTCCCGATTACGGTCACAGTTATCATTGCACTTCTTATTCCTTCAGCGGCTTCATTGGTTGGTATGCTTATGCTCGGTAACCTTTTGAAGGAAAGCGGCTGCTGCGACAGACTTGTTAAAACAGCACAGAATGAGCTTATGAATATTATAACAATTTTCCTCGGCGTTTCTGTCGGCGCGACGACCACTGCTGACAAGATCATGAACAAGGAGTTTGCCCTTGTAATCGTCCTTGGAGTTATCGCATTCTCAGTTGGAACAGCATTCGGTGTTCTGTTCGGAAAGCTAATGTATATCTTCACTAAGGGCAAGGTAAATCCTCTTATTGGATCTGCCGGAGTTTCAGCTGTTCCTATGGCAGCAAGAGTTTCACAGAAGGTCGGTCAGGAGGAGAATCCTACTAACTATCTTCTTATGCACGCTATGGGTCCGAACGTTGCAGGCGTTATCGGCTCGGCTGTTGCGGCAGGCGTTCTGCTCAGCATAATATAACTGCTTAGGTTTAAATAATGCAGACCTATCAGATGATGATAGGTCTGTTTTTATAACATTTATTACGGAGGAAGCATCTGATATGGAAAGCAAGTTTTTGGCTATTATCTCACGTATGAAATATATCAGCCGCTGGGGGCTTATGAGAAACACGATCACCGAAAACATCAGCGAGCATAGTCTTGAAACCGCATTTATCGCGCACCTGCTGGCGGTTTTGAGAAATGTCAGACACGGGGGAAGTATCAACACAGAAAGATGCGCTTTGCTGGCAATGTATCACGACGCCTCGGAGATCATAACAGGTGATCTGCCGACACCGATAAAATACTATAACAGCAGTATAAAGGACGCCTACAAGCTCGTTGAGAAAAATGCCGAAAATCAGCTTCTTTCCTATCTTCCGGATGACCTGAGAGGGGAGTATTCTACCATTATCAGCTGCAGTGAAGAGGATGAAGAGCTTTGGAAATTGGTCAAAGCTGCCGACAAGATATCTGCATATATAAAGTGTGTTGAAGAAACGCAGATGGGCAACAGAGACTTTGATAAAGCACTCATATCCACCAAAAAATCGATCGAAAAAATGAACATTCCCGAAGCCAACGAGTTTATTGAGGAGTTTATACCTGCATATTTTTTAACTATCGACGATCAGGCTTGACAAGCCACTATTGTGAATTATTTAACAATAGACAAGAGCATGGAAAATCGAAAAAACAGACGATCATTCGTCTGTTTTTTTATTACTATGTATATCAGCAAGAGGGCTGTTTTCAGCTGCAAGGCGCAGTTGACTGTCTGAAAGGTGTGTATAGATCTCCGTAGTCGAAACACTTTTATGTCCGAGTATGTCCTTTAAAACTAACGTATCTACACCTCCATGCTGATACATAAGCGTGGCAGCTGTGTGGCGAAGCTTATGCGTCGATATTCCCAGACCCGAAAGTCCGGCTTTTTTAAGCATTTCCTCGACGATCTGCTCAACTCTGCGCCTGGCGATGCGCTTATGCCTTGACGAGAGAAACAATGCCTTACAGTCACATTTCGGGCGCTCACCAATATATGCATCCAGCGCAGACATACAGGCTTCATTAAGAAATATGATACGCTCCTTGTTGCCCTTGCCGAGAACCCGCAAAGTTTGATTATCTGCACTGTAGTCAGTCATGTCAAGGCCGACCAGCTCGCTTAATCGCATTCCGCAGTTTAAAAAAAGTGTGATAATACAATAGTCACGGGACGTATTCTTTGATTGAATGTTAGCCAAAAGATCAAGACTTTGATCAAGCGTTAGATATCTCGGGAGTGACTGGTGACGTTTAGGGATCTCAAGATCCTCAGTAACATTTTGCGAAATGAGCGATGCTGTCCCATAAAGGTATTTAAAAAAAGTTTTCAATGCGGAGGTTTTGCGCGCACGGGTTCGCTCGGAATTACGCCGTACATCTTTGAGGTAAATCAAATATTCGTACATATCCGAAAGTGACAGTTGTTCAAGCCATTCAATCGGAGTATCAGCAATAGCAATACAATTAATATCATTATCTGTATCACATTTACCGTTTTTTATGTGAAGATAACGCAGAAAAGTGCGTATATCAATGTAATAAGCCTCCTCAGTGCGCTCACTGCGGTTTTTTACAACACTCAGTACTGTCAGAAAGCTCTCAAGGTACTCCGGACAATCTTCAGTATATTCAGGTTTCATTATAGTATGTTCTCCTTTCTCACTACCCTCAATTGCGCTAAATTTATATTTAGTGCGGTTTTGTTCCTAAACTTAGTATATCACCTTTTTTCTTTCATGTCAAGCGAATTACACTGATTTCCGTAAAACTATTGCATTGTCTTTAGATTATTCATCAAAACGTTAATGCATAAAAAATACGCCTCGATTTTATCAAGGCGTACTTCAAAAATTTATCAAAGGCTTGTAACAAACGGTGTCAGCAAAATTATGACCATGCAAACCGGACAGACATATTTGATCATTATCTTGAACAACCCATACGCTTTGAAGCGTTCTTGGCTGACCAAAATTTCATCTTCAATGTATTTGGTCTTAGCAACATAACCAATGAGTATACAGGTTAGCAGCGCGACTACAGGCATAATGATGTTATTCGATATGAAATCAAAGAAGTCCAGTATCTGATATCCGAAAATCGTAAAGCTTTCCCAAACGCTGTATCCCAAAACCGACATCATTCCCAGTACGGCAATGCAGATAACAACTAAAAGACAGCTCTTTTTTCTGCCTATACCCATTTTTTCGCTGACAATGCTTACCACTGTTTCCATCAGCGATATTGAGGATGTCAGAGCCGCTAAAGCAACTAGAACAAAGAACGCCGTTCCTATAATATGTCCGCCCTTCATAGTATCAAAAACATTCGGCAATGTTATAAACATAAGACTAGGTCCGGCATTAAGAGTTTCGGCGTTTCCGCCCGAGAAAACAAACACAGCCGGAACGATAATAAGTCCTGCAAGAAATGCGATAGCGGTATCAAATATTTCGATATTACGAACCGACCCTTCAAGCGAGTCTTCTTTTCTCATATACGAGCCATAGGTCACCATAATTCCCATAGCGAGAGACATTGAGTAAAACAGCTGTCCCATCGCAGCGGCAAGGGTTTTCAAAAACTTTACGAGCGTAAAACCTTTGAAATTAGGCAAGATATAATACTTAACTCCCTCACCGGCACCGTCGAGAGTGATCGTGTATATCGCTATGACAATCGTCAGAATGACCAGAGCAGGCATCAATATTTTGCTGATCTTCTCTATCCCCTTCTGAACTCCGAGCAAAACGACTGCTGCTGTCAGCAGAGTAAATATTGCAAAGAACAGCGTCGGTTCTCCCGCTTTTCCTATGAACGAAGTGAAATAGGAACCGTCTCCTGCGGCGCTCGAACCGTTACCGGAAACATAGGCAGTAAGATATTTCAGCACCCAACCGCCTATTACGCAGTAATAAGGAGTTATTATAACAGGAACTACTGACGCGATCCAACCGAGGGGCGAAAAATTCTTGTTAACTGACTTATATGCACCTATAACACTTTTGCCGGTTTTACGTCCAATTGCTATCTCGGTTATCATCAAAGCAAATCCGAATGTTACAGCTAACGCCAGATATACTAGCAGAAAAATGCCGCCACCATATTTTGCGGCAAGATACGGAAATCTCCAGATGTTCCCTAATCCGACGGCTGAACCCGCCGCCGCCAAGACGAAACCGAGTCTGCTTCCGAAGTTTTCCTTTTTATTATCCATAGACAAATATCTCTCCTTAAAAAGACCCCGCTTTGGCAAATTGCTTTGCTGATAAAACGGGGTCTTATAATTATATTGACTTTGAAAGCTTACTTCTTGATCATATTGGCAACTTCCGCAGCAAGATCATCCTGCTTCTTCTCGATGCCCTCGCCTCTTGCAAAGCGAACATAATCAACGATTTTGATTTCTCCGCCAAGCTCCTTAGCGGCCTTTGCAACATACTGACCTACCGTTTCCTTGTTCTCAGCCTTTACATAGGTTTGTTCAACAAGACAGTTTTCCGCATAGAACTTATCAAGCTTTCCTCCCGCGATCTTTTCAAGAACCTGCTGAGGCTTATTCGCCATTTTGGGATCTTCAGCCATCTGAGCAAGGGTAATCTTCTTTTCCTCATCAAGAACATCGGCAGGAACAGAGTTTCTGTCGAGATATCCAGGGTTCATAGCCGCAACCTGCATTGCGCAGTTTTTACCGACCTCGAAAACCTTATCAGCAGNNGGAAGGTCTGTATCGAGTTTAACCATAACGCCTATGCTTCCTCCGCCGTGAACGTAAGGAACGAGAACGCCTTCAAGTCTGGCGAAGCGGCGAATGAGCATATTCTCACGGATCTTGATGAACAGATCCTGCAAAGCTTCTTCAACGGTCTTATCTCCTCCGCTGATAGTGCAAGCCTTCAGCGCGTCAACATCAGCGGGGTTTTGCTCGATAACTGTCTTTGTTACTGCGGCAACGAAAGCCTTGAACTCGTCGTTATTTGCGGCAAAGTCAGTTTCGATATTGACCTCAACAACAGCGCCAACATTGCCCTCAACTACTGATGCTACGATACCCTCAGCGGCAACTCTGCCGGCTTTCTTGGCCTGTGTGGCAAGACCCTTTTCGCGGAGAATAAGGATAGCCTTGTCCATATCGCCNNCTGCGCCCTCTGCTGCTGCTCTGCCGCTCTTCTTAGCCTGTGTAGCAAGACCCTTTTCTCTGAGGATCTCGATAGCCTTGTCCATATCGCCCTCAGCGTCAACAAGCGCTCTCTTGCAGTCCATCATGCCTACGCCTGTCGCAGTCATGAGCTCCTTAATTTCCTTAACGCTTACATTTCCCATTATATTCAACAACCTTTCTGATAATCTGAAATCAAAAACGCGGAGCACAGCGCATCGGTCAAGCCGCGCACGGCGCGCCGCGTCGCATTATTAGATAACGAAACTTAATTTATTCCTCGTCTGCAGCAGCGGATTCTGTTTCCTCAGCTGTCTGCTCGCCCTGTCTGCCCTCGATTATAGCATCAGCCATGCAGCCTGCAATGAGCTTGACAGCTCTGATAGCGTCATCATTTCCGGGGATAACATAGTCAACGTCGTCAGGATCACAGTTGGTGTCAACAATGGCAACAACGGGGATACCGAGCTTCTTTGCCTCAGACACTGCGATCTTCTCCTTGCGCGGATCAACAATAAACAGCGCGCCGGGAAGCTTGTTCATATTCTTGATACCGCCGAGATACTTCTCAAGCTTTTCGATCTCGAGCTCAAGCTTTGCAACTTCCTTCTTGGGAAGAAGCTCAAAAGTACCGTCAGACTCCATAGTATGGAGCTGTTCGAGTCTCTTTACTCTGCGCTGGATAGTCTTGAAGTTTGTCATCATGCCGCCGAGCCATCTGGCATTAACGAAGTGAGCGTTGGCTCTGATCGCTTCCTCCTTGATGGATTCAGCCGCCTGCTTCTTTGTGCCGACAAAAAGAATTTCTTTTCCTTCGGCCGAAAGGTCACGAACAAACATATAAGCTGTTTCGAGCTTCTTTACGGTCTTTTGCAGGTCGATAATGTAGATACCGTTTCTTTCCGTAAAAATATACGGAGCCATTTTGGGGTTCCATCTTCTTGTCTGGNNAGCTGCTTCATTGATACTACTGCCATGGTAGTTCCTCCTGTTGGTTTAAATAGATTTTTTGCAAAATCTCCTCCACCCGATCTGACTTGCGGAATACTCCGATTGATCGGAGAACCGTCCGCAAAATACAGGTGTGCGAATTGCCTTAATATTATACCATAACGCGGTAATTTTTTCAAGGCCTACAGAGTCATTATTTCAACAAATTTTCAACTGAAAAACTCCGCGATTTTGTGTATATTGAACTATCGGATGTGTCTACAAGAATAGTATCCTCGCCTATCAATCTGATATTCTCGCATCGTATAATAATATCGTCATCACGTCCGAGAACGCCGAGAGCCCGCGGTCTGCCGTAAATTATAAGCGAAAGCACAGAGGTTTCGCTGGTGTTTATCTCAATGTCGTCAACATATCCCAGTTTAAGTCCGGTCTGAACGCTGACGACCTCTTTGTTTCTCAAATCGCTGAAGCTGCAAATCATAGAACACCATTCCTTTACAAAGGTATATTCTACTTTATGCGCTGCTTCGCTTGTACTATTCTTGAACAGCAAAAAGATTAGTCTCCCATGCCGGATAATATGGGTAATGACGCATATAAATCCTATAATCGGGTCGAAGCTTGTGGATATACAACGGCAGTTCAAACATATCGACCGCCCTGTGATAACAAGCTACGCAAAGCTTAGGTGCAAACTCAGCTATCGTCTTGGCAGAGCCTTTGAGCGCCTGCATTTCCGCGCCCTCTACATCGTATTTGATATATGTTGCAGGTTTGCCGTCAAGAACTTGATCCACCGAAACGGCAGCGACCTCTTTTGTTTTTCGCGCGCTATCGCTCACCTGCGACTGCCTTCCGCCTCCCGACGCAAACGNNATAGGCGGCTGCGTTAATAGCAGTGCAGGTTTCACCGCCTATCCCCTTCAAATATTCTGTCAGTTTTCGATAGCTTCTTGAATCTGGCTCAAGGGCATAAATACGGTCATACTTGCCGTCTGTGAAACTTAGCAGTTCTCTGATAGTATCGCCGTTAAATGCGCCGCAGTCAACATACACTTCCCGCTCGGTCGGCCTAAGTATGCTCATGTAAGCCTCCTCCGGCAATGTTTCGCAGTTTTTAAGATACTTTATCCTGCCGGTCAGCTTGAATGACAGAACATTGCTGAAAACTGTTTTCGACTTCTCATCAGCAAGCAGACCATAAACCCTTTCGAGCTTTTCCAAATTCTGCTCAAAGAGTTCCCGTGTAAAAGCGCCTACGCCTATGACGTCCGTATCGGGAACGAGCAGATCATTTTGAGAATCTATCTCATCTATACGTTTTATGAGACTTTCATACCCTGCCGCAAAGGCCATTGCGATGACAAAATTCCGGCGTCCGAGGGCATTTTCAATATCACTAAGCTTATGTACCAAATGCTCCTGAAAGCTGTGTCCGCGAACAAACTCATCACTTGCGAATATTCCCGCGGCCGCTATCCCGTATTTATCGAACTCCCGAAGAAGCTTGAGGCAACCGTCGCCCATGCCGTAAATAAATACAGGCAAACGGGTCTGCTTTAAATACTCCCAGCTGGTCTGCAAGCTCGCGAGCTTTGATATTTCTGACATTCTCTCACCTTTTTCGGATTTTATCGTTAAAATGATATCACATATTCTCGTCACTGTCAATATTCGTAATTAATAAAGGACAGCTTACAGTCCATTAACCGCGCTGTCCCTTATAATTATTCTGTAGGCTATGTATTACAGCATAACGCCCGATGAATTAAACGTATAACGTTTGCCGTTGATATATTTTGTTCCGNNCGTCGAGGTAATACCACTTGCCGCCAAGCTTTAGCCAACCTGTTTGCATAGCTCCCGAACCGTTCATGTAGTACCACGTGCTGCCTACCTTGATCCAACCGGTCTGCATTGCGCCCGAGCTGTTCATATAGTACCATGTGCCGCCGACCTTGACCCAGCCGGTCTGCATAGCACCCGAGCTGTTCATGTAATACCACTTGCCGCCGGTCTTTACCCAACCGGTCTGCATAACGCCTGAGTTGTTCATAGTCTTTAATTCTTGTAACGCTGTTTGGTATCTTTATGCTTGTAAGGTTGCTGCAACAAGAAAACGCACTATCAAAAAAGACTGATGGCACAGAAAAAAGCCGTGTTCGGTAAGCATTTCTTCCAGTTCCGCCATAGTATATCCCGCAATGCAGAGCGTTTCACTTGCTGTATGCAGGTAGTTTTTTCGATCCAGTCGCTCAATATAGCAAATGTCCCGAACGTCTATAATTTTATACCCATGCTGCAAACGAAACATCAGCTTGGCTGAACGCTGTCCGTTTTGCTGTTTCATTCGCTTGCGCACTTCATTGATCGTTCTTTCAAGCTTAATAGTGTTAATTGGCTTTGTCAAAAAATCTATCGGATGAAAATTATAGCCGTCAATAGCATATGAGGAATGTCCGGTCAAAAATACGATCATTAAGTCAGCATTATTTTGCATCAACCGCTGTGCAATGGAAAATCCCATCTCCCCATCCAGCTCAATATCCAAAAACAGCAGATGTGCTGTATGGCCTTCTAAAAAATCGAATAATTCTTTGCTGTGAGAAAAGCATCCGATGATCTCAATTTCCGGGTATACCGACAGCGCTGTAGAAGCTGCCGTTACCGAACTTGAATCATCGTCTAAAATTACGGTACGGATATTCATATATCAAATTCCTTCTTTCTGTAAATTGACCTTGTTCGGAATATTCACAACAAAGCGGATCATATCATCTTCAAATTCCGGATAAACCCGACCTCCGTAGTGATGAACTGTACGCAGGATCATGCTGAGTCCTATGCCGTCATGTCCTTTTTTAGTGGAGTATCCCGGTTCAAACACACGCGCAATACAATCCGGATCACCGGTAAAACGGTTTTCGGAAATGATAACAGTATTTCCACGGCGTTTTAATATGTTCAGACGAATACCGTATTTTTTGTCCTCATCCGTCTGCAAAGCGTCGATAGCATTTTGAAGCAGATTTCCGATGATCTTGTTGCATTCAAATCCGTTGCACAACACATCTTCCATATCATAAGTAATATTGTACAGGATATCCGTGCCTTGTTTGCGCGCCTTTTCTCTCATATTATAAAGCATCGAACCAACCACCGGATCACATACTGGCATAATATCGTTGACATCATTAGCTTGAGAAACCAGCTTTTGGACATATTCCTGACACTGAGCATAGCAGCGAGCGGTTGTTCATCAGAATGAGGATAAGATTTTTAACATACTGACAACATTAAGAAAGCCGACAGCAATAAAACTGTCGGCTTAATTTTATCCGTTTTTATCTGATAATCGAATGTGAGTAGATTGGGAGGCTTATGTGAGAATGTATTCGCAAACCTCCCGTTTACAATACTATCTCAGGTCAGTTATTTTTCTTCAAACAAAAATCTCCTAAAATAAAATTTCAAGCAAAGATGAATTTTGCAGCCGGGAACTATCAAACTGCCGGCCTGAAACCGAACTTCCGCCGGCAAAAAGTTTTTACTACAGTTTCACAAAAATAATTATTCTTTTAATTCAGACATCATCAAAAAAAATAAACATTGACATAACCAAATAACAAAAGGAATAACGGACAACTGTAACATTGAACCTATTGACTTTTTTTATAAAGAGAGCGTGAAAGCTGCAGACGGAAAGAGGGTCAGATATCTATCTCAAATTCTACAGTGTTATTGACAAGATCAAGCGATGTTTGGGCTTTAGCAAGCATATCCGAAGCCTCTTGATAGGCCCTTCCGACTTCATCTATATCATAGTTCGCATATCTGTAGTCAATAATCGTTCCGCCGCCGGAACTGCCTGTATTTACACGAACTTTCGGCATTGCATCTTTCATTTCAGAAAGGATCTCACACTTTCTGCTGAGCTGCGGAAGAAATACAAGCATCTCATCTATCGTCATATCGAAATTAGGAACGGGGGTTACTGTATTGAATAGGTTTATAGCGTGCTTGACTTTTCGTATTTTCTTTTCGACCTCAGCCTGAGCATCACGCATTTCCGTGAAGTTATACGCCGGACGAACAGACTCTATGTCCTCTTGCAGTGCAGCGACAAAGCTTTTGGTATTATTCTCGCGAAGCTGGAGTGTATTCAGCTCATCGTTGAGCTGGCGAAGCAGTTTTGCTGCCTGTGCGGATGTCATCATCATAAGTCTTTCCTCCTAATAGATCGTATGAACGTTATTTCTTTTGTCTTGTGGTATAATTGTCCTTGCACATTAAAATAAACCACGTATAATAGACGCTATACGTTTATTATACCCTCTTTCAGCAGAATGGTCAATAGGTTCGCTGAATATTTAGTGTGAAATATGCCATTACTTATATACCTCCGGATGAGATATGAAGCTGCATAATAGCAGCTGACTGATATACGCTGGTTTTTCAGACATACTGAGAGCCTTGGCGCTGTTGCCAAGGCTCTTTGTGTTACTTCATAACTCCCGAGGAATCAAACGTATAGCGCTTGCCGTTGATGTATCTTGTTCCTGTGACCATCTTGCCGTTGCCGTCGAGGTAATACCACTTGCTGCCAAGCTTTAACCAACCTGTCTGCATAGCTCCCGAGCTATTCATATAGTACCAGCTTGCACCGACTCTGACCCAGCCGGTTTGCATTGCGCCTGAGCTGTTCATGTAATACCACTTAGCTCCAACCTTGACCCAACCGGTCTGCATAGCACCCGAGCCGTTCATGTAATACCACTTATCCCCGACCTTGACCCAGCCGGTCTGCATA
>DLOT01000028.1:0-17671 GCA_002479715.1 Ruminococcus sp. UBA7477 | reverse complement strand
CCGTTCATATAGTACCACTTGTCGCCGTCCTTGACCCAGCCGGTCTGCATAACGCCTGAGCCGTTCATATAGTACCACTTGCCTCCGTCATAGAGCCAGCCGATCTGCATAGCGCCGGAAGAATTTAAATAATACCACTTACCGTCGATTTTGTTCCAGCCGAGGACAATGTTAAAATGAATTTTGGCGTCGTTTAAATAATCGTTATTATCTGCAATGCTGATTTTGCTCCACTGTTCATTAGTACCTGTAAAATATACATCTGCAAGGCTGCTGCAACCATAAAACGCATAGTTGCCGATATCTGCAACACTATCAGGTATTGCTATGCTTGTAAGGCTGCTGCAATCGTCAAATGCACTGCCTTTAATGCTTGTAATGCCTTTCGGTATCCTTATACTTTTAAGGCTGCTGCAACCCCAAAACGCATAGTTACCGATGTCTGCAACATTATCGGGTATTGTTATGCTTGTAAGACTGCTGCAACCAGAAAACGCAGCACCTCCAATGCTTGTAACGCTGTCGGATATCGTTATGTCTGTAAGGTTTTTGCAATTTGTAAACGCAAAATCTGCAACGCTTGTTACGCTGTTCGGTACTGCATATGATGTTCTTGTGTTTCCTGCCGGATATTGAATCAGTTCGGTTACAGCCTTGTTAAACAAAACTCCGTCTTTGGACGAATAGTATTCATTATCTGCGCCAACAGTAATACTTATCAAGCTGCTGCAACCTTCAAATGCGTCTTTACCAATGCTTGTAACTCTGTCAGGTATGTTTACGCTCGTAAGACTGCTGCAACCCCTGAACGCATTATCTCCAATACTTTTAACGTTATCGGGTATCGTTATGCTTGTAAGGCTGCTGCAATCCTCAAACTCACTGGCTCCGATACTTGTAACGCCTCTCGGTAACTTAACGCTTGTAAGGCTACTGCATTTCCAAAACGCATAATTCCCAATGCTTGTTACGCTGTCCGGTACGCTTACGCTTGTAAGGCTGCTGCAACCGTAAAACGCTTTGTGTCCAATGCTTGTAACGTTGCCCGGGATCGTTATATCCGCAAGGCTGCTGCAACCATAAAACGCACTAATACCAATGCTTGTAACGCTGTCGGGTATTGTAATGTCTTTAAGTTTGATGCATTCCGAAAACACATAGTTTCCGATTTTTGTAACACTGTTGGGTACGCTCACGTTTGTAAGGCTGCTGCAATACCGAAACGCATATTCTCCTATGCTTTTTACGCTGCTTGGGAGCTTCACGCTTGTAAGGTTGCTGCAATAATAAAACGCATAATTTCCAATGCTTGTAACGCTGTCGGGTATTGTAATGCTTGTAAGGCTGCTGCATTTATAAAACGCATATTGTCCAATGCTTGTAACGCTGTTTGGTATACTTATGCTTGCAAGGCTGCTGCATTCCCAAAACGCATCTTTCCCAATGCTTGTGACCGTGTATTCAAGCCCGTTATAAGATACGGTTTTTGGAATCACAACAGAAGTCGCTGTTTTATCGCAGGAAGATAACATTACACCGCCGGTGGCTGTTACTTTATACGTCAAATCGCCAACAGCGAAAGTATCACCGATACTTAAATCCCCTGCCGAGCTTACAGCCCTCGATGATACAGCGCTTGCCTCCTCCGCGCTCACAGCCGCGCCCAGCGTCGTAAATGACAGCGTAAGCGCCAAGGTTAATGCCAACAGTTTTTTCATACAAAATACCTCCTATAGATCCTGTCCGCATTGACCGGTTATCTATCATGCAGGTTATACCGGTTTAGCTACTGAACAAAAAACTACCGCAAGTTCAAGTCTTTTGATAAACTATGTATTAATTTATTTTACCATTTTTCAAGCGGTATGTCAAGAATGAATGATATAATTTATGCAGGAATGAGGCTTCTGTTTTATAGCTTGAATATAATCAAAAATAAACATCCCCCGGCAAAGCCGGGGGATGTTTATTATGTTATGCTGTCTGCTGTAAGTTTATCGTAATACTCACAGTATTTGATCTCGACTGCGTCCATATAATCATTGATAGCCTTATTTATATATGCCGTGCTGTATTCCTCCGCCATGGAATCAGCATTCTCGTTGATATAATCCATGTCAAGCGGCAGGCGCTTGATTATATGATAGCCATATGAAGTTTCAACCAAACCGCTGGTCTGATTTTCCTCAAGAGCAAATGCTCCGTCGATATACTCCTGAACAAAGCTGTAATCTTTAGTGATATAATACCCGTCAACGCTAGTAACGTCCTCCGCGTCTTTAGGAGTCATACCCGGGTCAAGATTATATTCACTCATCAGCTGATAGAAATCCTCACCGGCATTTACCTTTGCCAAGACCTCATCGGCAATACTTTTAGCCTTTGCCTTTGCCTTCTCCTTCTCCTCGTTTGTCAAAAGCTCATATGCGCTATTGTATTTTGCACTTTTCTGAGAAACGGTAAGCTCGTCCCAGCCTTCCTTATCCTCCTCTGTCAGCTCAGCACCGCAGCTGTAAGGCACAAGCAAATTGAGTGTTTTGCAGAAATCGCCGTTATCAACAGCTGCCAGAAAATCTTCTTTGGTCTTTGCCAACGGACTGTTCGGTGCGGTAAGCTCAGCGCCGACCCTACTGTAACAATAGGAATCATAGTAGTGCTCTCTGATAAGCGCATCGGTCATATGGGCTTCTTCAAGCGCGTCTTTATATCCATCAAGTGACGTGAAATTGCCGATCAGCGAATTGTATGCATCATCGGCCTGTTTCTGGATCTCATCATCAAAGGTAACACCGTTATCCCTGCCCAGCGCTAGTACACCGTAAAGACCGAGAAGCTCATTTTCAATGGTAGTTTTCATGGCCTTCAATACCTCAGGATCAGAAAGGTCAGCCCCTACCTCCTTATAGCTGTCGCTATATGTCAGCCAATAATATCTGAACTCATCAAACTTAATATCATAACCGCCTATAGACATAACAACCAGGTCAGATGTGTCGACCGTCTGCCCGTCAATGGTCATACTTCCCTTATTAATCTCAACAGAAGCGGCTTGATCAGGAGTGATAGCGGTCACATCGCTGCTTGCGGAATTATCCGACGACCCTGAAGATGCGTTCGACGAACTGTCGCTTCCTCCGCAGGCAGAAAGCATACAAGCGGATATCGCCAATGAAACACAAAAACACAGTAACTTCTTTAACATTTTGTTCTCCTATCAATTCAGTTTATGAAATACAATCTATCGTGAGCTTATCAAAATAGTCGGAATATACAATGTCCATATTATCGTAATACTCGCCGTATTTAGTCTGATAATTCACCTCGTTGTACTCCTTGGCAAGCTCCTCAATATTATTCTTAACATAATCCATATCAACAGGCAAACGCTTGATAATATGATAGCCGTAGTCCGCCGATGTCACAACGTCGCTGACTCCGTTTTCTTCGAGCGCAAAGGTTCCGTCCTTGAACTCCTTGACGTAGTTATAATCCTTTGTGAAATAGTAGCCGATAATACTGCTGTATTCTCCGCCGTCCTTGGGCAGCATTCCGGGGTCGTAGTTATACTGCTCTATAAGCGAGTAAAAATCCTCGCCGCTGTTTGCCTTACCGGCAACCTCCTTGGCAAGTGCAAAGGATTTTTCGTTTACCGCCTTCTTCTCATCCTCGGAAAGCTCGGAATACAACGACTGAAGCTGATTGAACTTTGCTTCCACAGTCTTTTCGTCCCAATCCTTCTTCATATCCTCGGGGATATCGGTACAGGCAGAATACGGAATAAGTATCTGAACGCACCTTGCGACATTGCCCGAACCGAAAGCCTCTATGACCCCTTCATTATCGACAAAAAACTTTCCGCCCTCGCCGAAAAGACCTGCATAGGCGTTATCAAATGCCAGATATGACGTCAGCATTGACTGAAGAGCATAATCGGTCATATGGTTTTCCTGAAGGAATTTTACATAGTCCTCCTCCGAAGTAAACTGAGAAACCTGCTGGATATAAGCCGTTCTCAGGCTCTCATCATCAACCGCGTAGTCAACGTCGTTATCCCGAGCCATGGCAATAAGCCCATATGTCGCCGAAATATCGCTTATCGTATTATGCTTCAGAAGAGAAAGGACTTCCTCCGACTGGGTTTCAAAGTCATATCCGAGAGCTTTAAGCTGATCCTTATAGAAAAGCCAGTAGTATCTGAACTCGTCGAACGAAACCTCCAAGCCGTTTATTGTCAGCATATTAAGGTCGGTCGTATCAATAGTTTCCCCGTCGATCACAAACGAGGTTTCGATCGACACATTATTGTTATCTGCCTCCGAGCTGTTGCCGGACTCACTGCCGGAAGCGTTGGAAGAATCACTTCCCCCCAGCTTGCAGGAGGCAAGTCCGCCAACCGAAATGCTCAGCGCCAAAAGCGCAGCCAATATTTTTTTCAGCATAATGATACCTCACATTATAAATTATACAAAATTATTTTAGCTTATCACTGTGACAAAACTGTGAAGAAACGGCGAAAAAAGCTTCACCGTTTCTCACTGACAAAATATTTATCAATTCATCAGATAACCGCCGTTTTGATTATCGCGGTAAACGGCATAATTGGATTTGCCTCTCTTCTTAACGCTGTACATTGCCTGATCAGCCTTATCCATAAGCGCTGCCGTATCGTTATCCGCAGGGGTTACATAGGCTATTCCTATACTACAGCACATCGTGATATGACCAGAAGAATTGACCGACTCAAATCCATCACCCAAGCCAGAAATTATTTTCTGCGCCAGAGTGAGCGCGTCACAGCCGTCTGTCTCACGGTAACAGATTATGAACTCGTCGCCTCCGAAGCGTCCGACAAATCCGTTTTTGCCGACAAGCTTTTGCGCCAGCTTTGCGGTATACACCAGCACCTCATCGCCCACGGCATGATTATACTCGTCATTAAAATGCTTGAAATCGTCAAGGTCAATAAACAAAATAGCGTCCCTGCCCTTTCTCATCTGAGAAAGCTCGATCTCATTAAGCAGTGCAAGCTCAAAGGAGTTTCTGTTATATGCCTGCGTCAGCGGATCAAGCGAGGCTTTTTGCATAAGGTTCTCCTCGCGCTTCTTGGTCTTGTCTATATCGATCATAACGCCGACTATTTTTATAATACTGTTATAGCTGTCGCGTATCGAAGAGCTTCTGACAAGATACCAGATATAATCGTTGTAAATAGTCTTAAATCGGAACTCACCCTGAATGTTATGACCCTCTGCTGCCCGAGCGATGAACTCCGCATACGACTTTTTATCCTGAGGGTCAACACTTGCATTAACCAGGAAGCTGTCCTCATATTTAAGCGAGGCGGCTCTGTAGCTGAACTTCTTATTAAAGTTATCGCTGAATGTGACCGTGTCTTTAGATATACTGTATTCAAAAACAATATTATCAGTCATATCGACGATAAACTTATTGCGCTGCTCACTCTCGGACAGCATATCGAGCATCGAATTTATCTGTCTGCTCATGATATCCAGCTCCGAGTTGCCATTAACTAGAACTCTCTGCGAGGAAACATTGATCTCGTTCCCCGTTCCCAGAATACGCATAATATTGCCGATAGGTCGCAAAAACCACGAAACGAAAATAACAATGAAAACAAAAACGACGACGCTTATAGCAAAAATAGAGCTGTGAAGGCTGCTCAGAACATCTTTGTATCTGCCCGCAAGCAATTCGACATCGGAAACCGTGACAATGCACCACGACGTTTCCGAAGTGGTCTTGGTATTATCCACGATCACAGACTGCATGACCATATCCTTGTCTTTATATTCATACTCGTAGCTGTCACCCAGGTTATCCGAGATCGCTTTGTCAAAAGCGCTGTCAAGCGAAGCCAATTCCTTGATATCGCCGGCAGACTTGACCCCGTCGGCCGTTAGGATATTCTTATCGGGATCGAGGATATACATTCTGGTTGAATTACCGAAATCTGAATTTCCGAGGTTATCTATCAAATATGAAAGACCGACAACAAGAGAAACATAGCCTGTTATTTCGCCGTTTTGGTCGGTGAGGTATGCCGAATAGAGAAAACTGTTTTCAACGCCGTCATACTCGGAGATACTTGAAATTCCCTTTGAATACTTGATATCATCAAAAATCTTTTCGGTATCAAATGAACCGAATACTCTCGCCGAGGTCGAGTCATATACAGATGACGGAGAAACCTTGCCGTCCTTATCCATAATGACAATAGCAGTAATATCTTTATTAGAAGAAAGCAGACCGCCCAGAAACTGCTTCGCATTATAATTGTCGTAGCTTATCGCAGCAGCAACATCGTTGTTTTCAGCCGCCGACAGAAGAGTTACACGCAGCCCTGTGAAGTAGCTTGCAAGGTTGCTCGCCTTAGAAACAGAAACATCTCGAACATTGTCGTTGGAGATCTCCTCCTCATAAGCTTTCATAATATGATTTGAAGTGAGAGATAAAAGAAGCAGCGGAAGAAGCGAAACGACGATAAGAAAAGCAAGGAGCTTTAGCTTCGTACTCCATGCACTTTGATCCACCATACTGTTATCCCCCTTTCAATGCCCTATCTAAGCGCAAACCTTTCATAATAACATTAATTATATCACGTTTGTTCAGAAATTACAAGACTTTTTAATATTTTAATATACTGCATTCTTGAATAAAGTGTAAACTTATTTAATCATTATTATGACATGACACCTGTTTTTCAACAAAAAAGCTTCTCCAAATATGCGGCAACACCGTCCTCGCTGTTGCTCCCGATAATGCAGTCAGCCCGGCATTTCAGCTCCGGGCAGGCGTTTTTAACTGCAAGCTTCACATCCGAAGCCTCAAAAAGCGGTATATCGTTCTCGCTGTCGCCGAAAGCAACTATTTTGTCAAATCCGTAGTCATGTTTAAGTTTTAGCGCTCCTAATCGTTTGGAAGCATGATCGCTGAAAATCTCCAGATACCACAAGTCGGCAGAATAGATGTCCTTATAAAATACACAGCCGATACCGCTGACTTTCGATATCTCGCGATATGCATCCTCAAGCGCGCACCTTCTATAAAGTGTTGTCAAATATATAATACCGCTTTTGTTGATATCAAAAAGCGAATCTGCCTTGACAAACCTCTTATTATAGTTATTCAGACGCTCATTATAAAAATTCATGTGCTGCGGCTGCTCCAGACTCTCATAAAAAGCAGTCATTACTCCCCCGTCGACCGAATAGGCAAACGCCTTAATACAGTGTTTTTCAAAGATCCGCAGGACCTCACCGGCAGCATACGGAGGGATCTGCTCGTATGATAAAACCCTGTCGCTTTGCAGATCATACATCATTGCACCGTTCATCAGAACCAGCGGCAGATCTATAGGAACGCCCTTTAACACATATTTCACGGAATAAGGAGAGCGGGCTGTTGCGGCGGTAAANNTTCCGCACCGAAAGCTCGCTCAACACATTTTTCGTATACTGCGTCAGCTCGGCGCTTGGACTCAAAAGCGTACCGTCGAGATCGGAAATATACAAAACTCTCATTATTTTTTAAACAGATCGCAAAAATCAAATGTTGCGAAATAGTCGCTGGGTGTTTCAGCGCGGCGAATAAGCTGAACGCTGTTATCCTCACGAAGCAAAAGCTCAGCGCTCCTGAGTTTGCCGTTATAGTTATATCCCATAGCAAAACCGTGTGCGCCTGTATCATGAATGACAAGAATATCACCGACTTCAAGCTCGGGCAGAGGTCTGTCGATCGCAAACTTATCGTTATTCTCGCAAAGTCCGCCGGTCACATCATAAACCCGATCACACGGCAGGTCTTCCTTTCCGAGAACGGTTATATGGTGGTAAGCGCCATACATGGCGGGTCGCATAAGATTTGCCGCGCAGGCATCGACTCCGGCGTATTCCTTATATATATGCTTGAAATGCAGCACTTTGGTAACAAGATGACCGTAAGGAGCAAGCATAAATCTTCCCATTTCGGTATAGATAGCGACATCGCCCATACCGTTGGGAATAAGGATCCTCTCATAAGCCTCCCTGACACCCTCGCCGATCTTCATTATGTCGTTTCCGCGCTGATCCGGTCTGTAGGCAATTCCAACTCCGCCGGACAGATTGATAAATTTGAATTTGCATCCTGTTTCCTTTTGAATCTCAACAGCAAGCTCAAAAAGGATCTCGGCGAGTTTCGGGTAATACTCGTCTGTAACAGTATTTGATGCAAGAAAGCTGTGCAGACCGAACTGCTCGGCACCCTTGGCTTTCAAGATCTTGAATCCCTCAATGATCTGCGACTTTGTAAAACCGTATTTTGCGTCGCCGGGGTTATCCATGATCTGATTGTGCATCTCAAACTTTCCGCCCGGATTATACCGGCAGCAGATCAGCTTAGGGATTCCGCAAAGCCTGTCAAGGTAATCAATATGAGTAAAATCGTCGAGATTGATATTTGCTCCAAGCTCGCGGGCAAGCAAATAATCCTCAGCGGGAGTAACATTGGAGGAAAACATAATCTCCTCGCCGGAAAAGCCGCAGGCTCTGCTCATCAAAAGCTCTGTATAGCTTGAACAATCGACTCCGCAGCCTTCTTCCTTTAAGATCTTCAATATGAACGGATTGGGAGTGGCCTTAACAGCAAAATACTCCTTGAAGCCCTTATTCCACGCAAAGGCCTTCTGCACTCTGCGGGCATTTTCACGGATCCCCTTTTCGTCATAAATATGGAAGGGTGTCGGATACTGTTTGATAATACTTTCTGCCTGTTCTTTGTTAATGAAGGGTGTTTTCATAATACTTTCACCGAAAAATCGGTGCTCCTTTCAGCATATGTCAATATAAAGCTAACATTAGAATATCATTTTTTCTGATGGTTTGTCAAGAAATCGATGTAAAATAAGCGTTTTCTACAAATTTTTAAATACCGTGTGAATATTTTTTTCAAAAAAACTTGCGTTTTTGCTATTGATTTTTTATGATACTTGTGATATAATACGAAATAGACTGTACGTCTGGGAAAAATATTATTCGGAAGCGTATCGAAGTGGTCATAACGGGCTTGACTCGAAATGGTCGAATGATGTGTCAGTTTCGTCCACCTCAAAATCCCCAATTTACGGGGCTTTGCGTCGGTTCAAAAAATTGAATATTTTGTTGTTCTGTCCTGCTGTTCTGTCCTCAGGTTTTTTGCAGAATTTCAGGCATAACATATACGGAGAGGTATCGAAGCGGTCATAACGGGGCTGACTCGAAATCAGTTTGGGAGCAATCCCACGCGGGTTCGAATCCCGCCCTCTCCGCCAAAAAGTCCAGTAAACAAGCGGGTTTGCTGGACTTTTCCTTTTCCCCACAAGTGTTTACAGAGCACCGCGTTTTTTCAGGGCAGAACAACTTTTTTACGCTTCCGATTTTGGATCAGACGTTTCTGCTTTATTGGTCATCTCACTCCATTTGCTTTTGAAGCCTCCGGCATCTGGCAGCTGCATTCCGACTACCATCGCCTGCGCCGAGGACAATTTGGAAGAATAGTCCAAATGCGCATAGATGTTGGCTGTGGTGCTGAAATCCGAATGTCCTAACCATTCCTGAATCTGTTTCAGCGGAACGCCGTTGGCGAGCAAAAGGCTGGCACAACTATGTCTCAAATCGTGGAAGCGCATTTTTCGCATTCCGTGTCGCTGAATAAACTTTGGGAAATAAGAGGTTAAGTAACCGGGCTTCATCCGTTCTCCCATCTCATCCACAAATACAAAACCGTCGTACTCGTAGTTGTAGCAGTTACCGCAAACCTTCTTATTCAGCTGCTGTGCCTCTTTAACTTGCAGGAAGTACTCCCGAAAACTGCCGACAAGAGGAAGCGTGCGCATACTGGATTTTGTTTTGGCGGAGTTTTGCTCAATGATCTGCGTTTTCCCATCTACCTGAATAGAGGTGACAGTGCGCTTGATTGTTATAGCGCCACGTTCAAAATCGATGGCATCCCATTTCAGCCCAACTACCTCGCCTCTGCGCAAACCATAGAAAGCAGCGACTAAAACAGGCAGCTCCAGCTTTGTGCCTTTGATGATATCAAACAACTTTTGCAGCTCCGCCGAATCCAAGAACACCGGCTGAAAATCGTTTTTCTTTGGTCTGTCCACTTTCATTGCCACGTTCTGCGTTACCAAATCGGTTTTCAGTGCGTATTTTAGCGCCTGATGAATGACGGCGTGGTAGTGAATCACGGAGTTAGGCTTGACGGTTTTCAGTTTCTCTGTGTAGAATTGCTGAATGTGACGAGCCTCCAACCCACGCAAAGTATACCCCTTCTTGCGGAAATACGGTTCAATCGAACTCTTCACCATTGATTCATAAGAAGAATAGGTTGCGATTTTGATACGCACCTTCACGATGTCCAACCATTGAAGCAGATAATCCGCAAAAGGCATATCTGAATTTAAATCTTCCACCTCCTTTGGCGGTTCGTAGGTGCTGCGAATCCGGGCAAGCTCCGCTTCCGCCTTTCGTTTGTTTCCCTTTTCGGGAAGTCCTGTCGATATCCACGGTCTGTGCCTTTTTCCGTTGACATCGAGATATGCTAATGATTTCATTAGTTGTACTCATAAAACTCCTCATTTCCAAATAAAAAAGTGTTCCCGAAAAATCGAAAACACTTGAATTTATTATTCACAAAACGAGGTCAAAAAAGCGTATGTGAATGATAGATATTTCCGATTTTTCTGTTACGGATATTCATATCATTCACCTGCCTTTCTAAAAATTGGTGCGGGTGACAGGACTTGAACCTGCACACCATAGGGCATTAGAACCTAAATCTAACGTGTCTGCCAATTTCACCACACCCGCATATTTAATTATCTAAACCAACGCTTACGCATTCGTTCAAGAAATTCTTTTGTAATAGGAAAACCTGAGCTTTCACCGATAATGGAATCCGTTCCGCAATAAGGGCAGACCGCAGTTCCTAAAGTATCTTCAATCCATTCAGTAATTTCACTTGGATGAAAAATTCTGCAACAATAAAAGCAACCGCAGACAGAATCCTGCATAAGCTGTTTCATGTGATTATCACTGTACTTGTGCGCTTCAAAAACATCGTCCATAACATCACCATTATTATTCCACTGTAGTGACACAACCAAAATCTAACGTGTCTGCCAATTTTACCACACCCGCATATCAAATTATACCTGCACAGCAAACCTGAAAAAATCAGTACCTTCCACTATAAATTTTCTTTGCTTCAGAAGTCCATTTTTTAACAAACTCTGTCTTAGAATCAGTATAAGCGTCTCTGTCATGTTCAAATTGTTTCCACAATTGCAATTTCATTGTCTCATATTCTTTAGCTATTTGTTCGTGTTCATTTAAGTAA
This sequence comes from Ruminococcus sp. UBA7477, assembly GCA_002479715.1. GTDB lineage: Bacteria > Bacillota > Clostridia > Oscillospirales > Ruminococcaceae > UBA7477. Next base: position 6,292 of record DLOT01000028.1, on the reverse strand, counting down.
TCTCTGAAATACAGCTCGTCATTATCCCCAACATAACGAATATGGACATGAAAAACCTTGTCGGCAAATCCATTTGCCGTATATCCACGGTTAAATGATATTCTGTCCGCTGCCTCAGACATTCTGATAAATCCGTTATTTTCGATCACCCTTGCGGTATCCTCGATGTCAGAATCTTTTGATACCTCAATAAGCACATCAACAATATCCTTTGCCCATATTCCCGATATAGCCGTACTTCCGATATGGCTGATCCTTTCGACCCGGCAGACTGATAAAATGCTTTTTAATTCGGTTTCGATTTCGTCATAAAACGACTTCCACTTATCATTATGGGCAACAAGAGTTATCGGGAACAGCTCCCACAATTCATCTAAAGACATTTGCGATAATTCTTTTCCCACTCTTATAACCTCGAAATTCCGATTTGACAACTTTTTGTGTTTTTTACAACCTCATTAAAACTCCACTGTAATAACGCACCCGAAATCTTGCGTGTCAGCCAACTTCACATTATTAAGAAAGCGTATCTAAAGCAGACCGAAATCTATAGCTGTTTAAAGTATGCTTTTAATTCTGATTTACAAGTATTGTCTAACTGTTTGATATCAACTCCCCGAATGGCAGCTTCCAAATAATAGAGTATGACAACACAGGTATTTGGATATTGTGTTTTGAGTCTGAAAACTGCTTGCTTACTACCAAGGTCGGTTAATTCTTCAGCTGAATGAATACCAACTGAATGGAGCTTTTTTTCCATTGTTTTACCAAAACCAAGTGTACTGAGTGAAGCCATTTTTACTCCTTTTGCAAAACTATTATAAATGTTAAATCAATTCCAAAGCTCTTTTATACAGCGGATCAAAATCGCAGCCGCAGCTTCCGCATTCTTCATCTGCTTGCTTGATTGCCGATACTAAAATGTCTTTATCAGCTTTGCCGTCTAACCATTGTTGTGCAGGAACAGAGATTAAATCCCAACCAGACGCAACAAACTTTTCCATAATAGATTTTAATTCTTCCATATCGTTACTCCTTTCAATAGCATAATCTAACGTGTCTGCCAATTTCACCACAGGCGCATATTAAATTGAAATTACTCTACTCTTTCGTAGAACTTACCGTCAAAAGTTGAACGTAAATAGACATATTCATAATTTTCCTCGTAACCTTCAACTGCTTTGATTGTCCAATCACCATCAGTAGATTTGCATATTATTTTAGTCGGCTCAAATGTACTTGAAAGTTTATAGTCAGTGCATACTTCAAAATACATTCCGTCAAATGATATTCCTTCAAAACTTACTGAAGCACGACGCAGCTTATGTTCTCTGTATAATACGAAACCGGAAACGATACTTACTGCTATTGCAATCAGCAAAATAATAGCAATCGCTTTTTTTACCTGCATTTTCCTTTGAACAAGTGTTTTTTCTTCTGACATAATAGCACCCCTACTGATTAACCGCTTTGCAATACAGCAACGTAGTTACAATATTGCGTGTCTGCCAGTTTCGCCACACCCGCATTAAAAAACAAGCCGCCACAAGGCGGCAGCAAGCAGGAACAATACCTGCTGGTGGAGCTAAGGGGAGTCGAACCCCTGACCTGTTACATGCGAAGCAACCGCTCTACCAACTGAGCTATAACCCCATATGCTTATCAATCAGCGTTAATAATTATATCACAGCATTTTGCATTTGTCAATCGCAAATATTAAAAAAATGATTCTTTTTTCAAAAATCCATGCTCGGCACTTGATTTTTGAATTTGCTTGTGCTATAATATATACGTTGTCTGCCCGTATAGTTAAATGGATATAATAAGCCCCTCCTAAGAATAAGTTATAACGACCGCCTTTTGAGGAAAAGTGATTGACAATGAGTTAATCTAAGCCTAAAATTGAATAGATTTCAAAGATGTTTCCGTAGCTCAGCTGGATAGAGCGACCGCCTCCTAAGGTGTTACTTTATCACTTGCCTTTTCAAAAAAGGCAAGTGGTAATACAAATACAATTTAATAAATGTCGCTATAGCTCAGCCGGATAGAGCGACCGCCTCCTANNGGCCGGAGGTTCGAATCCTCTTAGCGACGCCACAAACAACGCCGAAAGCCTTGATTTTACAAGGTTTTCGGCTTTATTTTTTGTGTGCCTGTGTTTTCGCATAGATGACGAATTAAGGCTGTTTTTTGCTCATGTTTTTCGTGTTCATATTACCATTACCCTCAATTAGCTTGCTAATATAATTAGCAGGAATTTTCGATTTTTGCTAATCAAAATCGCTTTCCTGCTAATCGCTCAAAAAATCGTGCTAAAAATCCTGCTAATTGAAAAGAGTGCTCATAACAGTTCGAACTTGTTTTACCCTGTACCTTTTTATCCCCTTTTTATTCTGTGTTAGGGTTTCCCTGCCACGCACATTTTTCAAAATGACTGGATTATTATATAATCAACGCAGGAGGTTACACTTATGAAAAACAAAAAGTATTACATCGCTCTCAATGACTGTGAATATGCAGAAATCATTTCTTCTCTTATAAACAAACGCAATTCGCTTATCCGGCTTGGCAAATATACCGATGGTGTTGATGAAGTCATTATGAAAGTAAGGAAAGCGAAAAATAGAAACTTTCAAATTCTCTATATATAAGGAAAATATCAAATCGAATAAGTAATTCAAGTTGCACCGTGTCGTTCAGTTATGATACGGTGTTTTCATTCAGCCACCTTTTCCTATTCAGGATTAGGTGGCTTTTTTTATTTTTTCAAAAATTCTTTTATTTTGCCTTGCCGATTGGTTTCTCCCAGTGGGAATTAGTGAAAGGGTTATTTCTTAACTCCGATTAGGAGCAACTCTTTCGCTGTTCCTTGACAACTGAATATATAGGCACATCGGACTTTAGTTCTGATGATGAGCCACCTTATCGGGTACGCCAAGACCTCTGATAATAGAGCGAGCGAGAATCCCCGGTAAAAGTGTCAGGCTGCACCTGATACGGCGATGACAGTCAGAATGATAATGATACTTCTCTACGGNNGCAGAGGTGAAATTCCTATGACACGGTTTCGCAAACCGTGACCGATGTGCTTCCCACACAAAGCAACAGCTTTACGCAGGGGGTGTTGAAAACAAATACTGCGTTGATACATAGCCGTCTGAACACAGCCGGCTATAAATCTATCGAAAGGAGGAAAGCCAATGCCTAACTGTAAAACCATTGCTATCTGCAATCAGAAGGGCGGCACAGGCAAAACGACCACAACGGTCAATTTAGGGATAGGGCTTGCGAGACTTGGTAAAAAGGTACTCCTTGTAGACGCCGATCCGCAGGGCGACCTCACGACTTGCCTCGGATGGAAAGATAATGACAGTCTGCCGACTACCATTACCACTAAGTTATCTGAGATAATGCGTGAAGAAAACGGAAACCCGCATTTCGGCATTCTGCATCACGAGGAAAATGTTGATTTGCTTCCCGCAAACCTTGAACTGTCCGCAATGGAAATGATGCTTGTAACGACTATGAGCCGTGAAACTGTTTTGAGAACCTATCTGAATAAGGTAAAGAACGATTACGAATATATCCTGATCGACTGTATGCCTTCCCTCGGTATGGTAACTCTGAACGCATTAGCGGCGGCAGACAGCGTAATCATCCCCGTTCAGGCTCAGTATCTTCCCGCAAAAGGAATGACACAGCTTATGCAGACCATCGGGAAGGTCAAACAGCATATCAATCCGAACCTGAAGATTGACGGTATCTTACTGAATATTGTAGATAACCGAACAAACCTTGCGAAAAGCACGGCGGACGCACTGCGGAAAAACTACGGAAGCGTGATAAAAATATATCACTCAGCCATTCCTATGGCAGTAAAAGCCGCAGAGGTAGCGTCGAAAGGTGTCAGCATATATTCTTCATGATGTTTTCTATGAAGATAACGGTTTGAAAACTCAGATCGACTATATCGTAATCACAAGAAAAGTAGTTCTTATTATTGAATGCAAAAACCTATACGGTAATATCTCTGTTGACAATCAAGGCAACTTTACAAGAATAGTCAAGCTTGGAAGCATATATCATAAGGAAGGCATTTACAGTCCTATTACACAAAATCAACGCCACTTGGATATGATAAGAGAAAAACGCAGAAGTTCAAAGGGGCTGCTTTCAAAAGCAATTTTTGATCGCTGTTTTGATGATGTTTATAAATCTGTTGTGGTGCTTGCAAATCCTAAGACAGTATTAGAAATGAGATACGCCCCGAAAGATATTAAATCGAAAATAGTCAAGGTTGACGGACTCAATAACTACATAAAGATGCTTAACGACAATTGTCCGCGCGATAAAATGTCGGACAAGAATATGAAAGAATTGGCAGACTTCTTTCTTGAAAACAGTGTGCCAAATTCCACAGACTATACGGCAAAGTATAAGCTATCAGTGAATAATGAGGGAACATTATCAGTAACGGAAGAGCCTACATCTAATCCATATTTTGATAATATTGAAAATTCGCCGATATACCAAGCGTTAAGAAATTACCGCTATAAGCAAAGCGTAAAAGAAAAAATCAAGCCGTACTATATTTTCAATAATGAACAGCTTGAGAATATAATTAAAGTCAATCCACAAACTTTGGAAGAATTAAAAACAGTCAGAGGCTTTGGTGACACTAAATGTTTGAAATACGGAAAGGACATTTTGCTGATTTTAAGCGATTATAGGCAGCCTTAGTGAAAATCAACCAGAAGTTAAGGCGCCAATCGCAGTGAGTTTTCGTAATTCGCTGCGATTTCTTTTTTGTCCGAAATGCGGTTTTGCTTTGATTTCCGAAAACTCCATTTTGAAACCGCCCCTCTCCTCTCCGCGAACGCCGAAAGCTTCCAAAACGAAATGAAAAACAGGTGAAATTACTGTGATATTTATTGACAGGTTATTTTTATGGTGGTAAAATTACGGTAACGAAAGGAAGCCCCTGCTGTTTTTGGGGGCATGGTGAATTTTGATGAAAAAAATGATATGCCTTATGCTTTGCCTCGCGGCAGCAGCGGGTCTGGCAGGATGCTCCGATAATACCCTATCAATCAGCGACTCTGACAGTTCTTTATCTGCCGTTGTCCCGACGGACGGTGCGAGTTCATCCAGCGGCGTCGACAAGGCATCAGCAAATTCAGCACTTGAAGCCTATGAGCAGATCACCCCGACAGTCGGAAATACCAGCGCGGAAAACTGTGAGGAGATCGTTCTGGAGGGCAGCACAGCGCGCTCCGATTCTCAGGGCGTCAGTATCGACGGCTCGGATATCAAGATCACCTCGGGCGGTGTTTATGCTGTCAGCGGAACTCTGACGGACGGCAGGATAACCGTTGACTGCGGCAAGGACAACGTTACGCTCATTCTAAACGGCGCGGATATCACCTGTAGTGACTCTGCGGCGATATATGTAAAAAAATGCAAGGTGCTCACACTCACTTTAGCTGACGGCTCGCAAAACAAACTGGAAAGCAGGTCTTTTGCCGAAAGCGACGACAATATCGACGGCGCGATCTTTTCAAAGTCCGATGTAGTGATGAACGGCGGCGGACTTCTCGCAATACACTCGACCGGTGGTCACACGGTCGTATGCAAGGACAGTATTACAATAGAAAGCGGCACTTATATTGCAGTTTCGGACAGCCACGGTTTTTCGGCTAACGACCTCATAGATATAAAGGGCGGCAGCTTCACGGTTTTAAGCGGCAAGGACGGATTTCATGCGGAAAACACAGATGATCCGACCATGGGAAGTATTTCCGTCGGCGGCGGAGTATTTGACATATGCTCGGTCGGCGACTGCTTTGACAGCGGCTGTGACTTGACGATCGCAGGTGGCACATTCGATATCTGCACCGAAGGCTCCGACGAAAGCAGCAGTTCCAAAGGCTTCAAGGCGGCAGGCGGCTTGTCTGTTTCGGACGGAGTATTCAGGGTAAAAACGGCTGAGGACAGCTTTCATTCGGGCGGCGATATGACTGTAAGCGGAGGAAGCCTGACCATCTCGTCGGGTGATGACGCGTTCCATTCGGACGGCAGGCTTGATATCAGCGGCGGCACTGTAGACATAACTGAAAGCCACGAGGGCCTTGAAGCGTCCATAATTAATATCAGCGGCGGTGACATCTCGATCGTTTCCGACGATGACGGCATCAACACGGCGGGCGGCAATGACGGAAGCGGATTTGAGGGCGGCTTCGGCGGCGACAGGTTCGGTCAAAGCTCATCGGGAAGCACTCTGAGCATATCGGGC
>DLOT01000027.1:23542-25275 GCA_002479715.1 Ruminococcus sp. UBA7477 | reverse complement strand
GCTGTTGTGGCGATAGGCGTTGCACTGAGCTGTCTGTTTCGGTTTTTGCCGCTTCTCAGAGAGATCTCGGCAGGCTTTGCGATAATCATCTGCGCGGTTGCAGCGGCGGCTGTAGGTGCAGTGCTTTTCCCTGTTGAGGATAAGGAGGGCGAGATATGAGTGTTTCATGCTTTTTGCCCTACCTTGCCGTTATGGCAGGTGTTACATATCTGATACGCGCACTGCCGTTTGCAGCCTTCAACAAAAAAATAAAGAACCGCTTTGTGAAAAGCTTTCTCTACTATGTTCCGTATGCGGTCCTGAGCGTCATGACCGTTCCTGATATATTCTTTGCGCCGGGCTTGGCGGCTGCCGGTGCGGCGGCGCTGGTCGTGGCAATACTGCTTTCGTATAAAGAAAAAGGCTTGCTGACTGTGGCGGTGTTTTCCTGCATAACGGTCTACACAGTCGAGCTTATCGCCCGATTGATGCAGCAATAAAAAATATGCCAAGGTGTTCGGAAATTGTTTTCCGAAAGCCTTGGCTCTTTCTTTATCCGAACATTCCTCCGAAGTCCCAGCCGCCGTCGCCGAAAATGTCAGAAAGCTTCTCGTCAAGCTTGTCATAATCGGTGTTGTCCTCGAAATCGTCGGGAACAGGGGTATCGGTGATGTCGTCTGTGTCAAGCTTTATTACTGCAAAATAGTAGTAAAGGGTGTCGTTTTCGTAAATAACATCGTATTCAAAATAGTAGTCGTTAGATCCTACCAGCTCATAGCTGTCCATGCCGATACGCGACTCGATCTCCTGAAGGGTGTATAATCCGGCGGCGCAGGTTTCCTTGTCGTCGATCGTGAAATAAAGCTCCGGCGCTGCGACTTCTCTGTTTTCCTCCAAAAAGTCGTATACCTCCTGCGGCAGGTCGTAGACCGTGTCTATCTCCACCGCCGATGCTACAGCGTAATTGTACTTGGTTCCGTTTGCTTCGGGGTATGCGCTCTGATCCCAGTCATGGCTTTCGGAAAGGCGTTCGCTGCTGACGTTAAAGGCCGAATGAGAGGCAACGCCGTCGTTTGCGTCCGAATATACGTCTACAAAATAGTATTCGCCGTCATCGAGCTTTACAAGGTTCCATGAGTGACCGTAGTCCGTATCGTGAACGACCTGACAGTCCTCCGCGCCGGCTGCATACATAAGCAGCTGGAACGTCGTGGCATATCCGACGCATACGCATTTTTTCTGCACAAGCGCGCCGTACGGTGAGGCGGCGTCCTGAGAGGCTGTCGGTATCGCGACAAGCGAGCCGTCGTCAAAGGAAACGTTTGCCGCCAGCCAGTCATGCGCCGCAAGCTCCTTTTCGTAAAGGGACATATCATCGGTCCATATCTCGCCAAGTATCTCTCCCATCGCTTTATAGACGGCTTTATCCTTGTCGCTGAGAGACGAGTCATCGCCGTTCGCATAGGCTTCTGCTATGTAATGATAGTCTATTATCGGATATTCCCCCGCGATAAGAATATGTCCCTCGCTGTCGGTCTGCTTGCCGAAACCGTTTTCTTCAAAGTTTTTCAGCTTTTGAAATACACTTGCCGCTACCTTCTCGGAAAGCGCCTCTATGTCTGCTCCGTACCCCTCTTGTTCGGTCTTTGCAGCATCAGTGCTTTTTGCTGTCTCCGAAGCGTTTTTGCTCTCGCTGTATGCCATGACTGAAAAAACCGTTGAGGCGGTAACTCCGCCCAAAAGTAATACGGCAG
>DLOT01000027.1:0-23485 GCA_002479715.1 Ruminococcus sp. UBA7477 | reverse complement strand
GCGTTATGGTATAATTGTCCGATATGCATGTAGTAAAGCCAAAGGCTTTACGAATGTGCAAGGACATAAAAAACACATATAATAGACGCTATGCGTCTATTATAACACAGTCTTTCAAATAAAGCAACATGAGTGGAAAGCATTAATGCGCATAAAAATAATTTATATTAGACATAACAAATATGTATTTTACTTATAGCTTTGCGTATGTTATAATGATCCTATAGAAACCCGAATATAAAATGAGGAGAGGATCTTATGACAGAAGCATCAAACAAAAGACCGGAGAACATGGCTCGTATAACCACCCCCGAGCTGGCAAATGCCTTTATCGAGGAAAAGCTCGCCGAGATCAGGGAGCAGGTCGGAGAAAAGAAGGTTCTGCTGGCGCTTTCCGGCGGAGTCGATTCATCGGTAGTGGCTGCGCTGCTTATCAAGGCTATAGGCCGTCAGCTGGTCTGCGTTCATGTTAACCACGGACTCCTTCGCAAGGGCGAGCCTGAGCAGGTCGTTGAGGTTTTCCGCAATCAGATGAATGCAAATCTCATTTATGTTGACGCGACTGACCGTTTTCTCGACAAGCTGGCAGGGGTCGCCGAGCCTGAAAAGAAAAGAAAGATCATCGGCGCGGAATTTATACGTGTTTTTGAGGAAGAGGCCCGCAAGCAGGAGGGTATTGAATTTTTGGCTCAGGGCACGATCTATCCGGACATTTTGGAAAGCGGCCCGGTCAAGGCGCACCACAATGTCGGAGGGCTGCCGGAGGATCTGCATTTTGAGCTTGTTGAGCCTATAAAGCTGCTTTTCAAGGATGAAGTGCGGGTAGTCGGCAAGGCCCTCGGCTTGCCTGACGGTATGGTTTACCGCCAGCCGTTCCCGGGACCCGGTCTGGGAGTTCGCTGTGTGGGAGCGATAACCCGCGACAGGCTTGAGGCTGTTCGTGAGTCTGATGCGATTTTGCGTGAGGAGTTTGCAAAGAACGGCCTTGAGGGCAAGGTTTGGCAGTATTTCACGGTAGTGCCCGATTTCAAGTCAACGGGCGTTAAGAACGGTCTTCGCAGCTATGAGTGGCCGGTTATCATCAGAGCTGTCAATACCAAGGACGCTATGACTGCGACGGTTGAGAATGTTCCTTTTGAGCTTTTACAGCACATCACACAGCGCATAGTGACTGAGGTAAAAGGCGTTAATCGTGTCCTCTATGATATGACCCCTAAGCCCTGCGGCACTATTGAGTGGGAGTAAGAGAAGAATTTGAGTTTGCGGAGAAAATGATTATGCTATCAGAATTGATTAAAAAAATGGAAGATAACATTGACACCGATGATTTTGAAATGATCGAAGAAGAATGTGTAGGGAAGATTGAGCAATTGGATTTTGGGGTAAATGCAGTCGAGCCACTATTAAATCTTATGGAACGTCATCCATTAACTGATTTTGGAATGCCTGGGGCAATCGTACGCTTCGTTGAACAATTCTACGGAAAAGGATATGAGGACATTCTTTATCAATCGATAAAGAGTTTGCCTACAATGCATACGATTTGGATGTTGAATAGAGTATGTAATGACAAAAATAGTCCTGATAAGTTTAGAGAACTTCTTTCAGAAACAGCCAAACGTGATGATATTGACAATGCTATTAAAAAATCTGCAAAAGAATTTCTGGAAAGCAAATAAGAATTTATGGAGGTAGGCATGAAAATAGCTGAATTTATTTTGGAATGGGGAAAAAACACTTCTGACTCTACATTTGTTAAATATAATCAGCAAACATTATTGCAGCGAGGGGTATCTAAAGAACTGAGCAGTTTATTATCAGAAGGTGGTTTGCCTGAAAGCGCTGCGCCGAATTTGAATTTTGAGAATATAGAAAATATGTCATTTCTATTTGATGAATACTACTATTTAGGATTTACAGGGAATGGCGATTGGATATGTCTTGATTCCAAAAGCGGGAAAATTTTAATCGTTGACCATGATATGTATGCGGATGAGGAAGACGATGAAGACGAAAACTATGATGATGAAAGTAGTGAAGATACATACGAAGATGAAGATTTTGATGGGATTTGTTTGCTAAATTCGTCATTAGAAAAGCTATATGATTGTTTACTGGCTTATAGGTTTTTTGTTCAGGAAAGGCTTTCAGAAGATGTGAAAAAGGATTGTGAGAAGTATAAAAAATGTATTGCGCAGCTGAAAAAATCTATAACCGAAATTGACAAAAAGGCTATGGAAAGTGAAAGCTTTTGGGCTATGGAAATTAGCTCTCTTTATGAAGATATATAAATTTCAGTTCTACGATGGTTTTAAAACAATGCGATGATTGATTTATTTGCCGGTTGTGCTGGAATATCTCCACGGTAACGCTTTGCAACATCTGATATTATTCTGATAAAAGGGGCTAACTGATTTTTGTTAAGTCAGTTAGCTCTTTTTTGTTTATCTACATATTGCGGGCTATTCCCGATTTTAGTCTATCTCTCTTTGCTTTTTTATTAATTTTGTCCAATATCTATTGTAACGCTACAAACGCTACAAATTGTTTTGCCGCCTGCTATTGCAATTTGCGCGGAAGTGTTGTATAATAACTTTGTATATATTTTGCAAAGGATGGTATTCAAATTGAATTTATTTATAACAGAGCTTGCAAAGGACGGTATGCAGAACGTTTATGCTCCGCTCCCTCTTACGGCGCATATTATATTCTGCGCGCTTGCAACCCTTCTTTATGCCGTGCTTTTTAACAGACGGGGCAAGAGACACTATCTTATTGTAATGATTGCTATCGATATGACCATTATGACTCAGTTCTGGACAGACAGTATCGTCATAACGGCTCTGGGGATCTCAGAGGTTATTTTGCTGGCGCTGGCAATTTTTCTTGGATATAAGGAGAATAAGGAAGAGAAAGAACGCGATAAGGAACGCCGGGAGCTGGCAGAGAAGAAGCGCTTGGAAAGGGAAGAAAAGGCTCGGTCTGAAAAGCTTTTCGTCAAGCAGGAGTATATAGACCAGAACTTTGTGGATAACGCCTTTGAAGATGATGACAAATGAAGAAGCTTGTTATTCTTGACAGCGAAACGGTCTCGCGCGGAGATGTTTCGATGAATAATATTACAAAGCTGTGCGACAGCCGGATCTTCGGCTATACCCCGAATGATAAGGTCGCGGAGACAATCGCGGACGCCGATGCGGTGATATGCAACAAGTGCCTGATAACCGCAGAGGTGTTTGACAGATGTCCGAACCTGAGGTATGTGGGACTGTTTGCAACAGGCTATAATAACGTTGATCTGGCTGCTGCGACAAGCCATGGAGCAGTCGTCTGCAATGTTCCGGCATATTCGACCAACTCGGTAGCACAGCATACCTTTGCAATGATCCTGAACTTCTTCAGCCGGATAAGCGAATATGCAAAAACAGTCGATAACGGCGACTGGATAAACTACAAGTTGTTTTCGTATTTTTATATCCCGACCTACGAGATCGCCGGGAAAACGATAGGGATAATCGGCTTCGGCGCGATAGGCAAAAAGGTTGCCGAGATAGCAGAGGCTTTCGGCATGAATGTTTTGGTATATACCAGAACTCCCGATGCGTCGCGCAGAGATGTCAGGTTTGTAAGTCTGGGAGAGCTGCTTGAGCAAAGCGACATTGTGACACTTCACTGTCCGCTGACAGAGCAGACAAGTAAACTGATAGACCGCGAAGCCCTGGCAAAAATGAAGAATACCGCACTTCTTGTAAACACATCGCGTGGCGGGGTCATAAATGAACGCGATCTGGCAGATGCCCTTAATTCGGAGAGAATAGCAGGTGCTTGCCTTGACGTTTTGACAAATGAACCGATGACAGCCGACTGCCCTCTGTATAAGGCGAAAAATGTCACGATCACACCGCATATCGCATGGGCACCGAAGCAGACTAGGGAAAGACTTCTGATCGTTGTGGCGGAAAATCTCTCTAAATGGATAGAGGGAAAACCACAGAATGTGGTGAATTAAGACAACACCGCGCATAGATCGTGTACGGACTTCCATTTGCATATCAGGAGGCGATCACAATGCCCGAATTATGGGATATATATGACAGAAACCGCACATCTCTGGGGAAAACTCACATAAGAGGCGAAAAGCTCCCGGAGGGTGAATTTCATATCATTGTAAATATTTTGTCTGTAAATAATGACGGAAAAATTCTTATTACAAAACGTCACCCCGACAAACCCTTCGGCGGCATGTGGGAGATTTCAGGCGGCTCGGTAATATCAGGTTAGACCTCTTTGCAGGGTGCGGTAAGAGAGCTTTCCGAAGAAACGGGACTAACGGCTCAGGAGGACGAGCTTGCTTACTGCGGAACAATAGTGAGAACTCCCTCGGGGTGTCTGTACGATTTTTATTTGTATAAAGGAGACTTCTCTGAAAAGGACATTACCTTGCAGGGGGGTGAAATGGTGGATTTCCGTCTTGTCACGCCCAAGGAGCTTTACAAAATGGCAATGGACGGCGAGTTTCTTGACTTTGTTTACCACCGTATAAAGGCTTTGTATTCCACCATAATGGGGGGAAGGACTGCCGGGGTAAATCACCGTAAAGACAGATCCTAAGGTAAATAAGAAAAATGAAATGGGGACTAAAAATGTCTTATCTTGCAAACAAAAAGAGAATAGTGGTCAAGCTCGGCACATCGACGCTTACCCACAAAACCGGCAGGCTCAACATCCGCCGCATAGAGCGCATCGTTAAGAACCTCGCTGATCTGCACAACGCGGGGCATGAGATAATCCTCGTTTCAAGCGGAGCTATCGGGCTTGGTATGGCAAAGCTGGGGCTTAACGAGAGGCCGCAGGAAACGCCCCTGAAGCAGGCGTGCGCGGCTGTCGGACAGTGTGAGCTTATGTATTTTTACGATAAGCTGTTCTCCGACTATAATCTGAATGTCGCTCAGATGCTTCTGACAAAATATGTCCTGCTGGAGGACAGAAAGAATAACGTCCAGAACGCACTCAGGGAGCTTCTGAGCTATAATGTCATTCCCATAGTCAATGAAAACGATACGGTGGCGATCGACGAGCTGGAGCTTGAGGTCGGTGAGAACGACTCTCTTGCCGCAACAGTCGCCGTTTTGGGCAAGGCGGATCTTCTGATCATCATGTCGGATATAGACGGCCTTTATGACGGTGATCCGAAGAAAAACTCCGAGGCAAAGCTTATCCCGGTGGTATACGGAATAGACGATGAAATAAGACGTCTTGCCGGAGGCGCAGGCTCTGATCTCGGAACGGGCGGAATGAAAACCAAGATCGATGCCGCGCAGATCGTTATGCAAAACGGCATAGACATGATAATCGTCAACGGAAGAAATCCTGACATACTTTACGATGTTTTCGGAGATGAGCATGTCGGAACACTGTTTATGGCAAAAAGGGAGGAAGGGATGAAATGAACACTCTGAATTATATCGAGGTGCTGGGAACCCGCGCGCGAGAAGCGCGTTCTGAGCTTGCGGCGGCGCTGACCGCGCAAAAAAACGATGCGCTCTCCGAGATCGCTCATATTCTGAGAAGAAGCTCAGATAAGATAATCGAACAAAACCGTATCGACATAGACAATGCCCGCAAAAAGGGTATGTCGCAGGCGATGCTCGACAGGCTTATGCTCAACGAAACCAGAATAGACGTTATTGCGAATGCCTGCGAATCGCTGACAAAGCTTGATGACCCAATCGGTATGGTAGACGGCGGTGGCGTTCGTCCCAACGGCATAAGAGTTGTGAAAACAAGAGTTCCTTTGGGAACGGTGGGAATGATCTATGAGGCTCGGCCGAATGTTACCGTTGATGCCGCGGCGCTCTGCCTGAAGAGCGGAAATGCTGTTATTCTGCGCGGCGGAAGCGAGGCATACCATTCCAACAAATGCCTTGCGGATCTGATGAGAGCCGCTGTTGAGAGAGCGGGCTTTAATCCGGATATCATCCAGCTTGTTGAAAACACTGCCCGCGAGGTCGCGACTATGATGATGAAGGCAAACGGATTTATTGACGTGCTGATCCCGAGGGGCGGCGCAGGGCTGATAGATGCGGTTGTAAAAAATGCGACTGTGCCGGTTATCGAAACGGGCAAGGGCAACTGCCATATTTATGTTGACGAGAGCGCCGATCTGGATATGGCGGTTGAGATCGCCGACAATGCCAAGACACAGCGTCCGTCTGTATGTAATGCGATCGAAACCTGCCTTGTTCACAGAAGCGTTGCCGAAAGGTTTTTGCTTAAACTCAAAAAGCGGCTGGACAAGCACGCGGTCGAGATACGGGGTGACAGGCTGACAAAGATGATTTTGGGCGCCGATGTAATAGATGTTACCGAGGAGGATTACGCCACGGAATTTGACGATTACATTCTTGCAGTGAGAGTCGTTGACGATTTTGCACAGGCGATCGAGCATATCCGCAAGTATTCGACGGGTCACAGCGAGTGCATAATCACCGAGAGCCTGTATGCCGCCGAGGAGTTTCAGAGAAGGGTCGATGCTGCCTGCGTTTATGTAAATTGCTCGACAAGATTTACCGACGGAGAGGAAATGGGTCTGGGCGCTGAGATAGGCATTTCCACTCAGAAGCTCCATGCGCGCGGCCCTATGGGACTGAAGGAGCTGACGACCGTAAAGTGGCTCATCAACGGAAACGGTCAGATCAGAACATGACGGCAATTTTTTCATAGCCGAATAATCGCGGACAAAATTCACAGCATAGCTTCATAAGGGGGCTTTGCTGTGAATTTTATTTTGTGTGATGAAAGCTGTTTGTATCAGAAGGACGGCGTATGCTGCCTTGAAAACGTGACTACCGCCGACATAACGAATGATGAGCGCTGCTGCTTTTTTGTCGGCAAGGAAGTGACCGACAGGGGATATTCTTCATAAAATAAAGCAGGTATAAAAAGTTTTACAGACCGCAGTATCATAAAAATCGGACGACGGCTGAAACTGCTTATACTTAAAATACAGCGATCTATGCTGAATAAATATCCGGAGGAATACATATGTCGGAATACTTTTTAGGCTCGGCGGCTGCGGAGGGATTTCGCAGTGACTTCAAAAGACTCATTGCCGCAGAAGGCGTATTCACCTGCATACTCAAGGGCGGCGCGGGAACGGGAAAATCCTCGCTGATGAAAAAAATCGCAGCAAGATTTGAAAAAAACGGAGCGGATCTGTACTTCTGTTCGTCCGACCCGGACAGTCTTGATGCCGTTTATGTAAAAGACGCAAAGGCTCTTGTCGTTGACGGGACCTCGCCTCATACCTTTGACCCCGATTTCCCGGCAGTCAAGCAAAAGATCCTTAACCTCGGCGAGTTCTGGAATGCCGACTTGCTTAAATCCCACACCGCGGAGATCATCGGCGCGACCCTTAACCACAGGGAGCATATGGACAGAGCCAGAGCTTACATCACGGCGGCAGGCAGCCTTTGCGACAATACCTATGCAGTCGCGGAGGAGAGCCTTATGCGTGAAAAAACCGAGGAGCTGGCGGAAAAAACAGCCGATAAGCTGCTGCCGTCAAAGGATAAGGACGGAGGAGTGGAGCTGTCGCTTCTGGCGGCGGTTTCGCCGAAGGGATATTTTACCCGGACTGCAACGCTCGACGAGTGCGGAAAGGTCTTTTTGCTGACCGATGAATACTTCTGCGCGGCTGATGTATTTTTGAAAAAGCTTTGCAGCTGCGCGGCTGACAGGGGCTATAACGTAACGGTCGGAAAGTGCAATCTTTTCACGCAAAGCGTGTATGAGTTCGTTGTGATAAAAGAAGCGGGCGTCGCTTTTGCGGNNTGCGGCTGCCACTCCCGTAAACGGTCTTTCAAAATACGAGGGCATAAAGCTGAACTTACAGAAATACTATTCCGGTGCAAACGATAAGAAGCCGCGCCTGAGAATGAATAAAAGCGCCTGCACAAAGCTTCTTGACGAAGCTGTGCGGACGCTTCAACAGGCCAAGTCCATACATGACGATCTGGAAGAATACTATATCGGAGCTATGGATTTTGACCGCGTAAACGCTTCTGCGGAAAGCCTTATTCTTGAGATCTCTAAAAGGCTGTCAGTTGAGAATGACAACGGCTAAATTCAGCGCCGCCGCGAAGTTCACCCATGCTATATAGGGTATCTGCAAAAGTCCGGCGAGCCTGCCGGTTTTGAAAAATTCGCAGGTGTAGCAGATAACCCAAGCGAGCAAAAGCAGGATCCACAGAAATGCAAGCGTGAAACTGCGCATACCAAAGAAAATGACGCCCCACAAAAAGTTTACGGGCAAATGGGCGAAGTAGGTGGCGAGGGCTTTTTTCCGGTTCGGCGCGCCTCCGCTCATAACGATATAAGACGAAACCGCCATCAGAGCGAAAAGCAAAGTCCATACTACAGGAAATATCCATCCCGGAGGGGCGAAAAAAGGCTTGTTAAGGCTTTCGTAAACCTCTCGGCTGTTTGGAGTTGCCAGAGCGGAGAGTCCCAGTGTGATGCCGGCCGATAAGACCGCGGCAGCGGCATATTTGAGCTTATCAACAAAGCGCATATCATACATCTCCTTTTAAGGCTTACAGTATGATATGCGCGGTTTTGTTTGTTTATTCCGCCAAAGACGGCGGATTTTTTATAGCGTCAATTATTGCCTCGACCGACTTCTCCCGTGCGTGTATGAAATTCACAGGCTCGTTTATGTGCGCAAGGTAATGTGCGTCAGAGCTTGTGATTATCTTGCACCCCTGAAAATATGGGTAAAGCCTCCTGTAGCTCTCGACTTTCCCGATATCCTTGAACTCTGCGGTCTTGAACGTGCATTCCGGCGGTACAAAGCCGAGATTTGAGATGACCGAGGTCGTTGATTTGTCAACGTGTGCTGGGAGAGCCACTCCGCCGAAGCTGTCCGCGAGGTCAAACGCCTCGGTGAAAGATATCTCCGTTGCGTTTATGAGCAGCAGATCTTCCGTACCGATCAGCTCGTCATCGCTGTTTCTTATTTCCTGCCTGCCGAAAATATCCGGATCGTTTTTGACGGGGCTAAGTCTGCTGTGAACATATTCGTCAAGCTCGAGAGCCTTTTCCAGTGTAGGCATCAGCATAACGACGTGACATTCCTCCGCTGTGGTCAGCTCCATTCCGCATATCAGGGTTATGCCATAGGCGTCGGCGACCTCCTTTGCCGCAACGCAGTTTCTCGCAGCGTTGTGATCTGTCAGGGCTATGACGTCAAGACCTTTGACATAAGCCATGCCGACGATGTTTGCGGGAGTGCTTTCGTCGTCGCCGCAGGGGGAAAGGCAGGAGTGGATGTGCAGGTCATAGGACAGGCTAAGCATTGTTTATCAGCTTGTATATTTCAAGCGAGGTTTCAAAGATAGGCTTATCGGACTGCAAAACGTGTATATCCTGAGCCTTGGCTTTTTCTATCATTACTTCGTCGAGAGCCGCCCCCTCGGCAAGGACTATGACGGCCATATCGGTCAGAGCCGCGACCGCAACGGCGTTTATATTTGCCATAATGGTCACCCAAGCCGCACCGGGAAAGCCTTTTGACATAACAACGCTCATAAGGTCGCAGTTATAAACTCCGCTGATCTCTCTGTCGCCCGATGCGACGTTAAGCGGCTTGAAGCCCGCCTTTTCAATAAGTTCATTTACGTTCATAATTCAAACCATACCTTCAATAAAAATAATATCAAGAACAGAATTTTTTCAATAAGTTCTGTAAACTCATTTACAGCCATATCCAGACCTCCGGATCATATATCACCCAGATCATTTGCCATTTTGTGGATGTATTCGCGAAGCAGGTGAACGCAGTCCTTCTCATGTGCGACCCCGCGAACGACATCCTCGGCAAGAGCCTTGCAGGTTGGCGCTCCGCAGGAGCCGCAGTCAAGTCCCGGAAGCCGCTTGCAGATCTCCTCGACCTGTTCCATTTTCTTCAGCCCGTCGGCAAAATTCTCGCCGAGGTTGAAAACCGGCTTATACTCGATCTCATGCTCGATATATGCGTTGCAGGGCATAAACTGCCCGATATGCGATTTTGCAACTGGCATATACTTGCGAAGCTGCTTCAGCTTTGCTTTGGCGACATAAGGATTTTCGACCTGCAAGACGCCTCCGACGCAGCCGCCCGCGCAGGCGTTCAGCTCGATAAACTCAAGGTGTGAGATCTTCTGATCCTCCAGATCCTCCAATACCTTGATAACATTCTCGATACCGTCGGCTGCGAGATAGTTGTCAAGCAGAAGTCCGCTTGCTTCACCGCCCGAGGCTCCCCAGCTTATACCGATCTTTCCCGAATGCGACAGCTCGGTGCTGTCGTTCATTGAACGGAGCATCAGAGGCAGGATCTTCGGATAGACCTCTTTTATGGCGATAACGGCGTCGATCGCGCTCTTGTCATAGCCCAGAGGGCTTTTAACCGAGGTCACCTTTGCAGGGCATGGGGAAATGAATATGACTCCTATATCCTCGGCGGGCAGACCGGTTTTCTCCATAGCTATACGCTTTGCTTCGGAGGCGGCGATCTCAACGGGCGCGTTCACCCGCAGCATATGCTCCAGAAGGTTTGGAAAGCGCACCTGAATAAGCCTTACCACAGACGGACAGGCCGTTGAGATGAAAGGCGCGTTTTCACGGTGCTTTTCTATGTAGTCGCGCGTCAGCTCCGAAACAAGCTCTGCTGCCGCCGAAACCTCGTAAACATCGTCGAAGCCCATAAGCTTGAGTGCGCGCAGGACGATATTCGTGTCGTCGAGATTGTTGAACTGGGCGTAGAAGGACGGTGCCGGCAGCGCGACCTTGTATTTGTATCGGTCGATAACGTCAAGCGAATCATAATAAGCCTTTTTCGCATGGTGAGGGCATACCCTTATGCATTCGCCGCAGTCTATGCAGAAGTCTTTGATTATATGTGCCTTGCCGTTGCGGACTCTGATCGCCTGCGTCGGGCATCGCTTGATACAGTTTATGCAGCCCATGCATAAATCGGGGTCAAGCCTGACGGAGTTTGTAAAGTTTTCCTCCAAGGCTGTCGCCTCCAATCGTTAGAATTTGCAAAATAACCGGTCAGATGTTTACTTTCATAGTAACAGTCGTTCCGACGCCGATGACCGTGTCGATTTTCATTTCGTCGGAATATTTTTTCATATTAGGCAGACCCATTCCCGCACCGAAGCCCAAGGCCCTGACGTTTTCCGAGGCTGTTGACCAACCTGCCTGCATTGCCTTGTCGATATCCTTGATCCCGGGACCCTTGTCGGCTAAGATCATTATGATCTGCGACGGCGTTATTTCAACGGTTATCTCGCCGCCGTCCGCGTGGATAACCATATTGATCTCACCTTCATACATAGCGATGGCGACCTTTCGGACCGCGTCGGGCGGAACACCCATTCTTTTGAGCTTGCCCTTGACATCGCTCGACGCTTCTCCCGCACGGGTGAAATCCTCCGCGTCAACGGTGTATTTAAGAACAAGATTACTCAAGAACGGCACCTCCTGCCAAGCCGTTTGCATAAAGAATACCGCAGGCTTCAAACATTCTCTTTGAGGAAGCCAGTACCACGAGGTCGCGTTCACTGGCAAGGTCGATGACCTCCTGTGAGGGACGCTTTCCTCTTATAAAGCAAAGGCAGATAATATCCATCATTTCGGCCGTTCTCACGACCTGTGGGTTGCAAAGACCTGTCAGCAGAACCGACTGATCCTTCACATAAGCCAGAACGTCGCTCATCATGTCCGAGCCGCAGGCGGTATGTACTTCCTTATACATAAGCTCCTCCCCGCAAAGAACCTCGGCGTCCAGATAGTTTTTAATGTCGGCAATCGTCATAGAAAAAACTCCTTACTTTTTTGGATTATGTACCGTTACGCGAAACAAATATATTTATACTATGATAACATTTTTTTCAGACTTTTTCAATGCCCGATAATTAGATTTTGCGGGGCTTTTTTTGTGCAAATAGTAAAATATTTAGCGTGATAAAGCGGGCGACTGTGAAAAATGTCGAAGTTGCACAAAAAATATGCGATTTGTATGTTAGAAATGTTTATAGCATTTTCAAAGTAATTGTGCTATAATATTTAATGTGTGATACTGCGCGCGATAAAGCGCCGGTGCTGCACCCATTATTATGCTTGCCATGAGTGCATATAAATTTTACAGGAGGTTTTGAAATGGCTAAAAACATAGCTATCCCGTTCAAGGGAACAGCTGAGCAGGAAGCTGAGCTGCGCAAGGTTATCGCGGAGCATAAGGCCGACAAGGGCGCGCTTATGCCTATTCTTCAGAAGGCGCAGGGAATTTACGGCTATCTGCCTGTCGAGGTTCAGAAGATTATCGCCACTGAAATGGACATATCCATGGAGAAGATCTACGGCGTTGTAACCTTCTATTCTCAGTTTTCACTTTACCCGAAGGGAGAGTACACGATTTCCGTTTGTCTGGGTACCGCCTGCTACGTTAAGGGAAGCGGCGACATCTACAACAAGATCAGCGAGGTTCTGGGTATTGGCGGCGGAGAAACCACTGCCGACGGAAAGTTTACTCTTGTAGACTGCCGCTGCATCGGCGCGTGCGGTCTCGCTCCGGTTATGACTATCAATGACGACGTATACGGACGGCTGACCGTCGGAGAGATCGAGGGCATACTTGCCAAATATAAAGACTGATGATGACCGAGCTTTCGCTCAATGTGCTTGACGTTGCTCAGAACTCCGTCAAGGCAAAGGCGTCGCTTATTGAAATATCTGTTGATGCGAGCTATGAAAAAGACCTGATGACGATAGTTATTAAGGACAACGGCTGCGGAATGGACGAGCAGCAGCTTGCAAGAGTCTGCGATCCGTTTTACACGACCAGAACTACAAGGAAGGTCGGGCTGGGAGTGTCGTTTTTCAAGCTGGCTGCCGAAAGCGCGGGGGGAACTTTCTCGATTGCCTCCGAAAAGGGCGTCGGCACAACGGTGACCGCGACCTTTCAGATATCAAATATCGACAGAATGCCGCTCGGGGATATGACCTCGACGGTCCACAGCCTTGTCACATTGAACGCTGACACAGACTTTATTTACAGCTACACGGTTGACGGCAGAGGGTTCGTTTTGGATACGCGGGAATTCAGGGAGATACTCGGAGGAGTGCCTTTTGATGTTCCCGAGGTTTCGGACTATATAAGGGACTATCTTGCCGAGAACAAGCGCGAGGCAGATGCGGGCAAGCTTTTGTAGCCGCAGCCTTTCGCACAATTTATAATGAGGAATGGTGATTTAAGTGAAATCTTTGGAAGAACTCAAGGCTATACGCGAAAAGATGCAGAATCAGGTCGGACTTCGCAAGGAGGACGCAGAAACAACAAGAGTTATAGTAGGTATGGCTACCTGCGGAATAGCATCGGGAGCAAGACCTGTTCTTAACGCATTTGCCGAGGGCGTTGCCGCCAACGGTCTCAGCGATAAGGTCGTAGTTACCCAGACGGGCTGCATAGGACTTTGCCAGTATGAGCCGATCGTAGAGATCATGGAGCCCGGCAAGGAAAAGGTCACATACATTAAAATGACGCCGGAGAAGGCGCAGGAGGTCATTGATAAGCACCTTATGCGCGGACAGGTTGTCGCGGAATATACATTCAAGTAAAATAAGGAGGAGTACGAATTATGTATCGTTCACACGTTCTGGTCTGCGGCGGAACAGGCTGTACTTCCTCGGGAAGTCAGGCTATCATCGACAAGCTGAATTTCGAGATCGCCAAAAACGGTCTTGACAAGGAAATTCAGGTCGTTAAGACGGGCTGCCACGGACTTTGCGCTCTCGGCCCGATCATGATCATCTATCCGGAGGGAACATTCTATTCGAGAGTTACGGAAAACGACGTTGAGGAGATCGTTTCCGAGCATCTTGTAAAGGGTCGTGTCGTTAACCGCTTGGTTTATGACGAAACGGTTGAAAACGGCGAGGTCAAGTCCATTCAGGATACAGACTTTTACAGACATCAGCACAGAATCGCACTGCGTAACTGCGGCGTAATCAACCCCGAAAATATCGAAGAATACATAGGCACGAGAGGATATGAGGCTCTCGGTAAGGTCTTGACTGAGATGACCCCTGAGCAGGTCATTGATACCATTCTGGCTTCCGGCCTCCGCGGACGCGGCGGTGCGGGCTTCCCGACGGGCAGAAAGTGGCAGATGGCAAGAAACTTCGTTCAGGACGGCGGACAGAAGTATGTTTGCTGCAACGCCGACGAAGGCGACCCGGGCGCATTTATGGACCGTTCGGTTCTCGAGGGCGACCCTCATGTTGTTCTTGAAGCTATGGCAATCGCAGGCTATGCTATCGGCGCTTCACAGGGCTATATCTATGTAAGAGCAGAGTATCCGATCGCTGTTAAGCGTTTGGAGATCGCTATAAATCAGGCTCACGAATACGGCCTTCTCGGTAAGGACATCTTCGGAACGGGCTTCGATTTCGATATCGGTCTGAGACTCGGTGCCGGAGCCTTCGTCTGCGGCGAGGAAACTGCTCTGATGACCTCGATCGAGGGCAACAGAGGCGAACCCAGACCCCGTCCTCCTTTCCCGGCTGTCAAGGGTCTGTTCGCAAGACCGACTATCCTCAACAATGTTGAAACATATGCAAACGTTCCCCAGATCATTCTTAACGGTGCAGAGTGGTTCGCTTCAATGGGTACCGAGAAGTCCAAGGGAACAAAGGTATTCGCTCTCGGCGGAAAGATCAACAATACGGGACTTGTTGAGATCCCGATGGGAACAACGCTTCGCACGATCATTGAGGAGATCGGCGGCGGTATTCCCAACGGCAAGAAGTTTAAAGCCGCTCAGACAGGCGGACCTTCGGGCGGATGCATTTCTCCCGAAAACCTCGATGTTCCGATCGACTACGATAACCTGCTCGCTATCGGCTCTATGATGGGCTCGGGCGGACTTATCGTTATGGACGAGGATAACTGTATGGTCGATATCGCCAAGTTCTTCCTCCAGTTCACGGTAGATGAGTCATGCGGTAAATGTACCCCCTGCCGTATCGGTACAAGAAGACTTCTCGAAATGCTCGATAAGGTCACAAAGGGTCAGGCGACCATGGAGGATCTTGACAAGATCGAAAAGCTTTGCTACTACATCAAAGAGAACTCTCTCTGCGGACTCGGACAGACAGCCCCGAACCCGGTGCTTTCTACGCTCCGCTATTTCAGAGATGAGTATATTGCCCACGTTGTGGATAAGACGTGCCCTGCCGGCGTATGTAAGGACCTGCTCAGATATGAGATCGAGAAGGAGAAGTGCATAGGCTGCGGAATGTGCGCCAGAAACTGTCCCGCAAACGCAATTACCAAGACCGACTACATAGCGCCCGGCAAGAAGCTGCCCGCTATGGCGATCGATCCGGACAAGTGCGTTAAGTGCGGCGCTTGCATGGATAACTGCAAGTTCAAGGCAATTTCCAAGAAGTAAGAGGGAGGAAAAGTTACAATGGAAATGGTAAATATTAAGATCAACGGCGTTCCCGTGTCCGCACCCAAGGGTTCAACAATCCTTGAGGCTGCAAGAATCGCCGGAATAGAAATCCCGACCCTTTGCTTTCTGAAGGACATCAATGAAATCGGCGCCTGCCGTATCTGCGTAGTTGAAGTAAAGGGCGCAAGAAGCCTTGTCGCTTCCTGCGTATATCCGATAAACGAGGGCATGGAGGTTTATACTAACAGCCCCAAGGTTCTTGAGTCGAGAAAGATGACCCTTGAGCTTATCCTTTCAAACCACGACAAGAAGTGTCTGTCGTGTGTCAGAAGCGGTAACTGCGAGCTGCTCAAGCTCTGCCACTCTCTGGGCGTTGACGACTCCAGCTTCAGCGGAGCAAGAACCGAAACCGAGATCGACGCATCCTCTGCCCATATGATAAGAGATAACGGTAAGTGCATCCTTTGCCGCCGCTGCTCTGCGGTTTGCGAGAAGGTTCAGGGCGTCGGCGTTATCGGCGCAAACGAAAGAGGCTTCAGAACGATCATAGGCACAAGCTTTGAAAGCGGTCTTGCCGACACGAGCTGCGTATCCTGCGGTCAGTGCATCGCGGTATGTCCTACAGGCGCTTTGAGAGAAAAAGAGTCTATCGACGACGTTTTTGCCGCTATCGCAGATCCTTCAAAGACAGTGCTTGTTCAGACAGCCCCCGCAGTAAGAGCCGCACTCGGCGAGTGCTTCGGAAACCCGATCGGCACCGACGTTGAGGGCAAGATGGTCGCTGCGCTCCGCAGACTCGGCTTCGATAAGGTATTTGATACCGACTTTGCTGCCGACCTTACCATTATGGAAGAGGCAAATGAGTTTGTTGAGAGAGTCAAGAACGGCGGAAAGCTTCCGCTTATCACCTCTTGCTCGCCCGGATGGGTCAAGTACTGTGAGCATTACTTCCCCGAGCTGACAGACAATCTTTCAAGCTGCAAGTCGCCGATGCAGATGTTCGGCGCAACAGCCAAGACATATTATGCAGAGAAAATGGGTCTTGATCCCAAGGACATCGTTGTTGTTGCGATCATGCCCTGCACTGCCAAGAAGTTCGAGATCGGCAGAGATGACGAGAACGCGGCAGGAGTACCGGACGTTGACTATGCTTTGACAACAAGAGAGCTTGGCAGAATGATCGACAAGGCAGGCATCAAGTTCAATGATCTTCCTGATGNNAGCCGCTCGGCCTTTCGACAGGCGCAGGCGTTATCTTCGGCGCTACGGGCGGAGTTATGGAGGCTGCGCTGAGAACAGCCGTTGAAGCGCTCACAGGCGAGGAGCTCAAGCAGCTCGACTTTACCGATGTCCGCGGAACGGCAGGCATCAAGGAGGCGGCTTATGATGTTGCAGGTATGAATGTCAAGGTCGCTGTCGCTTCGGGTCTTGCAAATGCCAAGGAGCTTCTGAAGAAGGTTGAGAGCGGCGAGGCCGACTATCAGTTCATTGAGATCATGGGTTGCCCCGGCGGCTGCGNNCATGTAAGGAATACCGTTGATATCCGCGCTAAGAGAGCTAAGGTCCTTTATGATCTTGATGCGAATATGCCGATAAGAAAGTCGCATGAAAACCCTGCTATCAAGGAGCTTTACGCCGAATACCTCGGCAAGCCCGGCTCCGAGAAGGCACACCACATTCTTCACACCACCTACGTTAAGAGAGGAATGTGATACGAAAGCAGTCCGGGATCCCTTGCCTGGTGGGGGATCTTCGGTAACTGATAAATAACGGCAAAACGTTACAGACAAGTTAGGCTGCGCACAAAAGTGCGGCTTAGAAACGGAGGTAATTATATGAACTTCAAAAAGGTTATCGCGGCTCTTTCAGCCGCAGCAGTTGCGGGATCCATGCTCGCTACAATGACAGCATCTGCCGACGAGCCGACCGTATACGGTATGGCGGGAGTTTCCTTCCAGGTTCGTGACTCCTGGGAGCACAGAGATATCGTCGGTGAAAAGCTTTTTGGGGAGGACGGCACGACAGAGCTTAATGCGACCTGCCACGATGTCAATATCACAGGCAACGGCACATATGAGGTCTCTCTTGAGGGCTGGTGGTGCGAATTTGATGAATCGCTGATGGGATGGATAGGCCTTGATACCAACATTCCCGTTACAAAGAACGATGACGAAACATATTCTTTCACCGATTATCCCGATATGCAGATCAAGCTTGTAAGCTATACTCAGGACGGACAGGAATTTGATCTGAGCGCGGCTGAGGCGGGCGTTGAAGACAACGGAAAGAAAGGCTCTGCGGTCAAGGTAGTTAACAGCTGGGCGTCGGAGCAGATAGATCTTCGCGGCGCAGACTATGAATGCCTGACATGGAAAACCACCGATCCCGTTATTATCAAGTTCACTGTTTCCGGCCTGCCCAACGATAAGGTTGAAGGCTATGAGGGCGAAGTTATTGAATTTATTTCAGGCACAGGCGCACCCTCCGATGAACCTGCACCGGCAGACTCAAGCTCTGAAGCCGATGACAGCTCCTCGGCAGTAGACTCAAGCTCTGCGGCTGATGACAGCTCGGTTGCAGATTCAAGCTCCGCAGCTGACGAAAGCCCGGTGGCAGAAGAAAGCTCCGCTGCACAGGCTGAAACAAGCACTGCAACTTCTTCCGAGGCTGAGGAAAGCTCCAAGCTCCCGATAATTCTCGGTATATGCGGCGGCGTGGTCGTTCTGGCGGCAGTTATAGGAATTGTTATCAAGGTCAAGAGATAACCTGATATTATCTGAACGCAGCGGAAAAGCCCGGTGCGCGTAAACAACTAAACGAATGTACAAAGGCTGTGTGCCCATGGAGGCCGCAGCCTTTTCTTTTGCCGGCATATCTCCGTGTGGGAGCGTCAAGGCGAAAAAACACCGCACGTATGCTTCTATGCAGATCTGCGATGCGCGTGTGAGAGTAAAATCATGTAAACGATCAATCACTATTTTTCCAAAATGATAACGTTTACTTATGCATGGTGCATAAAAAAGGCAAAAACATTTCGGGAAATTGCTTGTTTTATTGCTGTTGACATTTAATTTGCGAAATGATATAATTTATTTTGTAAAGTAGCAGCTTTACAAAAGCTCAAAAATCAGCGCCTTAGGCGGCGCACAATATTTAATGGAGGTAAGTTATTATGAAAAAGAAACTTGCAGCACTTTTGGCACTTGCCATGTCCATGACAATGCTTGCTGCCTGCGGAGATTCCGATTCTTCATCGACTCCGGCTTCACAGGCGGACAGCACACCCGATTCTTCGGTTGCTGAAACAACGACAGCTCCCGATTCTTCCGAGGCTCCCGATGAAACAACAACTGCTCCTGAGTCCTCCGAGGCTCCCGATGAAACAACAACAGCAGAACCCGAAACGCCTGCAGGCCCTCAGACCGAGTTCATTTCCGACGGTGAGAATCCCGGCGACTGGGCTGCCGTTAACTTTGTCGCAGACGATGAGGGAACAGTAAATGCCTGGATCGATCTTGCTAACTTCGAGCCTTTCAAGGAGACAGGATGCACGGTAACATTTGACTATTCATTTGCTAAGGCAATAGATATGAAGGACCCTGCAGCCGGTGAAAAGTATATGGATTACTACCTTATCGGTCCTTGCTTTGCAAGCAACTGGGCAAAGATTTACGCTGATGCTCCCGAGGGAACGGCTTACATGACCGGAATTGCTGAGGAGCTTGACGCAAGAGTTGATAAGGGCGGAGAACTCAAGGAGGACTGGGAAGGTCAGTACTTTATGCAGTCCGACGGATTCATCGTTCTTTGCCAGCAGAAGGGCACAGAAACATGGGAGTGGGATACTAATGAGATCACATTCACCATCACACCTGAGGGCATCCAGGCTATGATCGACTGCGCTACAACAAATGAAGACGGCTCGGTTTACGGCGGCCTTGTTCTCCAGACATACGGCGTTATCGTTAACAAGCTTACACTCAGTGAGCCTGCTGCCGAATAACAGAAAGGTAAGAACATTATGAAAAAGAAACTTGCAGCTTTGATGGCTCTTGCAATGGCTATGACGATGCTTGCTTCCTGCGGAGATTCCGATTCTTCATCGACTCCGGCTTCACAGGCGGACAGCACACCCGATTCTTCGGTTGCTGAAACAACGACAGCTCCGGATTCTTCCGAAGCTCCCGATGAAACGACAACAGCTACCGAGTCTTCCGAGGCTCCCGATGAAACAACAACCGCAGCAGATTCCGAAGTAGATCCTGTTGCAGAGTTCAATGGAACACTCAACACCAACGGAGAGTATCCCGGTGACTGGCAGACTCCTATGTTCGTTATTGACGACGAAGGAACAGAGCTTAATTTCTTCAGCGTTGACTACCTCAAGCAATATGAGGAAACAGGATGCCAGGTAACTCTTAACTTCGAGTACTATAAGTCGATAGATATGAAGGACCCTGCGGCCGGCGAGCAGTATCTTAAACAGAACAAATTTGGTGTCGGAAACGCTAACGGCTGGGCTAAGCTTTATGCCGAAGCTCCCGAGGGAACACAATACGTTATCTTCGATTGCGAGGAGTTCAAGGAGAACGAGTATCCCGATGACTATGAGGGAACATACTATGTTAAGTCTGACGGATTTGTTGAGCTTATCCCCAACGATGACGGAACATGGCCGGCAGACCCGATCACATTCACTCTGACAGCCGAAGGAATCAAGTATCTTGAGGAAAACATGGCTGAGGCAGAGGACGGCACAGCTTGGGGCGGTTTGATCTTCCAAGTAAGCGGTCTGAACATACTGAGTGTAACACTCTCTCCCATTGCCGAATAATTTACAGTGATGAAAGCGCGTGCTCTTTTATGAGGGCGCGCTTTTTCGTTTATAAAGAGTCGTGAAATCGTTATCTTATGCAACATTTACAAAACATAGCAAGCAAATATGTGATAAAAAGCAGACGAAAAGCGTTGACAAATTAAAATTAGGGTGTTATAATAGTTACAAGAATTGTAATTAAATTAATATGCAATTCCTATACCAAATTAAAATGGAGGAAAACGAAATGAAAATGAAAAAAGTGTTGGCTGCTATGGCCGCTATGGCAGTTGCAGCAACAATGGCGATTTCTGCTTCTGCTGCATTTGACGTTCCTGCCGAGAACATCAAGGATGGCGCTACAGCATTCCTTATCGGTGACGAGTCAAAGGGCGAAAACGGCCCCTTTAACGACAAGGGCGCTGATCTGGCTCAGTATGTTGCAGTAGAATTCACACTGGAACTTAATGAAGCTGAGGCTGCTGACTGTGCAGGCGGCGGAGAAACATGGGTTGGCGGCGGATTTGGCTTCAACTCTGATTCTACCTCTTGGGAGCAGCACGAGTGGACACCTAAGGCTCTTGATGAGAACGGCGAACCTGTTAAGGAGATCACACTTGAAAAGGTTTCCGACGGCGTTTACAAGGGAACTTTCAAGAGAGAAGACGGTTCTTCAATCTTCAAGGCTGAGGATACTTATGCTCAGGTTTGGATGCAGGACTGGAGCACAAAGAATGCTAAGCTTGTAGGCGTTAAGCTTCTGACTGCTGATGATCTTGCCGGCGGCGGAGAAACACCGGATGAGCCTTCAACTCCTGACACTCCTTCCGATGACACACCTGACACAGGCGTAACAGCCGGTCTTGCTTTCGCAGGTCTTGCTCTCGCCGGTGCTGCTGTTGTAGCTACAAAGAAGAAGTAATCTGATTACAGCTTATTATAAGACCCTGTTTCGGCGGGGTCTTATTTTTTTGTTGCATTTGTCAAAGAGATGTGCTATACTAAATAAAACAGGAGGTATTGACGATATGGATTCTATTAAAGAATATATGATAACCCGCTATCAGGACGGAAAGGATAAGCTCAAAATATTCGGGCTGATTTTTCTTTGCTGCTTTGTGACCGCACTCGCTGTGATTTTTATGGGCTATATCGCAAGCTTTATGGGCTTTGTGATTTTCGCGATCGGCTTCGCTTTCTACGGCTGCTATTACTACGCGACCATGAAGCGCATTGAGTATGAGTATATCTTCGTCAACGGGGATATGGATATAGATAAGATCATGGGCAAGCGCAAAAGAAAGCGCCTTGCAACAATTTCTATGCAAACGCTTACGCAGTTCGGCAGAATGACCGACGAGAAGCGCGCCGAGATCTTGTCCTCCGACGCGACTGTTATCGACGCATCGAATAACCTCAAAACCAATGACGACTACTTCTTGCAGTGTAAGCATAAGACCTTGGGCGTTTGCTGGCTTGTTTTTACGCCGAACGAGGAGTTTGTTGAGGAAATGAAACCGTTTTTCCCGCGGGAGCTCCGCAGCTCGGTGAGATAATAATGCTTAGGGTCGGGACCGATCTGGTCGAGCTTGCAAGAATAGAGAAAAGCGTTTGCCGCGAAAGATTTGTTAAGATGGTCTACTCCGAGGCAGAGCGCGAAATGTTTTCGGCTATGGCTCACCCCCTGCCGTCTATGGCGGGAAACTGGGCGGCTAAGGAGGCATTTTCAAAATCTCTCGGAACGGGAGTCAGAAACTTTAAGCTTTCGGAGGTCGAGGTTCTGCGTGATGCGCTGGGCGCACCGTATATAAGACTTACGGGCAATGCATTGCAGATCGCCGAGAAAATGAATCTTGATTTTTCGGTTTCGATAACCCATACCGCCNNTCTGGCGAGCGCAACCGTGATCGCTTTTTCAAAGGAGAACAATGTGCTATGACATATTTAACGCCGAAAATGATGGCCGAAGCTGAAAAGGGCTGCGGCGTGCCGCTTGATATTTTGATGAACCGCGCAGGTGAGGCTCTGGCTCGCCGCGCTCTGGTGCTCTGCCGCGAAAAAATGCGCCGCAGAGTGTTTTTGCTTTGCGGAAACGGAAATAACGGGGGTGACGGCTTTGTCGCAGCCGAACAGCTTTTGTCGGGCNNATGACGCGACGGTATTGCTTTGCTGCGGTCAGCCCAAAACAGATCTTGCGGTAAACGCATTCCGTGAGTACGCCGAGATGTTCGGAGCAAGGATAACGGAAGCTTCGCAGGCTGATGTTACACAACTAGCTGATGAGAGCGATATTATTATAGACTGCATTTTCGGAACGGGATTTAGGGGCGGGATGCCGGGCGCGATCGCCGAAATAATTGACGCCGTCAATTGTTCGCAGGCTTACAGACTCGCCTGCGATGTCCCTTCGGGAGTAAATTCGCTTACGGGCGAGGTCTCAAATGCGTTTTTGGCTGACGAAACTGTCGTTATGCACAGCATAAAGCTGGGACAGGCTCTTTCACCCGCTGTCGATTACTGCGGCAGGATAACTGTTGCGGATATCGGCATTACATCGGAAAAAGGCGGAGTTGAGCTTTTTGATCTGCAAGACGCTAAGGAAAGTCTGCCGCGCAGGATCTCATACGGCCACAAGGGGACCTTCGGCAAGCTTGTTTGTGTGACCGGAAGCGAGCGCTATACCGGAGCTGCGGCTATGTCGGCACTGGCGGCACTCAGAAGCGGAGTCGGCATTGTTTGCGTAGCCACAGGCGAAAGGGTCGTTGACAGGCTTGCGGCAAGCATTTCTGAGGCGACCTATCTTCCTCTTCCGTCCAACGGGGAGGGCTTTACTAGCTGTCTGGGCGCAGAAGCTCTTTTGAAAGAATGCGAAACGGCAGACGCCGTTCTTTTCGGCTGCGGAATGGGCAAAACGAATGATACTGCGGTCTTGCTGGAGAGCCTGATAAGATCCTGCGCCTGTCCTGTAATTATTGATGCGGACGGAATAAATTGTCTTTCGGCGAATATAGATATATTGAAAAGCAAACGCGGCGATATCATTCTGACACCGCACCCGATGGAGCTTGCACGTCTTTGCGGATGCGAAACGCCTCCTGCTGACAGATACGGAGCGGCGACCCGGCTCAGCAAAGAGTTCGGTGTAACGGTCATGGCCAAGGGGCCGCAG